>NZ_JBGGWA010000012.1:0-232667 GCF_041321145.1 Paraburkholderia sp. IW21 | reverse complement strand
TAAGGCATGCCGCCAGCGTTCAATCTGAGCCAGGATCAAACTCTTCAGTTCAAACCTGTTACTGTTTTTCGGGCTCTTCCGAACCCGGTCGCTCACTCAACGTACTGACGAATGATCCCCCTGTCTTTCAACAGGAAAACCTTCCTTTAATACTCGTGTGAGTCTTGATACTTTCGCTTCCGGCAGACCCCGAAAAGTCCACCGCGCGTCGCGCATCAAGCGCCCACACTTATCGGCTGTTAATTTTTAAAGATCACTCGCTCAGAAGCTCTGCTTTCTTCGCGTCCGTCATCAAACGGGAGGCGAATTATGCGATGCGACCCGCACCCTCGTCAACCCCCTCATGCAATTAATTTCAAAAAGTTGAGAAGCACCGAAACTGCTTCTCCTCCATGTGCCACACAATAGTTAGGCATCCGAGTTAATTTTTTCGAGAGCTTCCCACGACCACTACAACCCTTCCAACCAAACAACAAAAAAGAAAGAACGGAAACCAAACGCAAAAAAACCTAAAGCTTCCACCCGGCGCAGCCGTAAACACGTCAACCCGTCACATATTTTGTCGCCGCCCATGGAAAACCTAGCAGAAGCCCGAATCGCGAAGCCAACGCCTGCAACCCCATCGCCGTCTCTTATCCAGGATGCAGTGCCAGTAGGCACGCCCCTCGATTGGCCGATCGCGGACTCCGACGGCACGCTCCTCTTCGCCAGCGGCGCGATCCTGGCGACGACGGACGAGCGCAAATTCCTGTTCGACAACTTCCACCCGCACCGCGGCGACTTGCTGGGCCCGGTCACGCAACCGGAACCCAAACCCGAACAGCCAGTCGCTACCACCGGCCAACTCACACTAAATGACATGCACCTGACAATAGGTGCATTAATAGGCATACGCTCCCAGCTCGGAAGCGGCGCCCCCATGCACCCATGCCGCATCATCGGCTTCGCGCCCAACCACGCACTATTCGTCACGCCGCCGCTGCAAGAAGGCCGCATCCTGCCGCTAGGCCTCGGTGAAAACGTCGAGATCGTCGCCATAGCGAGCCACGCCGTATTTCGTTTCGTCTGCACGGTCGAGGCAGTTTGCCGCTCCCCATTCGACTACATCGTGCTGTCGAAACCCGGCGCGATCCGCCGCCTGCGCGAACGCAAGTCGATTCGCATCCACGCGCACCTCGCGGTACGCTTCGGCATCGGCGAAACGGGTGATGCGTATGAAGGGCTTGGCCTCGCAAAAGGCATCAGCGCACTCGGCATGTCGCTGACCGCCTCGTGGACCTTGGGAGCAATCGGCGAACGACTGCGCGTCGCCTTCCGCCTCCAATCAGCGGATCTGGACACAGAGATCGAAACCACGGCGGTCATCCGCAATGTGCAGAAAGGCAGCGCGCCGGGCGAGCCGTCGACCCACGGCCTCGAACTCGATCAACTCGACGCAGCGCAACAGATGGCGATGAAAGCCTTCGTATTCGACCGCCAGGACGACGTCCTGTACTGGTCGAACGGTTTGAAATAAGCGCACGAGAACAGCGCGGTGCACGCGCTGTTCAGCCGATCAGCTCTTCCGGCGTAAAACGCGTCGCGCGCCAGGCATCGGCAAGCGCCTGGCAGCGGCCCAGCCGTATCGCCTCACGCTCAAAATCGACGAACACGACTTCGTCCGCGTCGAGTGGCCGCACCGGCTGGTCGCCGCTGCGGCCATCGGTCAAGATCCACAGCCAGCGCTGCTGCGCGGGCTTGCGACGGGCACTGCGCGCAAGCACTTGCGCTGCCTGACGCACGCCGGACGCTAGCGGCGTTCCGCCGCCGCCACCCACTGGCCTTAGCCATCGCTCGTTCCACCAGCGCGGCACGGCGGGACCGAAACGCAGATCCGCGCCAGCCCCGCCAAAACACACCAGCGCCGCCTCGGCACGCGAGGCACTGGCGCGATCAAACAATGCAATCAGCAGCCCCTTGGCGAGCGCGAGGCGCTGGCCGCCAAGCATGGACCCGGAACAGTCGAGCACGAAGCAGTGCAGCACACCGCCTCGCGGCGCCTCAGGCACGAAGCGAAGATGCTCCGCGCGCAGCCTGTCTTGCCGCATCGCGGCGAGCGTCGGCGCCCATGCAATGCGCTTGCCCGGCGCGCCTTTCAAGCGGCTGCGCGAACCTGTACCCGCACCTTGCCGCCATCGAAAACCGCTGCGCGAGCCAGCGGCGGCGCCCTTCCGATGGCTTAGCGTTTTTTTGCGGTGAGCGGAATAACGCCTTTGACCTGCGCGACGCTCGCGGGCTGCGGCGGCAAGTAGCCCCAATCGCTATCGCCGGCAGCGACGCCCGGCGCTGCATCTTGCGAAGACGCCTTCGCCTCGATAGAAGCATGCGGTGTTTCGTTCTCAGACGCGCCGCCCCCTGCACGAGCCTCGTGATCGTGGCGCCGATGCATCAACACCGCCTCGGCGACCCGCTCGACATGCTCCGCCGTGACCGCATCCGCCCGCTCCAGCGCCGCCAAGGCTCTCGCCGCACGCAGCATCACGAGATCGGCACGCAGACCATCCACCGTGGCCTCGATGCACAGCGCGCTGACATGCGCATGCACGGCATCGTCGAACGCAAGTCGCGGCAGCGCTTCGCGCGCCGCACGGATCCGCTGAACGTACGTCTCCTGCTGCTGCGCATATTCCGCGCGAAAACCCTGCGGATCGAGATCGAACGCAAGACGTGCTTTCACAATCTGTTGACGCACCTGCGGCTCAAAGCAGTTCTGCAACTCGACCATCAAGCCAAAGCGATCGATCAGTTGCGGCCGCAACTCACCTTCTTCCGGATTCATTGTGCCGATCAGCACGAAGCTCGCGTCGTGACTATGCGAAACGCCATCGCGCTCAACGGTATTCATCCCACTCGCCGCCGCATCGAGCAATGCATCGACGAGCGCGTCGGGCAGCAGATTCACCTCATCGACATAGAGGACACCGCGATGCGCTTTCGCAAGCAAACCGGGCGAAAAACGCACTGAGCCATCGCGCAACACAGTTTCAATATCGAGCGTGCCGATCAAGCGGTCTTCACTGGCGCCGAGCGGTAAATTCACCAGTTGTCCTTCCGGCAACAGTTCAGCGAGCGCGCGCGCGGCAGTCGACTTCGCCGTGCCGCGCGGCCCGCTGATCAGCACGCCGCCTAGACCCGGATCGATCGCGGCCAGCAAGAGCGCCTGTTGCAACGGCGCCTGGCCGATCAGCGCGGCAAAGGGAAAAGCGGATCGTTGAGTCGCAGCGTTCATGTTTGCATTCCTTCGATCTGCTGCTCACTCGCGAGCAAATGCTGTTCGACTTGCTCGCGATAGTCGCCGGGTGCTTGCCACAAACCGCGCTGCATCGCTTCGAGCAGACGCTCGCAGATCGAATGCATGGCGTGCGGATTGTGCCGCTGCAAGAACTCGCGCGTATCGGTGTCGTTCAGATAAGCATCGGTGACGAGCGCGTATTGGTAATCGGCGATCACGCGCGCGGTCGCATCGTAGCCGTACAGATAGTCGACCGTCGCGGCGATTTCAGCGGCGCCCTTGTAGCCGTGACGCTTCACACCATCGAGCCATTTCGGATTGACCACGCGCGAGCGGATCACGCGGGCGATCTCTTCGTGCAGCGTACGCACGCGCGGCGCCGCCGGATTGCTGTGATCCGCGTGGTACACCTGAGGCTGATTGCCCGTCAGATGCCGCACCGCCGCGACCATGCCGCCCTGGAACTGGTAATAGTCGTTCGAATCGAGCAGATCGTGCTCGCGGTTGTCCTGGTTCTGCAGTACTACGTCCATCGCGGCGAGACGTGTGCCGAATGCGTGCCGCGCTTCTTCGCCAGCGCTTTTTTGCGTGTAGGCATAACCGCCCCACGCCTGATACGCGTTCGCGAGATCGGCGTCGGTTTGCCATTGCTGCGAGTCGATCATGTCCTGCAGACCGGCACCGTAAGCGCCAGGGCGCGCACTGAACACACGCCAGCCGGCACGCTTGCGCGCCTCGGCGGCGTCCATGCCGCGCGCGATGAGCGCATCCCGTTCGCGCAGCACGCGCGCGCGGATCGGGTTCAGGTCTTCAGGCTCGTCGAGTTCGGCCACCGCCTGCACGGCGGCGTCGAACAAATGCATCACGTTCGCGAAGGCGTCGCGGAAAAAGCCGGACACACGCAACGTGACGTCGATACGCGACCGGTCGAATGCCTCGATCGGCATGATCTCGAAGTCGGTCACACGATGACTGCCCGGTGCCCACTTCGGTCGCACACCGAGTAAAGCAAGTGCCTGGGCAATGTCGTCGCCGCCGGTGCGCATGGTCGCGGTGCCCCATACCGAGAGCCCAATCGCACGCGGGTAGTCGCCTTTTTCCTGCAGATGCCGCTCGATCAGTTGCTGCGCGGATTTCAAACCGAGCGACCACGCCGCCTGAGTGGGAACGGCACGCGTATCGACCGAATAGAAGTTGCGGCCGGTGGGCAGCACGTCCGGACGTCCACGCGACGGTGAACCGCTCGGCCCCGGCGGCACGAAGCGCCCTTCGAGGCCGCGTTTGAGATTCGACATTTCCTGTTGACCGCAGGCGTCAAGCCGAGGCAGCACGTCGTGACGCAAGCGCTCGATTACACATTCGGCCTGCGGTAAGGCCCCAGCAGCGGACACAGTAGCGTGCGTTTCATCGCCACACACACCCCGCAACATCTCGGCCGCCAACAGTTCCAGACGCTCGCGCGTATCGCCGCTGTGCCGCCACGGCGCATCGCTCACCCGCCGTAAAACGTCAGGACGCGGACCGTCCCACACCGCCGACCAATCCACCGACAACGGATCGAACAGATGATCCATCCGCAGATCACGCGCCAAGGCGTCGATCAAACCTGCCTTACCGCGTTGGCCATCGCCGACCGGAAAGCGCCCTAGCGCCAGTAACGTATCGCGCCGCTGCACTCCTTCAGGCGATTGCCCGAACGTATGCAAACCGTCGCGAATCTGCGCTTCCTTCAACTCGCACAGCCACGCATCGACGCGCGTCAGCAGCGCATCTTCATCGTCCTGCCCGTTCGGCCTGTCAAGACTCAGCTCTTCATGCAGCTTATGTTCGACGATGGTCGCGAGAATCGTGCGCCTCAACAGCTTCGAGCGGCGCGGATCGACCATTAGCGCTTCATAGTATTCGTCGACCTGGCGCTCGAGATCCTGCAACGGTCCGTAACTCTCGGCGCGCGTGAGCGGCGGCATCAGGTGGTCGATGATGACGGCCTGCGCGCGACGCTTCGCCTGACTGCCTTCGCCTGGATCATTGACGATGAACGGATACAGATGCGGCATCGGCCCAAGAATCAGATCGGGCCAGCAGGCGTCGCTCAACGCGACGCTCTTGCCCGGCAGCCATTCAAGATTGCCATGCTTGCCGACATGCACGACCGCGTCGATGCCGAACGGGTGACGCAGCCAGAAATAGAAAGCCAGATACGCATGCGGCGGCACGAGATCGGCGTCGTGATAGCTCGCGTAGTCGCCCTGCTCGCGCGAACGTGACGGCTGAATCCCGACGAACGCATGCCCGCAGCGCCAGCCTGCGATCATGAACCGGCCACGCCGCAACGTCGGATCCTGTTCGGGCGCCCCCCAGCGTGCGTTCAGCGCATTGCGCGCTTCAGCGGGCAACGCGTTGAAGTACAAAAGATAATCGTCGAGCGCGAGGCTTTGCAGCGCGGGCCGCAAATCACGCACGACCGGATCGTTCGTCACGCCCTCAGTCAGCTTCTTTAACAGCGCATCGCCGTCGACGGGCAACTCGCCTAACCGATACCCTTCGTCGCCCAGCATCGACAGAATGCCGACCACCGAGGCCGGCGTATCGAGCCCCACTCCATTGCCGATGCGCCCTTCGCTCATCGGATAGTTGGCGAGAATCAGCGCAACTTTCTTGTCCGCGTTATCGAGCGTGCGCAGACGGCACCAGCGGCGGCTCAGTTCGGCAAGAAAGCCGACACGTTCGAGGTCCGGCTGATAACGGACCACATCGACTTCGGTGTGGGGACAACGATAGGCGAGCCCTTTGAAACTGATGGCCCGCGTGATGATGCGGCCGTCCACTTCCGGCAGCGCGATATGCATGGCGATATCGCGCGAGTTGAGGCCTTGATTGTCCTTGAGCCAGTCCTCGCGATTGCCGCCGCTCAGGATCACCTGCATCACCGGCGCGTCGCCGGCGAGCGCAATCGGCTCGGGGTCGTCGATGGCTGACGCGGCGAATGCGGTCGTGTTCAGCACCAGCGCGACATCATGTTGCGCGCACAACTGCTGCACGACTTCGCGGCTCATCGCATCTTTCAGCGAGGTAATCGCGATCGGCAGCGGATTCAGGCCTTGCGTGCCGAGCGCATCGATAAGGGCGTCGAACACGGCGGTATTGGCCGCTTGCAGATGCGCCTTGTAAAACAGAATCGCGGCGACTGGCGCGTCCGTGCGCCAACGCGCCTGCCAGTCGGCAATCGTCGGCGTATCGCGTTCGGGATGGTAGAGCGTAGCGGCAGGCAACGCGCGCGGCGGCGCCGGCTCGCGCCCCCAGCCGAGCTCGCGGTGGGCGATGCAGCGCAGGAACGCCTCGGCATTCTGCGGACCGCCCTCGCGTAGATAGCGCCATAACTGATGACACAGATCCGCGTCGGCGGTGCTACGTGCAAGCAGGTTCGGATCTTCCTGCAGATCGCCGGAGAACATCGCGAGCGTCTGCTGCTTGCGCTCGGCGAGCGCAACCACCTGTTCGATCCCGTAAGGCCAATACGCCTCGCCACCAAGATGATCGACCACCACGACACGCGCATGCTGCAACACGTCTTCGACATAAAAATCGACCGAAGCCGGCTGCCGCAAATACGTGACGTTCGCGAGCCGCACGCTCGGAAAGCCTTCCCCCAGCCGAGGAAACACGCTGGCGAGCAGCGACAGCGTGGTATCGGCCGAGCTGAGCACCACGATATCGGCGGGCTGCTGATCGATACGGATCACGCCTTGCGTATCGTCGACAAAGCCGCCCGGCGTAGTGCGCAGCAGATGCATGACCGGTTACGCCTGTTGCGGCTGGGCGCGCGGAACTGCGGCCAATGCGGCTTCGAAGGCGTGCTGCAGAACGGCTTGATCCAGGTCTTCACCGATCAGCACGAAACGGCTTTGCTGTCCCTCACCGGCTTCACCGGCTTGCCAACGGCGATCGAAGTAACTATCGAAACGACGGCCCACGCCCTGGATCACCAGACGCATTGCCGCGCCCGGCAACGCCGCGAAACCTTTGACACGGTAAATCGTGTTCGTCTCGACCAGCCCTTGCAACGCGGCGATCGCCGCTTCGCGCGACGAAACATTCGCGTGGACGACCACCGAATCGAATTCGTCATGGTGATGATCGGCGTCGTCAGCCGAACCATGGTGATCGTGGCGCAGGTGAATCGTTTCTTCAGAAGCTGCTTCGAGGCCCAGCAAGGTATGCAGATCGAGCTGACCCCTCTGCGCGCGCACGATCTTCACTTGCGGCGGAATTTCCTCGCGGATGGTGGCCTCGACTGAAGCTTGATGCGATTCGTCGAGCAAATCGGTTTTGTTCAGAATCACCAGATCAGCCGCAGACAATTGATCTTCGAACAGTTCGTGCAACGGCGATTCGTGATCGAGATTCGGATCGGCTTTGCGTTGCGCATCCACGGCAAGTGGATTGTCGGCGAACTGGCCACTCGCCACGGCGGGACCGTCCACCACGGTGACTACCGCGTCGACGGTAAAGCTATTCTTGATCTGCGGCCAGTTGAACGCCTGCACCAGCGGCTTCGGCAACGCGAGACCCGAGGTTTCGATCAGCACGTGATCGATCTGCTCGCGGCGCTCCACCAGTTTTTCCATCACCGGGAAAAATTCTTCCTGCACGGTACAGCAGAGGCAGCCGTTCGCGAGTTCATACAGTTGGCCTTCAGTCTCGACGCCGTTTTCATCGCAGCCGATCCCGCAACCCTTGAGGATTTCCCCGTCGATGCCGAGTTCACCGAACTCGTTGACGATCACCGCGATGCGCTTGCCGCCCGCATGCTGAAGAATGTGCCGCAACAGTGTGGTCTTGCCGCTGCCGAGAAAGCCCGTGACGATGGTGACGGGGATCTTGCGCATTTGAGTTTGCATCGTGAGGTCCATCCGTAGGAGTTGCACGTGCACGCCGGCGCGTTTGTCTGTATCGGTCAAGCCAACGGGGCTGATGCCCTGAAAGCACGGACGATAACAAAACACGGGGATGAACAACGGCGTTACCCAGGCAACAGAAAAACAGAAAACGCGAATGAGATCATGAACGCAGCGCCGCATCCCCGCGGCGTTCGTTCTTCGTATTCTGGCCGGTATCCGGGCTGGCGAAAGCGCCGCTTCCCCTTCCCGAGCGAGTGGTTTCTCGCCCAGTGGGTATATGCCTACGCGGCCTTGCGCGTGGACATCGAAGCCGGCTCCGCGGCGCCAGGCAATCAACCTGGAACCGCTTTTCGCTTACCGTTGCGGGGGCAGCACAGGTTGACCCTATCCATGGCAGGCGGGCACCCTGTTTCCCGTTTAACTGCATGCGCACGAGCGCGCACACGAGCACCAAAGTGCGTGCGAGTGTAGGCCCGCGGCCCCGCGCCGTCAAGAAAACGCGGGCCTCGGCAGCGGGCCTCGGCAGGGCCTTTCCGCAGTGCCGGCGCCGCCTGTGGTGTGCTATCGTATGCGCGCGTTTGGTGCCCGCACATGCGTTCGCATGTGCAGTTAAACGGGAAACAGGCCGCGCTCGCTGCGCTCAACCTGTGCTGTCCCCGCAACGGTAAGCGACCTGCGGTGCTTTCGCATCGCGCATGCGTTTTTGATGCCACTGTCTGAGGAATCCGACGGGAAGGCAAAACGCATGAGGCCGCCAGCCCGGATACCGGCCAGACGCGGAGGCGGCGAACGTCACGCTGCCGGCCGCCGGAATCCGCGAGGGACGGATGTGAAGGCGCTGAAGCACGACGTGGCGCCGCTGTTTGCGTTTCCCTATGGGAAACGCGCGAGTGGCGTTTATCGTCGTGCGTAATTCTCGTAGCACCGCATGACCTCGATTTCCGCCATCTGGAGCGCATTGCCGCTCCGCCTTTTCCCGCTTGTCACGACATGGCGCACGCCATGCATGCCGCAATGAGCCGCGCCTGGCTGATCGGCGCCGGCCCCGGCGACGTCGAACTGATGACCCTCAAGGCGATTCGCGCCTTGGCGCAAGCCGACGTGGTGCTGGTCGACGATCTGGTGAACCCCGACGTACTGCAGTTCGCGCGCGCCGACGCGCTGGTCGTGTACGTCGGCAAACGGGGTGGGCATCCGTCGACGCCGCAGGCCGGCATCGTCGCGCAGATGCTCGAACACGTGCAGGCCGGGCGCAGCGTCGCGCGTTTGAAAGGCGGCGATCCGTTCGTGTTTGGCCGCGGCGGCGAAGAACAGCAGGCGCTGCATGCAGCGGGCATCGAGGTGGACGTGATCAACGGCATCACGGCGGGGATCGGGGCGCCCGCGGCGATCGGCATTCCGGTCACGCATCGCGATCACACGCAAGGCGTGGTGTTCGTCACGGGCCACGGCGCCGGCAGCGGCGAGCCGGACTGGGCCGCACTCGTCGCCACGCGCATGACGCTGGTGATTTATATGGGCATGCGGCGGCTGAACGATATCGCCGGCGCGTTGCTCGCGGCCGGCATGAGCGCCGACACGCCGTGTGCCGCGATTGAATCCGCGACTCGTCCTGAGCAACGGCACGTGCTCGCGCGACTCGGCGCGTTCGCGGAAGCGGTCTCACGCGCCCGACTCGGCTCCCCGGCGATCGTGGTGATCGGCGGAGTGGCGTCGCTGGCACTCGCGCGGGCCGCTGCGAATACTGGTGAGGCTGGCGCGGTGGGAGGGGCGCAAGCGGCTAACTCGGCGGCGGCGGACGCTTCTGATGCTTCGGACGCTTCGGACGAGCCATGAAAACGCTGACCGTGGGCATCGGCTGTCGCTTGCACAGTTCTGTCGAGCAGATCGAAGCCGCTGTGCGCGCCGCGCTCGGCGCGTATGCATTCAACGCAATCAGCACGATTGCCTCGGTCGACACCAAAGCTCACGAAGCAGGTTTGCTCGAATTCTGCGCACGTCACGCGTTGCCGCTGAAACTGTTCAGCCGCGAGCGGATTGCGGCGACGCCCGTGGACGACCCGTCCGCGGCCGCTCGTGAATATCTCGGCGTAGACGGCGTCTGCGAGCCGTGCGCCTTACTCGCCGCGGCGACCGAATCCGACGCAGCCGACGCACCCGGTGCGGCCCATGCGTCAGTCGCGTTCGAAACGCCCAATGCACGGCTACTCGTGCGCAAAACCGTACACAACGGCGTCACAGTCGCGATCGCATCGACGACTGCTTCACCCGCCCACGAACATACAAACAACGATACCCAAAAACAGGACCTTCCATGAAGACCGACCCCGAATCGCATCAACGCATGACCGAGCGCCGGCGCGAAGGTCACGAGAAAAAGCAGGCCGGCGCCACCGTTGAAAAAGGACTTCTGATCGTCAACACCGGCACCGGCAAAGGCAAGACCACCGCAGCCTTCGGCATGGCTGTGCGCGTGCTTGGGCACGGTATGCGCCTCGGCGTCGTGCAATTCATCAAAGGCGCGCTGCATACCTCGGAGCGCGACTTCCTCGGTGCGATCGCCAATTGCGACTTCGTCACGATGGGTGACGGCTACACCTGGAACACGCAGAATCGCGACGCCGACATCGCCACCGCGCGCAAAGGCTGGACCGAAGCACGCCGGATGATCGAAAGCGGCGACTATCAGATGGTGATCCTCGACGAACTGAACACGGTGCTGAAGTACGAATACCTGCCGCTCGACGAAGTGCTGTCGGTGCTGAACGCGCGGGCTGAAATGCTGCACGTGGTGGTGACCGGCCGCCACGCGCCGGACGCGTTGATCGAAGCCGCCGACCTCGTCACCGAAATGCGCATCGTCAAGCATCCGTATCGCGAGCAGGGCGTGAAAGCACAGCGCGGCGTGGAGTTCTGAACCATGTCCGCGTCCCCAAAGGGGATTTCCTTCGCGGCGTGCCCCGCCCTGTTCATTAGCGCGCCGGCTTCGGGTCAAGGCAAGACCACGATCACAGCCGGCCTCGCGCGCTATCACCGGCGGCTGGGGCGGCGTGTGCGCGTGTTCAAGACCGGCCCAGACTTCCTCGACCCGATGATTCTGGCACGCGCCAGTGGCGCGCCGGTGTTGTCGCTCGATTTGTGGATGGTGGGCGAAGCGGCCTGCCGCAATCTGCTGGCGCAAGCGGCGGCCGAAGCGGATCTGATCCTGATCGAAGGCGTGATGGGCCTGTTCGACGGCACGCCGAGCAGCGCCGATCTGGCAACCACGTTCGGGGTGTCGGTACTCGCTGTGATTTCAGCGAAAGCGATGGCGCAGACCTTCGGCGCGATCGCCTTCGGCCTTGCGCAATTCAGGCCGCAAGTGCCGTTTTACGGTGTGCTCGCCAATCGCGTCGGCTCTGCGAGGCACGCGCAAATGCTCGAAGAGGCGCTGCCGCCGGATCTGCGCTGGTGCGGATACATCACAGGCAACGACGAAATCGAATTGCCCGATCGCCACCTCGGCCTGCATCAAGCAGCAGAGATCGAAGACCTGGAAATGCGCCTGGATCGCGCCGCCGATGCACTCGCACAAACCGCGCTGACTGAATTGCCGCCGCGGGTGGAATTCGGCGAGCCTGAGCCACAAACGCTCCCGCACCTTCTCGAAGGCAAGACAATCGCGATCGCGCGCGACGCCGCGTTCTCGTTCATCTACCCGGCCAACGTCACGCTTCTAGAAGCACTCGGCGCGCACATCGAATACTTCTCGCCGCTCGCTGACGATGCACTTCCGGCGCACACGCACGCCCTGTACCTTCCGGGCGGCTATCCCGAACTGCACGCTGCAACGCTCGCAAGCAACACGCGCAGTGCCGCGACGATCCGAGCGCACGCGGCTGCGGGCAAACCGATTGTCGCCGAATGCGGCGGCATGCTTTACCTGCTCGACCAACTCACCGACACGAGCGGCACCAGCACACCCATGCTCGGGCTGCTGCCCGGCCATGCGACGATGCAAACGCGCTTCACCGCGCTCGGCATGCAACAGATCGACAGCCCGCACGGTCCAATGACCGGTCACACCTTTCACTATTCGAAACTGACGACGCCGCTCACGCCGCTGCGTTCCGCCACCCGGCCACACGGCGGCGCTCCTGGCGAAAACGTGTTCCGCAGCGGCTCGATCGTGGCCACTTATATGCACGCTTATTGGCCCTCCAACCCGGCCTTCACGGCCGCCCTGCTCCATGGCGAAGCCTTTTAACGACTCCGAGCGCGAGGCCGTCTACCGCGCGATTTACGAACGACGCGACATGCGCCACTTCGTGCGCGAGGCGGTCGACCCCGCCGTGTTGCAGCGCCTGCTCGACGCGGCGCATCACGCGCCTAGCGTCGGCTTCATGCAGCCGTGGCGCATCGCGCGCATCACCGACCCCGTTTTGCGCACGGCCTTGCACGCGACAGTCGAAAGCGAACGCCTCGCCACCGCCGATGCCCTCGGCAAGCGGCGCGAAGAGTTCATGAAGCTGAAAGTGGAAGGCATGCTGGAATGCGGCGAACTGCTGGTGATGGCGCTGATGGACGGCCGCGAGCGGCACATCTTCGGGCGCCGCACTTTGCCGGAGATGGACCTTGCGTCCGTGGCGTGCGCGATCCAGAACATGTGGCTGGCCGCACGAGCGGAAGGTTTGGGAATGGGCTGGGTGTCGCTATTCGACGTCGACGCGGTCCGTAAGCTACTGCATATGCCCGAGGGCGCGCGACCGGTGGCGATTCTGTGTCTCGGCCACGTCGATCAGTTTTACAGCGAGCCGATGCTGGAGACCGAGCGCTGGGCGAGCCGCATGCCGCTCGCCGATTGCGTGTTCGAAAACCGCTGGCCGGAAGGCGACAACACGCCGGAATAGCGCGAGCGCTTTAAGGCTAAGCATTATTAGATCGTTTGGGTTGATATTAAAGATTGGCGGATTGGCGGGGAACTCTGCGCTTTCGGGGACGCGTCAGAGAGGGACCGACGACGAGCAAAGTGATCGGCAACGAGTATCGCGGCGAGGGTTAAACAGCCTGCGCGATGCCTCGATCACTGACAGCGCGCGCCCTTCCAATGCTATCAATTTATGCTATCATTCCAATGAAATCAAAACACCTCAGCACGCTCCACGCCGTATTCAAGAGGCCCACTCAGGGCGGCATCGTATTCGCTGACATTGAAGCGTTGATCCTGGCCCTTGGCGCAGACGTGCGAGAGGGCGCCGGGTCTCGGGTGGCTTTCGAGTTACACGGCAGCCGCAGATATCTGCATCAACCGCATCCTGGCAAAGAGGCGCGGAAATATCAGGTGGAAGAATTGCGTGCGTGGTTTACCGAACTTGGAGTCGAACCGTGATGAATTCGATGACGTACAAAGGCTATTTCGCGCGAGTTGAATTCGATCCGCGCGAGAACATTTTTGTCGGGCGTGTGCTCGGCGTTTCGGATCGGATCAGTTTCCACGGGGAAACCGTGACCGAATTGACCGATGACTTTCATCAGGCGGTCGATCACTACCTGGAAGACTGCGCGAAAACCGGACGCGATCCGCAAAAGCCCGCGTCCGGCAAACTGATGCTGCGCATTCGCCCCGAAGTGCACGCCGCGGTCGGTATCGCAGCGGCCGCTGCTGGCAAGAGTATCAATCAGTGGGTTGACGAAGTGCTGGCGCACGCAGCGCACGCCTGAAACGGCGTCGCCAACACACCCCATACGCTCCGAAGAAGGCGCCCCCTTCATCGGCCGCCTTCAATCTCCGGCATCGGTGCGAATAGCGCATCGAGGTCGTCGTCCGAGAACTTGGCGGCGCCGGCGGCGTCTTCGGAGAGAATGCTGTCGGCGAGGCCCGCCTTCTGCTCCTGCAACGCCACGATCTTCTCTTCGATGCTGCCCGCGGCAATCAGCTTGTAGACGAATACCGGCTTGTCCTGCCCCAACCGGTGCGCCCGGTCGGTCGCCTGATTCTCGGCGGCGGGGTTCCACCACGGGTCGTAGTGAATCACCGTGTCGGCGGCGGTCAGGTTCAGGCCCACGCCGCCTGCTTTCAGGCTGATCAGGAACAGCGGCACCTCGCCTTGCTGGAAACGCTCGACCGGCGTGATGCGGTCCGCCGTGTCGCCGGTCAGGATTACGTAGGGAATCGCCGCTTCCTGGAGCGCCTCGGCGATCAGCGACAACATGCCGGTGAACTGCGAGAACAGCAGCACGCGCCGTCCTTCCTCGATCAATTCAGGCAGCATCGACAACAGCAAATCGAGCTTGGCCGAGCGCGTGGCGCGCGCGCCCTTCTCGGCTTTTTCAGTTTTGTCGCGCTTCTCGCTCGGTTCGCCCACTTCCATGGCGGCCTTGACTTTGCGCACGAGACGCGGATCGCAGCAGACCTGGCGCAGCTTCAGCAAGGCATCCAGCACGATGATGTGGCTGCGCGCGAGACCTTGCGCGCTGACCGCCGCGCGCACTTTCTCCTGCATCGACGTACGCACCGTTTCGTATAGATCGCGCTGTGCGCCTTCAAGATCGACCGAGCACACGATGGTGGTCTTGGCCGGCAACTCCTTCGCAACCTCGTCCTTACGGCGGCGCAGCATGAACGGCCGGATGCGGCGCGCCAGCAACGCGCGCCGCACGCCGTCGCCGTTCTTCTCGATCGGATTGCGCCAGCGTTTGGTGAAGTCTTTCTGGCTGCCGAGAAAGCCCGGCAGCAGAAAATCGAATTGCGACCACAGCTCGCCAAGGTGATTCTCCAGCGGCGTTCCCGTCAAACACAGCCGGTGCCGCGCGTGCAACCCGCGGATCGCCTGCGCGGCTTTGGTGCTGGCGTTCTTGACGTACTGCGCCTCATCGAGAATCAGCAAGTGATAGTCATGCTCGGCGAGCACCTTCTGATCGCGCCACAGCAGCGCGTAAGTCGTCAGAATCAGTTCGTGCTCGCCGATCTGCTCGAAACGCTCCTTGCGCTGCGGGCCGTTTAGCACCAGCACTTTCAGTTCGGGCGCGAAGCGGCGCGCTTCCTCGCGCCAGTTGTGCACGAGCGTGGTCGGCACGACGATCAGCGCGGGACGGTCGAGCCGCCCAGCTTCTTTCTCTGCGAGGATATGCGCAAGGGTCTGCACGGTTTTGCCGAGACCCATGTCGTCGGCGAGCACGCCGGCCAGATCGTGTTCGCGCAGAAACTGCATCCAGTTCAGGCCCTGCTGCTGATACACGCGCAGTTCGGCCCGCAGACCACGCGGCACCGGCACCTCGTGCAAGCCCGGGCCGGCTTGCAGACGCTGCGCCAGTTGGCGGATCGAGTCTTCACCCTTGAATTGCCAGCGGCCCGTGCTGTTCAGCGCTTCCAGACGGCCAGCATCGACCGAAGGCACACGCAGCGGCGCGCCCTCGGCTAACGAGCCGCCCAGCGCGTCGAACAGGTCGACCAGTACGCGCACCACCGGCTTCAGGCGGTCGGCGCGCAATCGCAGACGCTTGTTTTCTTCTGTCTTCAGCTCGATCCGCTCGTCGTCGGCGATGGCTTCCAGCGCGCCGCTCAACCAGCGCTTGTCACGCCGGAACAGATCGGCGAGCAGCGGCTCGAGCCGCACGTTGCGCTCGCCGATCCGGATGCCCATCTCCAGATCGAACCAGCCGTCGCCGGCCTGATGCGCGGTGCCGTCGATCGCGTCGATCTCGATGACGTTGTAGCGGAACTCCGGCGCCATTGTCACGCGCCAGCCTTTGCTCACGAGATCCGGCACGGCGTCGCTCACGAAGGCGGACCACGCGTCCGCATCGGGCAGGCCGAGCATCGTGTCGGGCAGCAGCCGTGACGCGTAGACGCGGCTGGTCGGCACTTTCTGCAGCCCGGTCTTGCGCAGTTCGAGAAGGCGTTTTTTCTCGGCATCATAGCGACGGCGGATATGGATCACGTCACCGCCCGGCATCGGCACGAGTGTGACGCTGCTATCGACATTGATGCTGACGCCGTCGTAATCGAAACTGACGCCGGCCAGCTCGACCGCCTCGGACTTGCGCAGCCCCGCCTTGGCCGTAGACGGCAGCGCATGGCTGTTGAGCGTGAGCACCGGCACGGGTTCGACGTCGATGACGCGAATCGCGGAGGCGTCGTGCGTGGGCGGCAGCGGCAGGTCCGGCGCGATCTCGCGCAGCACCGACGCAACCAGCGGCGCTTCGGCGAGCGAAATCGGCGGCATGGCGAGGTAGTCGGGCAACTGCTGAAACGGCAACGACGACTCGACGATGCCCGCTTCGTTCGCGACGCCGTCCACATACCAGATCGGCTCGGTGGGCAGCACCATGGTGGCGTGCGGCTCGGTGCACAGCACGGGCCGCAAGCGCTCGTCAGCCAGCGGCTCCCATTCGATCCGCCCGGGCCGGTCGGCGCCGCGCGACAGCGGGGTCGGCCCCGCCCGACCGCGCGCCGGTTTGAACTCAAAGAACAGGCGCCCCGTGGCGATCAGCTTTTGCAGCATCTCCGCGCCGCTTGTGCCGCGCAGAATGAACTGGCCGAAATCCTCGCGGGAGCGGCCGAGCCACAGGCCGCGCAGGATCGACAGATCTTCGTCGGAGACGAACTTTGGTTGCTTGAGCAGGGCCGCTTCCACATTGCCCCAAGGCTCGTCGACATCGAAAATCGTGCCGTCCGGATGGCACCGCGCCCGGTACAACACGACCTCGTGGCGCATGTGGAAGTGGGACCAGTTCAGCAGATAGGCTAGCGTCTGAGTGCGTGCCGAGGCCGCCTTCTGGGCGACCGCATCGGCGGCCTCGGCGCGCGCGCGAAAACGCTCGAGCCAACTGACCAGTTCGGGGCGCACGCCGGCGGACGGCTGCGCCGTTGTTCCCGACGCCGTGCGCGGATAGCCGGTGGACGCGTGCCCATCCACGTCGATGTCGACGTTGGTGATGTGGTCCATCTCGTCGTGATACTCGAGCTCGGCGAGCAGCAGCGCGGCGACATGCTTGCAGTTGCGGCCGACCGGGCAACTGCAGTCCCCCTGCGCCCAAGGGGCACCGCCATCGGTGCGAAATCGCACCCGGGTGTGGTATGGAAGGACTTGCGTGCCTTGCACATAGCCGCTGAGCGTATCGCCGTGCCATTTCACGTTCGTGACGGCGCCGACCGAACGCGCCTTCGCGACGGTGTGGTCACCGAGCCATTCCGCAATCCGTTCCCGATCAAAGAAAACTGACGACATCAGGGTTCATCCATATTCGAAGCCGGCGGCGCCAACCGCGCGGAATCGACGCGGCAGGCGGCGTAGCGCGCCTGCCGGCGCAGTTTCTGTCCAGCGTAGAGTGCCGGTGCTAACCGGCCATTTTACGCGTTGGACGCAATGGGCTGTGGCGGTGCCATTAAAGGCGGCGCAACGGACGGGATGCTTGACCGGGTTTGACTGGACTGGGCGTGCGCAGCCGATCGGCGGCCGGCATGGGCGCACACGGCGCTGATCTGCGGTGCGGCTTTCTTAGAGCGCAGAGCCGATCGTCAAGCCGGCTGCGCTATCGTTTTCGGCATCCGGCTCGGCGCCGCCGCGCGCAGGCGCGCCGACACTGACTTCCAGGCCGGCTGCCGCGAACACTTGAGCGAGCGCGGGTGCGGGCGCTTCGTCGGTGACCAGCAGATCGATGGCGTTCGGGCCGAAAGCGTGTACCAGCGCGCTATGGCCGAATTTCGCATGATCCGCCGCGACCACGCGCTGCTCAGCCTGCGCGAAGGCCGCGAGCGAAAACGCGACGTCGGCGGGCAACGCGTCCATGAAACGGCCTTGCATATCGATTGCGGTGACCGAGGCGATCGCATAGCGCACGTGGAACTGTCGCAGAAAGGCGAGCACGCTGTCGCCGAAAGCGGCAGCGTCGTCGGCGCGCAGCTCGCCGCCGGCGATGAACACGCGGTTCCCGTTACGCGGCGCCAACAGTCGAGCCACTTCGATGGAATTGGTCACCACCGTGAGCCGCGAGCGCGCCGCGAGCGCCTGCGCGATATGCAGACAGGTCGTACCGCCCTCGAGGATCAGCGAATCGCCGTCCCGGACCAATTCGCTGACGCGCGCGCCGATCGCCTGCTTGCCCTCACGGCTCGCCACCATGCGCCGCTGGAACGGCGGCTCGTCGAGACGCGCCGGCAGCATGATGCCCCCGTGCACCTTGATGAGCAGGCCGTCGGCGATCAACGGCTTGATGTTGCGGCGGATGGTCTCGTCGGAAACGTCGAAGCGGCCGGCGAGATCGGTGATCGTGCAGGTGCGCTGCTCGCGGACGAGCCGCAGAATTTCGGCTTGGCGTTGGGTGGAGAACATAAGGCGTTGAGCGATGGCGGACAGACACAGTCTAGCAAAAGGCACATTCATGCGAGGAAAATACCCACACATTACCAACCGAAACCACATCGCATCGGCAACCAGTGAGCCATTCAAGAAAACTTGCTGCAATGCAATCCGAGCAGACGCCCGGAAGACGTAAATAGCGTTTCAGTGTGACCCACGAATGACACAAGCGCCATCGCAACAGAACCAATCGCTCGTTGCGTTCTGTGTTTTTTTGCGGCAAGCTACGGACAATCAATCAACATATTTCCACATATGTCCACATCGATTCCCAGCCACGCCCGCGTCGTTATCATTGGTGGCGGCATCATTGGCTGCTCGGTTGCCTATCACCTTACTAAACTGGGTTGGACCGATGTGGTTCTGCTCGAACAGGGCCAGCTGTCGTGCGGCACGACCTGGCACGCGGCCGGCCTCGTCGGCCAATTGCGCGCTCAGGAAAGCATGACCCGGCTGATCCGCTATTCGACCGCGCTCTACGCCGAACTTGAAGCCGACACCGGTCTTGCGACCGGCTGGAAGCAATGCGGCTCGCTCTCGGTGGCCCGCACGGCCGAGCGGATGACACAACTCAAACGCACCGCCGCCGTCGCGCGCGCCTACGGCGTGGCGTGCGACGTGATCACTCCACAGGAAGCCGGCGATCTATGGCCGGTGATGCGCACCGACGATTTGCTCGGCGCCGTCTGGCTGCCCGGCGACGGCCGGGCGAACCCCACCGACCTGACTCAGGCCCTCGCCCGCGGCGCCCGCAGGCGCGGCGCCCGCATCGTCGAAAACACCCGCGTGACAGCGATCCACACGCGCATCGCGCAAGACGGCAAGGCGAACGGCGCACGCGAAGTCCGCGGCCTCGCGTGGCGCAACAAGGACGGCGAAGAAGGCACGATCGGCGCGGACGTCGTCGTGAATTGCGCGGGCCAGTGGGCCAAGGCCGTAGGCCGCCTGTGCGGCGTGACCGTGCCGCTGCATTCGGCCGAGCACTACTACATCGTCACCGAGCGGATCGCCGGCGTACATCCGGACCTGCCGGTGATGCGCGATCCGGATGGCTTCATCTACTTCAAGGAAGAAGTGGGCGGCCTCGTAATGGGCGGCTTCGAGCCGAACGCGAAGCCGTGGGGCATGAACGGCATCCCCGAGAATTTCGAATTCCAGCTGCTGCCCGACGACTGGGATCAGTTCGAAATCCTGATGGAAAATGCGCTGCAACGCGTGCCCGCACTTGAAACCGCCCAGGTGCGGCAGTTCTACAACGGCCCGGAGTCGTTCACGCCGGACAACAACTTCATGCTCGGCGAGGCGCCGGAATTGCGGCGCTTTTTCGTCGGCGCGGGGTTCAATTCGATGGGGATCGCGTCGGCGGGCGGCGCCGGCATGGCGCTCGCCGAATGGATCGTCGCGGGTGAACCCACAATGGACCTGTGGCCGGTGGACATCCGCCGCTTTGCGCGCTTTAACGGCAACGACACGTGGCTGCATGATCGCGTGAAAGAAACGCTCGGCCTGCATTACGCGATGCCGTGGCCGAATCGCGAACTCGACAGCGCGCGGCCGTTTCGCCGCTCTCCGCTGTATTCGCTGCTGCGCGACGACGGCGCCTGTTTCGGCAGCAAGATGGGCTGGGAACGCGCGAATTTTTTCGCACCGGCTCCCGAACAAGCCCAGATCGACTACGCGTTCGGCCAGCAGAACTGGCTGCCGTGGAGTGGCGCCGAACATCGCGCGTGCCGCGAAGGCGTCGCGCTGTTCGACATGACTTCGTTCTCCAAATTTCTCATCAAAGGACGTGACGCGGAAAGCGTGCTGCAAGGCATCGTCGCCAACGATGTGGCCGTACCGCCGGGCACCACGGTCTACACCGGCATGCTTAACGAGCGCGGCACTTACGAATCGGACTTCACGCTGACCCGCCTCGCCGACGACCAATACCTGCTCGTCACCGGCACCGCGCAAACCACGCGCGATTTCGATACGATCGAAAAAGCCATTCCGCACGACAAGCACTGCACCCTGGTCGACGTCACCGGCCAATACGCCGTGCTCGCCGTGATGGGCCCGCGCTCGCGCGAGCTGCTGCAAAGCGTGTCGAAAACGGACTGGAGCAATGAGGCGTTCGCGTTCGGCCAGAGCCGCGAGGTCGACGTCGGCTACGCGACGCTGCGCGCCACCCGGCTTACCTACGTGGGCGAACTCGGCTGGGAGCTTTACGTGCCGGTCGAATTCGCGCTCAGCGTGTACGAAACGCTGCACGAAGTGGGCAAGGTGTTGGGTCTCGTCAATGCAGGCTATTACGCGATCGATTCGCTGCGTATCGAAAAGGGCTATCGTGCGTGGGGCCGCGAACTCACACCGGACACGAATCCGTTCGAAGCGGGCCTCTCATTCGCGTGCAAGCTCGATAAGGACATCCCCTTCCGCGGCCGCGATGCGTTGCTGAAGTTGCGCGCCGAACCGCTGCGCCGCCGCATGGTGGTGCTCACCGCCGACGGCGCCGCCGATTGCATGCTCTGGGGCGGCGAAGCCATTCTGCGCGACGGCAAGCCGGTCGGCTTCGTCAGTTCGGCGGCATTCGGACACACACTCGGTTGTCCGGTGGCAATGGGTTATGTGAACAATCCAGACGGCGTGGCGGATGCTGCATATCTGAACAACGGACAATACACAATCGATGTCGCCGGCGTTCTGCTGCCGGCTACGGTGCATCTGAAGGCCCCTTATGATCCGCGTTCGGAACGGGTGAAACGTTAACGCTCGCCTCGCGGTGCACTCATCGTCCAATACGCGACACGTCGATCCATTCCCCTCAATATCCGGCGTGGCTCCGTTCTGCGTGCACGCCGGATATCGATACTTTCAATTGGCGCTGCCGGCCGGCGTGCTGCCGCTCACGACGCGGCTCGCGGCGGCCGCTTGTGCTGCGAGTGCTTCCTTGTGGCGCTCGACCTGCTGGGCGAACACGGGATTCACATCGGGATACGAAGCATCGGTGACGTAGTTAAGGCCGTTCTGTTGTGCTTCGATCAATTCCTGGTATACCTGAGCACGTGTCTTTCCTTCTGCGAAAGCGTTCGACGAAGCGGCAAGAACGACGAGGGACAATGCGGAAAAAGTGATCTTCTTCATGATGAACTCCGGTGAGTTTTGTGCGGGTTTGCATGAGGAAGAACCACGGCTTCGCGGCTTTTATTCCTGTGTTTTTGCTTCAGAAAAAACATCTTGCAAACGCGGAATAAGGCGGCGTGCGAACCGGCTTGCTCATCGTTCAATGGGATTGTGGTGACGTTGCACAGTTTTCTGCTAAATCGCCGACGCGAACCGACGAGTCCGTGCCAAACCGCACCACGATCGATGTTTCAGTTGGCTGAACCGCTGTCGCGATCGAGCGACGCGGCGCGCATGGCGTCGCTCGTGTTCGTGAAGAACTGCTGGCGCAGTTGTGCGATCTGGGCTTCGCGCTGCTGTGGCGGCAAATCCTGTTGGTCGATTTGTGCGCGCTCGTTCGAGTAGTCCGTATATCGGGCCTGCCAGGCGTTGTCGGCTTGCTGCATTTGCACGACGCGTTCCGCAGCCTCGGGGCCAAGTGTCTGCGTGATCTGTGCACGCATCGTATCGAGCGAACCGCCCTGCTTTTGGGCCTGATCGATCGATTCGAGCGCCATCTGTTGCTGGCGTACGCGCTCGTGAGTCGCGCGTGTTTCCGGTGGAAGTGCCGCGTCGAGTGCAGCAAGACGGGTCGCTTTTTGTTCGCTGTTCAGCGAGCTATCCGACACGATACGCAAGCGCTCCAAATCGGCGCGTTGCTGCTGCGACTCCGTGCCGAAAAACGGCTCCTGCCATTCGCCCAACAGACTCACAGCCAGCGCATCGCGCTGATCGACGTAGCGTTGCAGCGCGTCGAGATCAGCTTTTTCACCCGCGGCGGCTACGGTTTGTGGCAATCGGTCGAGCACTGCTCGATATTCTGTGTAACGTTGCCAGGCGGACAGCGCTTCGCCAGCGGCTGCGGTGCCATCGAGTTGCGCGGCGATCTGACGCCGCACTAATGCGTCGAGCGTCGCAGCGGAGACTTCGTTTTGTGTCGTCAGGAAATAATCGAAGAAGTCGCGCACGGATGCTGTATGGGCCAAATGGCCGCGTCCATCGATTGGCAGTCGTGGCGCAGATGTGCCAGCGAGCGACGCGGGTAACACGGTGACCAGCCGCTCGCGTGCATCGATGCGGTCGCTTACGGCAACTGACGATTGCGGGTTACCCGCAACCGTCAATTTGGACGATTGTTCAGTCGACGGAGTCAAGGTGACCCAAAGCACACCTCCGACCGATACCGTGCCGATCAAGGCAACTGTGAGCCGCTTGCCGCCCGTGTCAGCGCGTCGCCCGTTCATAAGCGGCATCGCTTAGACACCTGCGGTCTTGAGCCGATTCGCGTGCATGCGCATGACCGCCACCGGATCCTCGGCCCTGGCTCCCCGAATGCCGAGCAATTGATTGATCTCATCGAAGTGGTTCCATTTGTAGCTGGCGCTAAGCACGGTGCCGAACTTCGCGCTGCAGACTGATACCATTCCGTCGTTCTGCCCGGACCCACGACTCAACATGATTGAACCGGTGCTGTGCAACACGGACGTGGATGCGTCGAGCGTTTTCGCCACGTCGATCAGGGCGACACTTGTGTCGGCGGAGCCCGCGGTGCCGAGCACGGTCGCCGGCTGAATGGCGCTACCGGTCCACGAATACAGCAGTTGAGTATTACCGTTGACAGTTTGGGTCGCCGCGCCCCCTTGGCATGAGCCCGATGCGCCGAGTCCTGGACTCGGATAACGGGTGTTGAAGTCCGCGCTGTACGATTTCGTCAAAGCCCGCAGCCCGGCAACCGCATCTTGCTGCGAGCTCATATTTGCGAGCGTACCCATCGCATTCGCCAATGACGCAATGATCGGTACTGACAGGCCCGTCGGATCTTTTTTCAGCAATTCATCGACAAAATCAGCAACCTCGGAACCCCGATGCGGTGCGCCGATGGTCGTCACCGAAGCAACCAACCCAGGCGCCACCGCCGCCACGTAGCGCACGGTCAAGCCGCCTTGGCTATAACCGATCAAATTGACCTTCTGCGCACCAGTCGCAGCTTGCACTTGCTTCACATAGGCCAACAATTGTTCGCCCCGGCCGTTCGCGCCGTCGTCGCCATGAAAGCCTGACACGTTCGCCGAATAAACTGTCGCGCCATGCCGCCGGAGGTCAGCCGGCATGCGATAAAAGTAATCAAGACCGTTAAGCTTGTCGCTGCCGCCAAACCCATGCACGAGGATAATCGGGAAGCGGGTCGCCGCATAATCGTCGATTTTTGCCGCAAATGAAGCGGCAACGGAGGGCGGAACGCTGGACGGCATAGCCACCGTCAAGAAAACGGCAAGTGTTGTGTTTGCGAACGCTGCTGAAACCATGCCGCGAGACCTCTTCGATGTCTGCATGTCACACCTTCGTCAGTAAAATTACAAATAAATTACGATACGAGAGATCGTCGAGCAATACCTTTTAGCGTGAAAAACGTGCGCCGCGTTGACGCACGCGAGCCAGAGCGACAGTGCGTCTGACGGCGACGTACGATCAAACACCTGCAAATTTCAATCGATTCGTCTGGTTGGGTCGCACCTTCGAACCGCAAACGAAGCCGCGTTTCGCTCGGCTCCAGCGACACATGGCGCAATGATGACGCTGTGCATTTCGCATCGTCAGGTGAACCCGAATATCACCGCGTTCAAGCTTATGAGGACGGCCCGGTAAACGTGTTCTCTTGGGTGGTATGCGGTGTCATGCAGGATCGATCGCAAGGTGCCGTTGCCACTGTCGCGTGATGTGTATTCGCAGTTGACGGGCGCGGCGCCGGATTGAGATGTCGCGCCCCGTCGCGATAGCGGGTTCAGTTTGTTGGACCGTTGCCGCGATCGAGCGACGCGGCGCGTTGCTGCGCCCGCAAATCCTGTTTGTCGATCTGCGCGCGCTAGCTTGAGTAGTCCGCATAGCAGGCTTGCCGGGCGTCGTCGGCCTGTTGCATCTGCACGACGCGTTGCGCCGCTTCAGGCCCGAGCGTCTGCGTCATCTGCGCACGCATCGTATCGAGCTACTCAACCCTTCCTGACGATTAGCTAAGATCATGACCATCGAACTGAATCCCTCGAAACAGTGCGACGACGATGCCATGTCATTTGTCGTGCAGGCAATGTAGAGCGCCGACGAAGATGGGCTGAAGGCATTGCACAGCGCGCTGATAAGATCCCGACTTCCAGCGGATGACGGACTATGTCAGTGAATGCCTGGACGAGGCCCCACAAGCCAGCGAGATGCGACGTCTGTTGCTCGCTACATGATGGCTAGTCGCGCGCGGCGCCAATGGAAATCACTTGTCCGCCTGCTTTCGCAATGTCCCGCGGCGTAACCCCCAGCAACCGCCCCACCCAATGCGCCATATGACTCTGATGCGCAAAGCCCGTCTCCAGCGCAATCTGACTCGCGCTCAGCCTGCCTTGAAGCAATAACCCCCTCGCCCGCTCCACTCGCCGCTGCACTACATACTGATGCACGGGCATACCAAGCGTTTCGCGAAACAGCGCCTTGAAATGCGGCACGCTCAACCCGGCATGCGCAGCGAGTTCGCCAAGCGTAAGGCGCTGATCCAGATGTGCTTCGATAAAATCGATCACCCGCGTGGCGGTCTTCGGTGCAAGCGTGCGGCGCTTCTGGTCGATGTCGAGCATTGGCGCGCCGCCGATCAGCCGCACCACCATCGCCGTACACAGGCTCTCGGCGTAAAGGGGATCGGACGCATCGTCGGCTTCGAGTTCGGCACGTAACGCCCAGGCCAGATGCTGAAAGCGCGGATCGCGCATCTGGAACTGCGGGCGCAGCCGCGCTTCGCTCGACTTCAACGCCAACTGTTCGACAGTCCTCTGCGCGAAGTCCTCGCCGATCCACACGCTGAAAATCGTACAGGCGGATTCATCGGTCCACTGTCCATCGACTCCCGCGGGAATCACATCGGCATCGCCATGCGCCTGAATCCGCGAGTAGCGACGCTCGTTGCACATGCAACGCGCCTTGACCGGCGCGCCCACATGCACACCCACGCGATGATGCTTGAGCGCCGCAATCCGGTGCAGTCCGGCCGACACATTGACCAGCTCCGCGCCGAAGCCCTGCCAGCCAAGTGCCTTACTGGAGCGCAATGCAATGCGGGAACCACTGTGCGGCTGCGGTATCGGTGTCACGGCGTTCATGGCATCCCCTCGTAGATGGCGGCCAACGTGTCCTGCATTGTGCGATGTTTTTCACTGCTTCGCTTGGCGCTCGCAGCCTCCACTCGCATGCGAGCGTCGCCACCAGGAAAACAATCATCCGAATCTGCGCACGACGATCCGTGCCTGTGCGTTTCCTGCTCCGCGCGTCCCTATGATGGCGAGACACTCATCCGAAAAGGAGCCCACCGTGTTTGTGATTTTTGGAGCAGCAGGCAATGTAGGCAGAGTGAGCGCCGCGGCATTGCGCCGGGCGGGCCGGGAAGTGCGCGCGGTTGTCCGCAACGACCGGCAAGGCCAAGTGTTAGCCGAGATCGGCTGTGACATCGCCATCGCCGATCTACTCGACCCGGCTGCGGTCGCGCGGGCTATCGACGGCGGGTACGCGGTGCAGGTGCTTTGTCCGGTGCCGTATGGCGACGCCGATCCCGCCGCCACGATGCGGCGCATGATCGACGTAAGCGCCGACGCCTTACGCGCCAACCCGCCGCAACGCGTGCTCGCGCTCTCCGACTACGGCGCGGAACACGCGAACGGCACGGGCATCACGACGCTATTCCACTACCTCGAAATGCAACTCGCGCCCGTTGCCTCGCAGTTGACGTTTCTACGCGCCGCGGAACACATGCACAACTGGGTTCGCGTGCTGCCGATCGCGCTCGCCACGGGCGTGCTGCCGAGCCTGCATCATCCGGTAAGCAAGCTGTTTCCGACGGTCGCCGCACAGGACGTCGGGCTGCTGGCCGCCGAACTGCTGCTCGACGACAAACCGGCGAAGGTATCGCCCCGTGTGGTGAGTATTGAAGGTGAAGCGCGCGTCAGTGCGTTAGACGTCGCACGCACGCTCGGCGAATTGGCGCACCGTCAGATCACGGCGCACGAAGTGCCGCGTGGCGAATGGGCTGCCATGCTCCAGAGCGCGGGACTCGGCGAGAACCACGCGCGCCTCATCACAGACCTGTATGACGCACACAATGCAGGCGGCATCGACGTCGAAACGGAGATCAGCGAGCGGCGTTTCGGCGCAACTGCGCTAGCGGACGTGTTTGCGTCGATCCTGCCGCGCGTCACGGCAGCTGCCGCGACGGCACGCTAAACGACGCTTGCCATAGGGGAACCAACATGCATCCCTGCCCTTTGCTGCGCGCATCGAGGTGCGCGACGACACGATTTACATTCACGTCGACACCGATACGCGCCGTGATCTACGAACGCTTCTTCAGAAGCGACTATTGCGTCCTCGCCGGTAAATCGCCGTGGTTTTCATGCTGTCGATCCGCGGCCGGACGATCTCGCGATCAAAACGTTGTCCATCGACGAGAATGTCCAGGCTAATACACCTCGCTTCGCCCAGCGGCGACGGGCACGAAGCGAATGATCACCTTCATCGCTCGCCTCCGCAGGAAGGGAACGCTTCAATGTGGCACTGGACCCGGCTACCCCAAGGTTTTTGACGCTCCCGCTATCTTGTCGCTATCCCATCGGAGCCGTGCCGACGTTCCGTTGCGGCGATCGCGTCGAGCAGCGCGGAAGTGTCTGCCGGCTTAACAAGATATTGATCGACGCCAGCTTCGAACGCGCGCCGAATTTGATCTTCCTGTCCATAGCCGCTGAGCGCGATGATCAAACATTCGCTGCACCCTGAGTCCTGCCTTAAGCAGCGGGCGACCTCGTAGCCACTCATACCCGGCAAGCCGATATCGAGCACGACGACATCCGGTCGCATCTCAGCTGCCATGCGCAAGGCTGACTCACCATCCGCGGCGCATCTGACAATGTATCCGTAGATGTTCAGCAGCGCTTCCAGACTTTCCGAGGAAGCCGCGAGGTCGTCCACGATCAGCACCCGAATCGCCTGCTTTCTGTTCAGGTGCACGACCGGGGCGAGCGCAGTGGTGTGGCGCTCGGCCATGGCGCCCGGCAAACGAATTGCAAACGCCGCTCCTTTGCCGAGCCCGTCGCTCCGGCACTCGACCCGTCCACCGTGAAGCTCGGTGAGATGGCGCACGAGGGTCAAACCGATACCAAGCCCCCCCTGAGGCCGATGCAACGAGGTGTCGGCCTGCGCGAACAGCTCAAATATATGCGGCATGAAAGCCGGATCGATGCCTTGCCCGTCGTCGGCGACAGTGATCGACGCGATGCCGTCTGAAAACCGGGTGGAAAGCGAAATATGACCGCCTTGCGGCGTGAACTTGGAAGCGTTGTTCAGCAGATTGGACACAATCTGTGCGAGCCGCACTACGTCACCGTTGACCGCCGTGTCTACCGCTCCCTCGTCACAGGTGAGGTGTTGCGCACGCCGGATCAGGTGCGGCCGGCTGGTTTCCACCGCGCGGCCGATCACTACGGACAATGGCACGAGCTCCTTTCGCAACGTGACCGCTCCCCTCGCGATCCGCGAGACGTCCAGCAGGTCTTCGACGATCCGCACCATATGCTCGACCTGGGTTGCGACGATCTCGCCCGCCCAGCGAAGCACCTCGGCATCTCCTGGCGTGGCACTACGCAATACCGCAGCGGCATTGGCAATCGGCGCAAGCGGATTGCGCAACTCGTGAGCGAGCATCGCGAGGAATTCGTTCTTGCGGCGATCGCCGTCGCGGATCGCCGAGAACAGCATCGCATTCTCGATCGCAATCGCTGCGCGGCTCACAAATTCCCTGCTGAGCATAATCTGCTCGTCCGACATGCCCTGCCCGTACGAGCAAAGTAAAATTACCCCCTTCTGGTTGGCAGTCAGCAATGGGAATGCGCTGACGCGCTGGATGCCTCCGTTCGCCGTGCCCGCGACGGTCTCCGTCAGGAAGTCGTCTACTGGCTTGCTGTCATTCTCCGCACGCTCGCGCAGTAGCTGGTCGACAAAGCGACTCACCAGAGGAAACGCCACCGAGAGGGTCCGCGACTCGAAACCAGCGAGATCGGGGGCGTTGGTTCGATCTCGCCTGGCCGATCGGGATGTGATGTCCGTCGGTACATCGCCGGTTCCCATCACGGCAACGAAGGCGATGTCCGCCAGTTCGGTCGAAGCGAGCTCGACGATATGCTGCAAGGTGGTGCCGACTTCAAGCGAACGGGTCAGCACGTGGCTTGCATTGGCGAGGAAGTCGGCACGTTGCCGCGCGCGCTCGGCTACCACCCTGTTGGCTTCGGCCAGCAGGAACGCTTCGCGCTCCGCCGCCCGCGCGAGCAGCTCGACGTTCATACGGTACATTTCGACGAAGACCCGGACCTTCGAGCGCAGGATCTCGGGGACCACGGGCGACGAAATGTAGTCCACCGCGCCGAGCGAATAGCCGCGCTTCATCTCCGCCTCGTCCACATAGGCGGTCACGAAGATAATGGGCGTCCTGGCCGTACGACGATATGAACGCAACAAGGAGGCGGTTTCGAACCCGTCCATGCCGGGCATGTTCACGTCGAGCAGGATCACCGCGAAACTTTGTTCGAGCACCGCTTTCAGTGCTTCGCGCCCGGACGCGACCGTGATCACATTTTCCTGAAGTTCCTCGAGCACTGTTCGCATGACCAGGTGCTGCTCCCGCATGTCGTCAACCACCAGAATATTGACGGGCTGCCGCGGGGTCGGGACGGAGATGTCCATCATCGGAGCCTCTTATCCATGCAGCCACGCGTGAAGCACCGCAAGCAGGTCTTCCCGGTTGACCGGCTTCGAAAGGTAGTCCCACGCTCCAGCTTCGATGCAGCGCTCGCGGTCGCCTTTCATCGCTTTCGCCGTTACCGCGATGATCGGAAGAGTGCGCCCGACCGGCCGCTTGCGGATTTCCTTCGTGGTTGTGAGTCCGTCCATCTCCGGCATCATGATGTCCATCAACACGATATCGATCTCGGGGTCGCTCTCGACCAGTCTTATCGCATCGTGGCCGTTGTCCGCCCACACATAGTGCATGCCATGATCTTCCAGGACGGTAGCTAGCGCGAAGATATTGCGCATGTCGTCATCGACGATCAATGCCTTGCGGCCCGCGAGGTCCGCGTCCGACCGGTGCAGACCGTCGATGAGTTCGCGCGCTTCGTTCCGCAGCAGCGTGGGGTCGAGGTGCAGCAACGCTACGGTCGAGTCGAGCAGACGGCTGAGATTCGAGGCCGTGAAGCTCACGAACCGGTCGCCGCAGCGAGCGAACGGTGCAGGCGAATCCGTCTGAGGCGCGTATACGATCAGTGGTAGCGGTGAAAACTCGTTGCGGTGCGCGAGCGCCGCTTCAATCTCGCGGGAATGCTCCTCCAGCATCGCGGATGAAAGGACGACCCCACACGGGTGGCGCTCGGCGAGTGCGCTAATCAGCGCTTCATGCGTGGGAGCCATCTCCAACGCGACGCGATCGCTCGACAACAATTGGGACAACTGCTCGCGCTCGGGACCTTCGGGCAGCGCAACCAGAATTCTGCGCGGCATAGCCTCGACGTACGCTGCGATCGACCGCAACGCCTCGTCGAGCACCTCGCGCGACCGGATCGGCTTGGGCAGAAAAGCGAAGGCGCCGGCTCGCAGGGCGCGATCGCGCGATTCGTCGGTCGAGATGACGCAAATCGGCAGATGTCTCGTCGCCATATCGTGCTTCAGGCGCGCGAGTACCCGCCAGCCGTCCATGTCAGGCAGGAACAGATCGAGCGTGATGATGTCGGGCTTGAACTGGTTGGCCAGCGTCGATGCCGGCGCGCCGAGTGGCGTGACGAGTCCCTTGAAGCCCTGTTCGCGCGCCGCATCGAGCAGAAAGTGCGCGAAGGCCAGATCGTTTTCAACGATCAACAGAACTTTGTCGCCGGGCTTGATGCTCAGGCGATCGTCTTTAGGCGTCGCAATCAGTTCACCTGTCCCGCCGATCAGCGAACTGACGAACTCATCGGCTGCCAGCGTGTCGGCTTCATGCGCGGCGGTTCGGGTCGCCGACGGTTCGGCAGCGATTGCCTCCGCGTCGCTATCCTCGCCTGTCACAGCGAACGTACGACGCGCTGCCCGACCCGCTTCTCCCGACAGTGGGAGATACAGCGTGAAAGTGCTCCCTTTATTGGGTGAACTGACGAGACGAATTTCTCCGCCCAGCAACTTGGACAACTCCCGACTGATGGCAAGACCGAGGCCTGTCCCGCCATATTTTCGACTCGTGCTGCCATCGGCCTGCTGAAATGCCTCGAAGATGATCTGCTGCTTGTCAGTCGAAATGCCGATGCCCGTATCCGACACCGAGAACGCGATGACGTCCTGGGCCCGATTGAGCGCCTCGTTATCGTAGCTCCAGCCACCGGACGCCTCCTCGATCGACAGCGTCACGAGCCCGTGATGCGTGAATTTGAAAGCATTCGACAGCAGGTTCTTCAGGATCTGCTGCAGCCGCTTGAGGTCTGTGCGGATCGACGCCGGCAGGCGTGCCTCGGCATGCACGACAAATTCGACACCGCGTGCTTCCGCAACGTGTCTGAAAGTGCGCTCCACGTAGGGTGTGAGGTCCGCAAGCTGATGTTCGGCGAAATCCATCACGACGGTGCCCGATTCAATTTTCGACAGGTCGAGGATGTCGTTGATCAGCATGAGCAGGTCATTGCCGGACGAGTGAATCGTTTTGGAGAACTCTATCTGCTTGCCCGACAGGTTGCCTTCGGGGTTTCGGCAGAGCTGGTCGGAAAGAATCAGCAGACTGTTGAGCGGCGTGCGCAGCTCGTGCGACATGTTCGCAAGAAATTCCGACTTGTACTTCGAGGTGAGCGCGAGTTGCTTGGCTTTTTCTTCAAGCGCCTGTCTTGCCTGCTCAACCTCCGTATTCTTGCGCTCCACTTCCTGATTCTGGTGCGCGAGCAGCCGCGCTTTTTCCTGCAACTCCTGATTGGTCTGCTGCAACTCTTCCTGACGGCTTTGCAGTTCGTGCGCCAGTGATTGCGACTGCTTGAGCAGGTCCTCCGTTCGCGTGTTGGCCTCGATCGTATTGATGACAATGCCGATGCTTTCGGTCAGCTGATCCAGGAAGGCCTGATGCGTGGGGTTGAACCGTTCGACCGACGCGAGCTCGATGACACCCTTGACCTGTCCTTCGAATACGATCGGCAAAACAAGTACGTTGTGCGGGACGACGCTGATCAGCCCTGACGTGATGCGAAAATTGTCGGACCCCGAGGGCTCGAGCAAAATCTTGCGGCGCTCGACCGCGCATTGCCCGAGCAGCCCTTCACCGAGCTGCACGCGCTTACCGTGAGACGGGCGCCCGGTCGATGCGTAGCTCGCCATCAGGCGCAGCGACGACGAATCGGATGTTGCGTCCAGCACGAAAAATTCTGCCTGCTGCACCCCGACCACGGGCGCGAGCTCGGAAAGAATGAGCTGGCCTACCGCCACGAGATCTTTCTGCCCCTGGAGCATGCGGCTGAATTTGGCGAGATTCGTCTTGAGCCAGTCCTGCTCGGTGTTGACCTGCGTCGTATCCTTCAGGTTACGGATCATCTCGTTGATCGTATCCTTCAGAGCCGCGACTTCGCCCAGCGCCTCGACCGTGATCGATCGCGTCAGGTCGCCCTGGGTCACGGCTGTTGCTACCTCTGCAATGGCCCGTACCTGCGTCGTCAGATTGGCCGCAAGCTGGTTGACGTTCTCGGTCAGCCCTTTCCACGTACCGGAAGCGCCCGGCACCTTCGCCTGTCCGCCGAGCTTGCCCTCCACGCCGACCTCCCGCGCCACGGTCGTAACCTGGTCAGCGAACGTCGCCAGCGTGTCGGTCATGCTGTTGATCGTGTCCGCGAGCGCTGCGATCTCTCCTTTCGCCTCAACCGTCAGCTTGCGCGCGAGATCGCCGTTCGCGACGGCCGTCACCACCTTCGCGATGCCGCGCACCTGGCTTGTCAGGTTGCCGGCCATGAAGTTGACGTTGTCGGTCAGGTCCTTCCACGTGCCCGCTACGCCCTGCACGTCCGCCTGGCCGCCAAGCTTGCCTTCCGTGCCGACCTCGCGGGCCACACGCGTGACCTCGGACGCGAACGATCGCAACTGATCGACCATCGTGTTGATGGTGTTTTTCAGTTCGAGAATCTCGCCCTTCACGTCGACCGTGATTTTCTTCGACAGGTCGCCCGCGGCGACCGCCTTCGTCACGTCGGCGATGTTGCGCACCTGGCTGGTCAGGTTGCCCGCCATGAAATTGACGTTGTCGGTCAGGTCTTTCCACGTGCCGGCCACGCCCTGCACATCGGCCTGCCCGCCCAGCTTGCCCAGCGTCCCGACCTCGCGCGCGACGCGGGTCACCTCCGACGCAAACGAACTTAACTGATCGACCATCGTGTTGATGGTGTTCTTCAGCTCAAGGATCTCGCCCTTGACGTCGACCGTAATTTTCTTCGAAAGGTCGCCGGCCGCGACGGCCTTCGTCACGTCAGCGATGTTGCGGACCTGGCTCGTCAGATTGCCCGCCATGAAATTAACGTTGTCGGTCAAATCTTTCCACGTACCGGCCACCCCTTGCACATCGGCCTGACCACCGAGTTTTCCTTCGGTGCCCACCTCGCGGGCCACTCGCGTCACCTCGGAAGCGAACGAGCGAAGCTGGTCGACCATCGTGTTGATCGTGTTCTTCAGTTCGAGAATTTCACCCTTTACATCCACCGTGATCTTTTTGGAAAGGTCGCCCGCAGCTACCGCGGTCGTGACGTCGGCGATATTGCGCACCTGTGCAGTCAGGTTACTGCCCATCGAATTGACGGAGTCGGTCAGATCCTTCCAGGTGCCGGCCACGCCCTGCACGTCCGCCTGGCCGCCGAGTTTGCCTTCCGTACCCACTTCGCGCGCCACCCGCGTCACTTCCGATGCGAACGAACTCAGCTGGTCCACCATGGTATTGATTGTGTTCTTGAGTTCGAGAATTTCACCCTTCACGTCGACGGTGATCTTCTTCGACAGATCGCCGGCGGCCACTGCGGTCGTCACGGCGGCAATGTTACGTACCTGAGCCGTGAGGTTGCTGCCCATCGAATTGACGGAGTCGGTCAGATCCTTCCAGGTGCCGGCCACGCCCTGAACGTCAGCCTGCCCGCCGAGCTTGCCCTCCGTACCCACTTCGCGCGCCACCCGCGTCACTTCAGACGCGAACGAGCGCAACTGGTCCACCATCGTGTTGATGGTGTTCTTCAACTCAAGGATTTCGCCCTTGACGTCGACGGTGATCTTTTTGGACAGATCGCCCGCCGCAACGGCGGTCGTGACGTCCGCGATGTTGCGCACCTGCGCCGTAAGGTTGCTGCCCATCGAGTTGACCGAGTCGGTGAGGTCCTTCCAGGTGCCGGCCACGCCCTGCACCTCCGCCTGGCCGCCGAGTTTGCCTTCCGTGCCCACTTCCCGCGCCACCCGCGTCACTTCGGACGCAAAGGAGCGCAACTGGTCCACCATCGTATTGATCGTGGCCTTGAGTTCGAGAATTTCGCCCTTAACGTCGACAGTGATCTTTTTGGACAGGTCGCCCGCTGCAACGGCCTTGGTGACTTCGGCAATATTGCGCACCTGGCTCGTGAGATTACCCGCCATGAAGTTCACGTTGTCGGTCAGGTCTTTCCAGGTGCCGGCGACCCCCTGGACATCCGCCTGGCCGCCAAGCTTCCCTTCCGTGCCCACTTCGCGCGCCACCCGCGTCACTTCGGATGCAAAGGAGCGCAACTGGTCCACCATCGTGTTGATGGTGTTCTTGAGTTCGAGAATTTCGCCTTTGACGTCCACCGTGATTTTCTTGGACAGGTCACCGGCCGCCACCGCCTTCGTCACCTCCGCGATGTTGCGAACCTGGCTCGTGAGATTGCCTGCCATCGAATTGACCGAATCGGTCAGATCCTTCCAGGTGCCGGCCACGCCTTGCACGTCTGCCTGCCCGCCGAGCTTGCCTTCCGTGCCTACCTCACGAGCGACCCGCGTGACCTCCGCGGCAAAGGTGCCGAGCTGCTCGACCATCGTGTTGATCGTCTTCGCCGTGCGCAGGAACTCGCCTTGGAGCGCCCGGCCTTCGGCCTCGAGCGCCATGCTCTTGGACAGGTCCCCTTGCGCTACCGCGCCGATTACGCGCGCGACTTCGCTGGTCGGGTGGACAAGGTCTGCAATCAGGGAATTGACCGCCTCAATCGACTCACCCCAGAACCCACGCGCATACGGCAATGCCGCACGCTCCTTCAGACGCCCCTCCTTGCCGACAACCCTGCTCAACCGGCCCAGTTCTTCAGACATCCTGACGTTCTGCTCGACCACTTCGTTGAACACATGGGCAAGCTGACCGCGCATTCCTGTCCAGTCCGGCGGCAGCGATGCAATCTCGCCCTTTTGCAAGGCGGTCAACGCCGTAAGGATTGCCTTCGTGCAGGCGTGGGCTGCTTTCGTACTCTCGAACACGCCGTTGATATGCGAAGCGTTGTCGAGCCACACGCCGGCAAGCGTCTCCGTATTGACCGCAGCCTGTGAGCCATCACCGGGCTGCCCGGAAAGCTGCTGCGCCACGCGACCCACGTCGTGCGAAATGCGCCCGGTTTGGGCGGCCAGCGCGTTGAATTCCGCGGCGACGTTTGCCAGATCGCCGGACCAGCTATCCGGGAGCCGAAACGAGGTGTCACCACGGCGCAGAGCGCTCAGAGCGCTGACAACAAGGGCGTATTGTTCGCCGGATTGATGTGATGATTCGGTCGCTACACTGTCCATGCATTCCTCAACCGTCGTTAATTAGGCAACTTTTATTTAGGCATGCGTTCGAGTGATTGCCACGGCGGCTATCTTATCGCTTTCCGCCCCCTTGGGCGCCGTGAAATTCGGCCAAGAAGCTGGAAACGCCTGGAGGACGGGCAGGCCGCCAAGGTCGGGAATATTCGTTGCCGAAGTAGCGGTCCATCCTTATGTGCATGCAGTCGTAGGCGGGCGCTGGCACTCAATCCACCGGGAGTTTCGAATGAGAGTGCTACGCTCGCATGGCAAACACGACATTTTTCGCTGCGATACGGTCCCGACCCGATCATCGAAGATGGACGCGACGCGATCGTCAAGGTCTGTGTAAATGGGTTAAATTAGCACCCTTCGTTCACGCCTCACTTTCACCACAGAGGAAAGTTCCCGTGCTCCAATTTTTCTATCACCCGTCTCCCAATCCTGCGAAAGTCGCCCTGTTTCTGGAGGAGACAGAACTTCCCTACCAGATGGTACCCATTGATACCCGCAAGGGCGAGCAGCATACGGACGCGTTCAAGGCGATCAACCCAAACGCCAAGACGCCCGCGCTGGTAGACGGCGATGCAGTGATCTTCGACAGCAACGCGATCCTGATGTATCTCGCCGAAAAGACTGGTCGGTTTCTTCCCGACGACACACCGGTCGCACGCGGGGAAATGTATTCGTGGCTGATGTTCGTGGCGACCGGGATCGGCCCATACTCGGGACAGGCGGTGCATTTCAAGCATTTCGCGCCGGAGCCCAAGGCCTACGCGGTTAATCGATACAACTTCGAGGCCTGGCGTCATTGGGGCATCGTCGATGAGCGCCTCGCCAAGCGCCGTTACATGCTTGGCGACCGGTATACGCTCGTAGACATGGCGATCTGGGGCTGGGCTCGCGTCGCGCCGTTCGTGCTGGGCGAAACCGCGTGGGAGAAATTGCCCAACGTCAAGCGTCTGTTCGACGAGATCAACGCGCGTCCGGCCGCTCAGCGGGCCGAGGCACTCAAGACGCAGCACGTATTCAAGAGCGAGATGGATGACGCGGCCCGCAAAGTGATGTTCCCGCAAAATGCCCAACTCGGCATTGGCACTTCGGGAAACTGACATGCTCGGCCTCCAGCCCAGCACCACAACTCAAGGAGCCGATCATGGAGGCAGTTGCCAAGCGTGGACGCACGCTCGTTTTTGACGTCAATGAAACGTTGCTCGACATAGAAGTTCTCAATCCCTTCTTCGAACGCGTGTTTGGGGATGGGCAAATCATGCGGCAATGGTTTGCCGAATTGATTGTCTATTCAGAGGCTCTAACGCTGAGCGGGGATTACACGCAGTTCGGCACGCTCGCTACGGCCGTTTTGCAGATGGTCGCAAGGGTGAGGCAGGTTGAATTGAAGGAGAGTGACATCGCGGAGTTCAAGTCGACGATGGGAAAAATGCCGCCACACCGTGAGGTGCCCGAAGCGCTGGAGAAGTTGGCGAGTGCCGGGTTCCGCATGGTGACGCTGACAAACTCCTCAGGCGAAGCCGGCAAGGAGTCACTCGTTCAGGCTGGACTGTACGGCTTTTTCGAGCACACGTTCTCCGTCGACGAAGTCGGGAAGTTCAAACCTGCGAGAGAGGTCTACGCTCACGTCGCGCGGACGTTGAATGCCGAGCCGTCCGGACTACGTCTGATTGCCGCACACACTTGGGACACGCTCGGCGCGCTCGCAGCTGGCTATAGCGCAGCCTTGGTCGCAAGGCCCGGCAATGCCCAGCTCGCCGTTGGCCCCCAGCCCGATATCGTGGAGCCCGACTTGCTGCAGACCGCAAGACGCATAGTCGACGTCGACCGCTGATTTGAGCGCATCTGGCGTATTTTCGGGCATTTTTGGTACGCTGGTCCAAAATTGTTGTTGAGGAGTGTACGGCAGGCTCGACGGCGTTCGGCCGTGACGAAGCGGTGAATCGTGCTATCGGTTCATTCTGCGGTAGCGGTTCGACCACGACCGTTCATGACGGCCTGTTGATATCGCGCGGTTGAACGCCTCAGCCTGCAACGCAAGCACAGGTCCGAGGTTTGCGCTACTCGTTCTCGTCGAAGTAATGCCCGAACTTCAACTGCTTGGTGCGGATATAGCGCTCGTTTTCCTCGCGCATCGGAATCGCCAGCGCAACCCGCTCGCAAACCGGAATGCCGTGCTTCGACAGCGTATCGAATTTCTCCGGATTGTTGCTCATCAGACGCACCGAGGTGACCTTCAGCGTGCGCAGAATGCCCGCCGCCGAATCGTATTCGCGCGAATCGTCGGGCAAGCCGAGATCGAGATTGGCCTCGACGGTGTCGCGGCCCTGCTCCTGCAGTGCATACGCGCGGATCTTGTTCGACAGGCCGATGCCGCGCCCTTCGTGGCCGCGCAGGTACAGCAACACGCCGCAGCCTTCGGCCGCGATATAGCGCAGCGCCAGATCGAGCTGCTCGCCGCAATCGCAGCGATACGAGCCGAGCACGTCGCCCGTCAGGCACTCGGAGTGCAGGCGCGTCAATACGGACGACTTGTTTGCGACATCGCCCATCACGAGCGCGAGATGTTCGGCGCCGCTTTCGGCCACGCGAAACACGTAGGAGGTGAACGTGCCGTAGCGCGTGGGGAGCGTGGCGGTGGCGTCGAGGACGACGCACTCGCCGCTGATTGCGCCGTCTGCTGCTTGCGACGGATCGTGAGACGTGAGCATAGCGTTGGACAAGGGTGCTGACATGAACCCGATCAAACCGGGGATAAGGTACGGACTCGGAGTTTACCGCTAATCGGCACGACGCACCCGGATGTCCATGCGCCGCGCAAGGAAGCCCTGCGTCGGCGCACCGGTTTCCAAGCTCAACGTGCCGCGCGCCAAAGGTATTTCCGATGTACTGACGCTGCGCGTCACGCCTATACTGGAATGGCCTGTCCCTCACGACAGCGCGCCGCCTCGGCGTGCTGCACTGCGAAACGGAGCCGCTCCATGACAAGCGTTGCACAACTTCTTAAAACGAAACCGAACAACACCACCGTCTACACGGTCGGGGCCGACGATTCCGTCTACGAGGCGATCAAGCTGATGGCCGAAAAAGGCATCGGCGCACTGGTCGTGACGGACGGCGACAGCATCGCCGGGATCATTACGGAGCGCGACTATGCGCGCAAAGTCGTATTGATGGACCGCTCTTCGAAAGCGACGCCGGTGCGCGACATCATGAGCAAAGCCGTGCGCTTCGTCCGTCCAGACCAGACTACCGAAGATTGCATGGCCCTGATGACCGAGCGGCGCATGCGTCACTTGCCGGTGATCGAGAACGACAGACTGGTGGGAATGGTGTCGATCGGCGACCTGGTGAAGAACATCATCGCTGAACAGCAGTTCACCATTCAGCAACTCGAGTTCTATATCCACGGCGAACGGCCCTGACGCTCGCCACCCCGCTCGCCACCGAAACTGGACGCAAAAAAAGCCCAATCCTTTAAAAAAATGGGTTGGGCGAAGCTACCTTGCGGCAGCGGAGGTTCCGTGAATTCTGGGCCGCGCTTTGCACGGCGCTGCGGATTCATTCGTCACGCGGCGCATTCCGCGGTGACGGTAAAACACAATGTTCTTCAATGCGCGCCGCATAGGGCGCGCACTTCCTTAGCCACATCAAACTGCTGACTGCTCGCCGATTGCAGAACGTGCGCTCAGATGATCACGCACGCCCCGCTTCGGATCGACTGCCGGCCAGACCCGCCGGCTATCGTCGATATTAGTTGCCGAAATAAACCGACTTCGCGCCGGACATCGGCTGTACAAGGCCGCCCGACTGCGACGAACCGCTCACCGCGCCACCGTAGCCACTGGTATCCGCGACCGGTTCCTGCGTCTGCGCAATAGCCGGGTTTTGCGCCTGCACGCGGCTTTCGGCGGCCTGGATGTCAGACGGATAGGTCGGGTCGTTGGTAACGGACGGGTTGTAACCTGCTTGTTCCACCTGAATCAATTGGTTGCGGACTTCTGCGCGGGTCAAGGGCTGCTGGTTCGATTGAGCGAACGATGCGACCGGTGCGGCGAGAATGGCTGCAATGGCGACTGCCTTGATGATCGATTTCATGATGACTACCTCCAGACCTGGTTTTTTTGCTTCGCTTGCCACCCCATGTGAGAAGCGATTGGTTTCAGTCTAGTCACCAGATTGCCAAGGGAAAACCCTTAATTACGAGATACATAATTGTTCAAATCGCAATAGTGTGTCGAAATTTCTGTTTGTATATATCGATACGGTAGCTTTGACGTAATAATTGTAGGGATCGTAACCCTTTGTGTCTGACGTTTCGAAATACGTCCGCCTTGAGTCAATTTTTGCCGCACCGCCCGCCGCCGGTGGTCAAATTTGCGTGTTTGTCGACATGCCGGAATACGGCGCCAGCAGCAATTTTCGGGGTCCGCTGACGAACGCGCTGCCGGGTTCGAAAAACCGCAGCGGTCGATGCATCTCACGCGACAAACCGATGCGCGTCGTCACGCCAATCGGCACGTCCCCCTTCTCGATCACGCCGATCCACAGGTCGCGCCCCGCGCAAAGATCGCGGCCGTCGAACGACTGACCGATACCTAAGGCCGCGGTGAGCCGGCCGGGACCGCGCGCGAGGTCGCGCAGCGGCACACCGGGCCGCCGCGCCTCCATCAAAGGCAGCCCTTCCAGCGGCTCGATCGCGCGCAACAGAATTCCGGCGCCGACCTCCTGCGCTTCGGCAGACATGTTGAGCATGTATGAAAGCCCGTAGGTCAGCCGCACATAAGCGTGGCCGCGGGCGAGAAACATCGAGCCGTTATAGGGGCGGCGCCCAGGAAACGCGTGGCTGGTTGAATCACCGACCGGATACGCCTCGGTTTCGACAATCCGGCCACTGATGCGGCCTTCGGGTAGATCGCGCACGAGATATTTGCCGACCATGAAGCGCGCCAGTTCGACCGTGTCGAGCGGTAAATTGTCGCGAAGCAATGGGAGAATAGGCAGCGGCTGATTCGGCATGCGGTTCCGACTTGCGTTGACGCGCGAGGCGCGGGGTTCCTGGGATGCACAGCAAACACTGCACCAGCCGTGTCGCCCGCGCCGCGCCAGGCGATGGAGCGCCATCGGACTGTTTCATCGGCCCATTCGTTGTACCAACACCTCATTTCCGGGCGGCGGCGCATTCACCATGGCACTAATTGGAGTATCGTGTGTTTCCGGCCTGCAGCACAGCCTTTGCTGGCATGCGTGTGCTTAAGCGCGCCCGATCAGCCTACAGATAGCAAGAAGTTGCACGACCCGCAGCAACGTTCCATTCAGATTTGATCCCGAAGTACCCGCTGGTGCAGTACACCGGCCCCATCCGGGGGTCGTCGTATTCATGACAACAGGAGAGAGTTGAATGAAAGCATTCCAGACAATCAAGATGGTCGGCGGCGCGCTGATCGTTCTGGCGTCCCTCAATGCCTATGCGCAAAGCAGCGATGCGGCAGCAGCGCCCGCAGCGGCCGCATCGTCGGCACCTGGCACCAAGCAGGCCAAGGCAGCCAACCGCGCGTTGGGCCACAAGGTTCGTAGCGCGCTGTCGAAGACCAAGGGCCTGAGCGTGGCCAATATCACCGTACGCGCGCGTGGCGGCGCCGTGACGCTGGCGGGCACGGTGCCCGAGCAGTCGCAAGTCGATTTGGCAACTCAAGCCGCGCAAGGCGTGCCCGGCGTGACGTCAGTGAAGAACGCGCTGACGGTTCGTTCGATCGGACAGTAATCGGTCGTCAAACAGTTGTAGCGTCGCACCCGGGCGCAACGCTTCGTCACGAGGCGGCGCGTCCGGATCGAACCATCCGGTTCCTGTTGGCGCAGCTAATACCTCGGACCTCGGCGGTTCCAGGTTCTCCACACGATGGCGTTCCACCATCGAAATTACTCCGTATTTTTCGCGCAATCGTGTGCGACGCCATCCTTCAGATGTAGAACAGGGGTCGGTTGTCTTACCGTCTTCGCAGTTGCGTCGCGCAATGTGTCCAACCGACTGACAAACCGGGTCCGTTGCGAACTATCCTTTATAATTTAAAGCGTTAGAGCATGTTGTTGACACGATGCATGAGCATGCTCGCTCGCTCCAAGCCTCGCCGACGCTTCGCAGCGCCTGTCGCGTCGGTCAAATACCAGCAACAAAAGGAAGCCCTGTATGACCACGCCCGCGACCATTTTGCCCCGCTGGACCATTGCCGCGCCCTTCGTCGCCTGGATCGTGCTGGGCGTGGCGTATGCCATGCCTGGCAACGGGCTGTTGCTCGCCCTGGTGGGCGTAGCGCTGTGCGCAGCAGTCTTCACGGCGGTACATCATGCGGAAGTGGTCGCGCATCGCGTCGGCGAGCCGTTCGGTACGCTGGTGCTGGCCGTGGCCGTCACGGTCATCGAGGTCGCGCTGATCGTGTCGGTGATGCTGACGTCCGGTCCCGAGAAGGCGGGCCTTGCGCGGGACACCGTATTCGCCGCGGTGATGATCGTCTGCAATGGGATCGTGGGGATTTGCCTGCTGGTGGGCGGCATCCGGCACCGCGAGCAGGACTTTCAGAGTCGTGGCGCAGCGGCGTCGCTGGCGGTGCTCGCGTCGTTGTCCGTGTTGACGCTGGTCATGCCGAACTACACAACAACCAGCGCCGGCCCGATTTTGTCGTCGTCGCAACTGGCGTTCGCGGGGATTTCGTCGCTGGTGCTGTATGGAGTGTTCGTGTTCGTCCAGACCGTGCGGCATCGCGATTACTTTCTTGCCGGCGTCCCCGACGAAGACGTCCATGCCGCCCCGCCGAGTGTCGGCGCCGCGCTGGCGAGCGGCGGCTTGCTGGTGGTGTGCCTGGTCGCGGTCGTGTTGCTGGCGAAGGTGCTCTCGCCGGTGGTCGAAACCGCGGTGAAGAATGCGGGCGCGCCGCCGGCGGTGGTCGGCATCGTCATTGCCGCGCTGGTCCTGCTGCCCGAAGGACTCGCCGCCGTGCGCGCGGCGCGCGCCGACCGCCTGCAAAACAGCCTGAATCTCGCGCTCGGCTCGGCGCTTGCCAGTATCGGCCTGACTATTCCCACCGTCGCGGCCGTGTTTTTGTGGACCGCTCAGCCGCTCGTGCTTGGTATCGACGGCAAGGAAACCGTGCTGCTGGTTCTCACGCTGCTGGTCGGCACCCTGACTCTCAGCTCCGGACGCACGACGATTCTGCAAGGCGCCGTGCACTTGTCGCTGTTCGCGGCGTACCTGTTTCTGTCGTTCGCGCCTTAAGGCCCTCGCTCACGGCCTACTCTTCCCAGTGCTCCGCGATCCAGTCGCGAAACAGATTCAGCTTCTGCTGATGCGCGACTGAATCCGGATAGACGAAGTAATAGCGCCAGCCGGTTTTGAGCACCGTATCGAACGGTCGCACGAGGCGCTTGGCTGCGACGTCTTCGTCGATCAGCGCAAGGTCGCTAATCGCGACGCCGAAACCCTGCAATGCGGCGTTGGTCGCCATGTCGAGTGTGTCGAAGCTCGGGCCGTGCTCGGCATCGATAGCCTGTGCATTCGCGGCATCCCCCTCGATCACTTTCGCGAGCCACATCTTCCAGTCGCGATGATCGCGGGTTGGATGCAGCAGCGTGTGGCGCGCCAGATCCGCAACCTCGTCCAGCGGCTTGTCTTTCAGCAGATCGGGCGCGCACACCGGCGTCAGCCGCTCCTCGAACAACGGCACCGCCTGCACGTCAACCCCCGGCGACGAGCCGTAGATGATCGCCGCGTCGAACGGCTCGATCTGGAAGTCGACGTCGTGTTGCCAGGTCGTGGTGATCTGCACATGCAGATCGGGATACTCGGCCTGGAAGCGCATGATCTTCGGCAGCATCCAGCGCATCACGCAGGTCGGCACCTTCAGCGCGAGATCGGTACGTTGGCGCGTGAGTCGCAGCGAAATCTCTTCGATGCGTGCAAAGCTCTCCTTCACGGCCGGCAGCAGCAATTCCCCTTCGGCAGTCAGCGTCAAACCCTTCGCATGGCGCTTGAAGAGCGGAAATTTGTAGTAGTCCTCGAGCGCGATGATTTGCCGGCTGACCGCGCCTTGTGTCAGGCACAGATGGTCAGCGGCGCGCGTGAAGCTGCGATGCCGCGCGACGGTTTCGAAAATCTGCAGCGCATTGAGCGGCGGGAGACGTCGCATCGGGTAGTCCGGTCGGGAATCAGGAAATGTCATTGCGAGGGCGTGCGGTGTTGTATGCCATTACGCCCCCGGACCCCACAGGATACGCGATCAGCATTTTTGGCACGAGGTGGCGGCACGCCAACGCGCATGCATTCTTCTCATGGCGCAGCCACGAATTGCATGCTGAATCTTATGGCGTGCACCGACGCTGGGCACACCTTGTCCGAAACCGCACCAGAACCGAGCTTTCCTCATACCTCGCCGCCAAGGCCGGTCGACGGAAAATCATGGACGTTAACCCGCATGCGCCACTGCCCCGGCGCTCCCGCTGAACTGAGCGATACCCGCACGGCTAATTGCGCCGAGTCATCCGCATGAGATTACCTCATGCCCTCCATGCGCATATTTCGTTTGTTGGAGGATTTTGACAAACCTAGAGTGCATCGACACGCAATGCATCTGGCAATGCGTGGCGGGTAGCGCAAACGAGCAGCGCGAATGGGCGATGCAACGGCAGCGGTCACAGCGATATCACCAGGCAACAGGCGTTCAACACAGGAGACCGCCATGCAAGAGATCAAACGGGGTAGAAGGCAGGCCATCAAGACGATCGGCGCGGCGCTCGCGGCGTCCACGTTGCCGATGCCGTTCATCAATCTGAGAGCGCAGGAACACAACTTCTCCGGCAAGACGCTGCGCTTGCTGACCTGGTCGGACGACACCGGCGCGGCCGCCTTGCGCAATATCGCCGCCACCTTCATGGCGAAGACCGGCGCGAAAGTGATCGCCGATCGCGCCGACGGCACCTCCGGCATGGTCGCCAAGGTCAAGGCCGCAGGCGATCGTCCTACTTACGACGTCATCACGCTGGCGGGTGTCGGCGCGGCGGGTCTCGGCGACGCGGGTCTGCTGATGAAACCCGATCTCGACAAGCTGCCGAACCTGAAGGACGTCGCGGCGCAATATCGTACCGGTGCGAACGGCTTCGGCGTCGGTTATCTGCTGTGGTCGGATGGCTTGATCTACAACACGTCGACGGTCAAGACGGCGCCCACCACGTACGAAGCACTGTGGGACCCGAAGTACGCTGGGCGCCTCTTTCTGCCGCCGCCGGAATGGGCTGAAGCGGTGGACCTCGCGATCATCGCCGCGAAGATGAACGGCGGCTCGCAACAGAACATCGAACCCGGTTTCAAGAAGCTCATGCAGTTGAAAGACCACGTGATGACGCTGGGCGAAAACCCGAACCAGGTTGCCGACCTGTTCCGCACCGGTTCGCTCGATATCGGCGGCATTTATTCGCCGGCCTTTTTCCCGGACCAGATCCGCAAGCCCGAATACAAAATGGGCGTGACGTATGGCATGAAGGAAGGCTTCGCCACGCAGCTGATGTTCACGGTGATCCCGAAGTCGCATCCGGCCGACAGCGATCTGATCCACGCCTTCATCAACCATTCGCTCGACGCCGGCGTGCAAGGCCGCATGGCTGCCGACGTGCTGAACGGCCCGGTCAATTCGAAAGCGGTGATTCCCGCCGGGAGCCGCGCGTTCGTGCCGAGCCCGCAGCAGATCGCCGAGAAAGCGATCCTGCATGACGACAAGGCGCTGGCCGTCGTGCAGCCGGCGTGGATCAAGCGCTACACCGAAATTTTCTCGGCATGACCACGATGCTCGCGCGCTTTTCGCGGCGTGCCGCCTCTGCGTCAGATGCGGCGTCGGATAATGCGCCGGGCGCCGCTTCCGGCTCGCCCGGCGCGGCTTCCGGCGCACCGGACGGACAGGCGGAGACAGCGCTCGCGAAAGCGCGTCCCTGGCTTCTGCTCGCACCGATCCTGCTATTCCTCGCGATACTCGGCGCGGCAGCGCTTGTCGTGCTGCGCATGAGCTTCGGCACGCAAGGCAATGAATGGCGCGGCTTCACGCTGCAAAACTACGCAGACCTTCTCGACGGTTATTTTCTGAAGTCGTTGTGGCTCACGTTGAAGCTCGCGTTCCAAAGCATGATCTGCGCGGTGCTGCTGGCCATTCCTGTTGCACTGGCGATGGCGCGCACCAAATCGCGGCTCGCGCGGCGACTGTTGCTGGCGGGCGTGCTGCTGCCGTTGCTTGTCAACCTGTTGCTGCAAGGCTATGGCTGGCTGATCATTCTCGGGCCGGCCGGTTTGCTCAACCACGCGCTGCTCGGAAGCGGCCTCGTCGACCGCCCGGTGATGTGGCTGTATCGCGAACATGGCGTGTTGCTCGGGTTGATTCAGACAGCGTTTCCGCTCGCCGTCCTGCCGTTGTCGAGTGCAATGCGCGCGGTGTCGAGTTCGTATGAAGAGGCCGCGGCCACGCTCGGCGCGACGCGTTGGCAAACGCTGCGTCAGGTGTTGCTGCCGCTGGCGATGCCGGGCCTGGTGTCCGGCGCACTGCTGGTGTTCGCCTACAACGCCAGCGCATTCGCGGTGCCCTTGTTGCTCGGCGGACGCCGTGTGCCGATGCTTGCCGTCCTGGTCCACGACCAGGTCGCGCCTTTGCTCAACTGGCCGGCGGCATCCGCATCGGGCGTCGTGTTGATGATCGCCACGCTCACCGTGATGGCGCTTTCGCAGCGCCTCGTGCGCCGTACGCAACATCTCGCCGAGGAGCCTCACGCATGAGCACGCCGATTCAACCTTCACGCCTGACGCGCCTGCCGCGTTTGCCCGGCCTGCCGATCAGCATGCCCGGCCAGCTCGGCAAGTCCACCGCCCTGCTTGCCGCCATCGTGCTGTTTCTCGCCGCGCTGCCGATCCTGACGATGATCACCATGTCGTTCAGCGCGGCGGACACGCTCGAATTTCCGCCGCACGCCTACGGCCTGCATTGGTACCGCGCGGCATGGCACAGCTTCGTCTCGCCGGACGCGAGCGACTCGCTCTCAATGGGCGCCGCGCTCAGCACGAGCCTGATCGTCGCGCTGTCGACGATGGTGATCGCCACCCTCGTCTCCGTGCCCGCCGCTTACGCACTGAGTCGCTATCGTTTTCGCGGCAAGCCCGCGGTCGAACAACTGGTGACGTTGCCGCTCGTCTATCCGCTGGTGATGCTTGGCTTATCGCTGCTGCTGGTGTTCAACCTGCTGCCGATCGAACTCGGCGTATTCCGCCTGATCATCGCGCATGTGATTCTGGCGCTGCCGTTCACGGTGAAAAATTGCGCGGCGTCGGTGGCGTCGATCGGCCCCGAGTTCGAGGAAGCGGCCTGCGTGATGGGCGCGAGCCCGAGCCGCGCGCTGATCGACGTGATCCTGCCGCTCATGCGCCCAGGTATTCTCGCCGGCATGCTGTTCGCGTTCATCGTCTCGTTCAACGAATTCACAGTGACGTTCTTCCTGTACGGCATCGACACGATGACGCTGCCGGTGTGGCTCTATAGCCGCACGGTGTCGTCGCTCGACCCGACCGTGTTCTGTTTTGCCGTATTCATCGTCGCGATCGACTTCGCGCTGATCTGGCTGCTTGAAAAGCTGATCGGCGATGAAGGCGTGGCCCTTTGATTCGCGCTGCAATGAAGCCTTTTTGCTGGAGCATTCGATGACCCATCTGACCTTGCAGGCCGTGACCAAGCGCTTCAACGCGGCCCATGCCGTCGACAGCGTCGATCTGAGCGTGCCCGACGGCAAGCTGGTGTGCTTTCTCGGGCCGTCCGGCTGCGGCAAGACCACGCTGCTGCGGATGATCGCCGGACTGGAAACGCCGAGCGCGGGCAGTATCCATTTCGCCGGGCGCGACATCACGCGTCTGCCCGCCAACCAGCGCGACTTCGGCATGGTGTTTCAGTCGCTCGCGCTGTTTCCGCATATGACGGTCGCGCAAAACGTCGCGTATCCGCTGAAACTGCGCAAGACCGCGAAAGATGCGCAAGCGCGCCGCGTCGCCGAATTGCTGGAGTTGATCCAGTTGCCGCATATGGCGAACCGGCCCGTTACGCAACTCTCCGGTGGCCAGCGGCAGCGCGTGGCGATTGCCCGCGCGATCGCGTCGCAACCGAAACTGCTTTTGCTCGACGAACCGCTCTCCGCGCTCGACGCCAAGCTGCGCGAAGCGATGCAGGTCGAAATCCGTCTGCTGCAACAGCGCCTCGGCATCACCACGATCATGGTCACGCACGACCAGCGTGAAGCGATGACGATGGCCGACGAGATCGTCGTCATGGAGAGAGGCCGGATTGCGCAAGTCGGCAAACCACTCGATATTTATCGCGATCCGGTCAGCGAATTCGTCGCCGACTTCATCGGGCTCGGCAATATCCTGCCGGTCACTTACGACGGCGCCGGTGGCGTGAACCTGCCGGGCGGCCGGCGCATTGCCGTTGCGCAACCGCCGCGCGTGCCGGAGTCCAACAGCGATATCCGTCTGCTGATCCGGCCGGAGGATGTGTGCGTCAAATCGGCGTCCGATGCAGGGCCGAACCGGCTCGCAGGCACGGTCACTTTTATCCGCGACGTGGGGGCGTCGCTCGAAGCAACCATCGATTGCGCCGGCTTCACGCTGACCGCCGCGACCACGCCTCGGGAAACGCCGGGACTCACACTCGGCATGCCGGTGCTCGCGGAGTTGCCCCCGCACGCGTGCAAACTGATCGCCGCCCGCGCGGCGCATTGAAAGAACCCATTCCAATACCGAGTTTTCGACAGAGGAAAAGACCATGAATCAGCCCCAAGTTGCTCAATCGAACGCGCGCCGCGTCTTCGCCATCCTTGCCGCTACGCTGGCTTTTACCGGCCTCGGCGCGCTGTGTGCGTTTTCGCCTACGGCGCATGCCGATGCGCTCGACAACATCGCCAAATCCGGCACGGTACGCATCGGCGTATTCGAGGACTATCCGCCGTTCGGTTCGATCGGCCCGGACATGAAGCCGATGGGCTACGACATCGACGTCGCCAATCTGATCGGCAAGTCGCTCAACGCGAAGGTCGAACTCGTGCAGGTAACAGGCGACAACCGCATGGCCTACCTCGCCGACCACAAGGCTGACATGCTGCTTTCAGTCGGCCAGACGCCGGAACGCGAAAAGGTAATCGACTTCTCGCAGCCTTACGCGCCCTACTACCTCGCGGTGTTCGGGCCGAAAACGCTGCCCGTGAAGAACGCCGCCGACCTCGCCGGCAAGTCGATCTCGGTTGCACGCGGCACACTGGAAGACCTGAGCGTCAGCAAGATCGCGCCGCCCAGCGCGACCATCAAACGTTTCGACGATCCTAACGGCGCTATTTCAGCGTTTCTTTCTGGTCAGGCACAGTTGATGGTAGTGGGCAACGACGTCGGCGCAACCATTCTCGCGCGTCATCCGGCGAACGATCCGGAGCAAAAGTTTTCGCTGTTCAGCTCGCCGGATCACGTCGGCTTGAACAAGAACGAAGCGCGTCTGAAGCAGAAAGTCGACGACACGATCGCCAAGGCCCGCAAGGACGGCACGATGAATGCGATTTCGCAGAAATGGCTGCGTGCGCCGCTGCCGGCCAACCTCTGAACCTTTATTGCGCGGACTGACAGGCCAGTCCCCATGGGGACTTCCTTCGGGGCGTCCGGGCCGGAGTTCGACCTCACGATGAGCGCCACCACGCCATGACCTATGCGTTCGATTTCAGCGGCTTCGGCCTTTATGCGGGGCTGCTCGCGCGCGGCGTCGCCGTCACGCTGGGGCTCACCGCCGTGTCCACTGTGCTTGGCGGTCTCGTCGGGATTGGCGGCGCGAGCATCGCGGTGGCCGGGCCGAAGTGGGCGCGCGGGGTGGTCGCGACCTATGTCGAACTGATCCGCAACACGCCGTTCATCGTGCAGCTGTTCTTTATCTTCTTCGGCTTGCCGAGTCTCGGCATTCATATCGACGAAGTGCAAGCAGCGATTCTGGCGATGACCGTCAATCTCGGCGCCTACGCGATCGAGATCGTGCGCGCCGGCATCGATTCGATTCCGCGCGGCCAGGTGCAAGCCGCGCAAGCGCTCGGCCTGCATGGGCGGCAAGTGTTTCGCTATGTCGTATTACCTCAGGCGATCGCCAATGTATTTCCCGCACTGCTGAGCCAGGTGCTGATCGTGATGCTTGGTTCGGCGGTGGTCTCACAGATCTCGGTGCCCGATCTGACCTATGCGGCCAACTTCATCCAGTCGCGCAACTTCCGCTCGTTCGAGAGCTATCTGATCATCACCGCCACGTATCTGGTGTTGTCGATTCTGTTGCGCCAATTGTTGAACCGGTTTGGCCGCGGACTGTTCGCCGGCCGCGCAGCGCGAGGCGCCGGCAACGCACCGCGTCGCTGGCGCACTCGCCTGATGTGGCGCGGCGTCCGCACGCTGCCGACGGAGCGCTGATCATGATCGAATTCACGCTGTGGGACATCGCCCGCAATCTGTTGCTCGCCGCCCGTTGGACGGTGCTGTTGTCGTTGATCGCTTTTGTGGGCGGGGGGATCGTCGGGCTGATCCTGCTCGCGATGCGCGTGTCGCCTTTGCCGTGGCTACGGCGGATCGTCGTCGTGTACGTGGAAGTGTTTCAGGGCACGCCTTTGCTGATGCAACTATTTTTGGCGTTCTTCGGGCTGCCGTTGCTAGGCGTCGATGTGTCGCCCTGGGCCGCGGCAGCCGTCACGCTGACGCTCTATACCAGCGCGTATCTGGTCGATATCTGGCGCGGCTGCGTGGAAGCCGTGCCGCGCGGTCAATGGGCCGCGGGGGCGAGTCTCGGCATGACGTTCAGCCAGCAACTCCGTTATATCGTGTGGCCGCAGGCGCTGAAAATCGCCGTTGCGCCGACGGTCGGTTTTCTCGTGCAGGTGGTGAAAAGCACCGCGCTGGCGTCGATCATCGGCTTCACGGAGTTGACCAAGACCGGCACGATGATCACCAACGCTGCCTTCCGGCCGTTCCCAATCTACGGCATGGTCGCGATGATTTACTTCGCGATGTGCTTCCCGTTGACGTGGTATGCGCGGGTGCTCGAGAAACGGCAGAAGGTCGGGCAGCACCGTTGACCCGGGCTAGCCGCACAACCGCAAAGGCCCTGCCGCCGCGTATCCCGCAACTGAAACGAGATTAAAATCAATGCGCTACCATCGGCCCATGGCCTGCGCCGGCGTGCTTCGCGTGATCACATCATTCTTATCGATGCATAGTCGAGCGATTTTGTTAGCATGGATCTGACGTGAACCCGATCGGTTGACCCGATCGCCCGGCTTGATCCGGCATGACTATCCGAAGGAGCGGCAAAATGAACGACCAGCAATGCACTCAATTCCTCTCGGAGATTCGCAGACCGCTCCTCGCGCTGCATAAGTCGATTCTCGATCACGAGCGCGCATCGTACGAAAAGGAATTCGGCCCAGTGACGCCGGCAGCCTTCCTGCAGGTGCTCATCAATGGTTCGGGGTTCCGCTGGCTCACACCGCTCTCCACCGTCATTGCGAACGTCGACGAGATTCTCGACGATAAGGAAGCCGAGGCCGAAGACCGGCTCGCCGCAGCCGAAGCGGTCACGGGTCTCTTTTCTCCCGATCAACCGAACAACGCATTCCTGCCGCGCTACTTGCCGCTGCTGCAAGCCGATCCTGCGATCCTGCACCACCACGGTCAGGTCTCGCAACTGCTGCGCGGCGCTGAAGCGCAGAAGTAGCCGGTGGGTTGCGTGGCCTGCTCACCGGTGTGGGTTGAACGTCGTCTTTATAGTCGAACGCGGCGGGACGTCATGCCCGCAGTAGCCTTCGGCTCCCGAATTCGCTCACCATTGCACAGCACGCGTTCCGGTCGATCACCTATCGTCAGGTTGAATACCGGAACGACGCGTCCTCGACGATTACCAGGCATTTCGAATACAGCCGATTGAACGGCACCTTATTTCAAGGTGATTTACGCTCGATTCGTAATAGTGCGCGGTGCCTGCGCCGCTCGTCTTTCATACGAACGATGCCGTGAGTGAGATTCTTTTGAATTTGCCTGGTTTTGCTGAATAAATCAAAGGTGAGCTTCTGCGGGAGGCTCGACAAGGACGCTGCGAAAAGCCGGCGAACACGCTTTGCGCAGCCCTGCCAAGGTAAGCAGACTTTTCTGTGCAAAGCAGCGGCCCCAGCGAAATACTTGCCGGGGTCGCTGCTTCTGAAGAGGTTGCGAGAATCGTCGGCTCAATGCCTAGCCGCGACCTTGAGGCAAATACGGCATGGGATCGATCGGCTTGCCGTCGCGACGCAACTCGAAGCCCACCGAGACACGCGAGTTATTTTCGTCGCCCATTTCAGCGATCTGCTGCCCTTGCCGCACGATGTCGCCGATTTTGACCAGCAGCTTACGGTTATGCGAGTAGGCGGTCAGAAAGTCTTTGTTGTGCTGGACGATGATCAGACTGCCGTACCCGTTCAATCCCGTGCCGGCGTACATCACTTTGCCGTCGGCCGCGGCCCGCACTGGATCGCCCGCCTTGCCGCCGATCTCGATACCGCGCGTTTCGCCCGGCTGGAAAGCTTCGACTACGCTGCCGCCCGCAGGCCATGCCAGCGAAACGCCATTTGCATGCCGCCTGGTTTGCTGCGCGACTTCGCGCGCCTCTGCAGCGCCGGGCGTGGATGACTGCGCAGTGGCCTGTGTCGTTGCCTGCCTGGCTGCTGCCGCATTCACCGACGAAGGCTGCGTCGCGAGCGGAACAGCAGGCGCGGACGCCGCCGCAGCTTTGGCCGCGTTGACCGCCCGCACCGTTTCCGGCGAGGCGACATGCAACACCTGTCCCAACTTCAACCGCGAAGAGGCCTTGAGACCATTCCACGCTTGCAACTGCCTGACACTGCAATGATGATGTTGCGCGATGCGCACCAATGTGTCGCCACGCTTGACTCGATACACCAACGGGGGCGCCTTTTCGAGCGGCGTGCCGTCGTCGGCGCCGGGCTCGAGCGACGCGCCTGCTACTGCGCCTGCTACTGCGCCAGCGGCTGCCGCCGTCGGCACACCGGACGCAGCGGATGCCGTGCCGGTCTGCATGCCCTGCTGCCCCACATTCGCACAACCGCTGACCGCGAGGGCGACCCACACGCCCGCCAGACTGGCCATCATTGTTTTGTCGAAACGCTTTCCCGACATGTTCGACTCCTGCCTTCTTATTGGCGGACCAGGTGCCACCCTGTCGCAGGAGATGCCCGCGCTGGTACGACGCGCTGCCTTTCCTCGCGACACGGCGAAGCCACCGCGTGCGGCTCACCCGTGCCTTGCCGTCTAACCCAAGCCCTTCGCCTTCATCACCGGCGGGACAACCCCAAGCGGGCTGCCCGGCAGTTCGCACGCCGCCGGTCTTCCGCGAAAAGGGCCGGATTGCCGATTAAAATTCCAGCGGAATTGTAAAGTGCGTTGTGCAGAAAACGCCCCGTCTCACACATTCTGATACAAACCTTACCCGCGGTATTGCCGATGCCGCCGCCATGTCATGTGGACAGCAGCGAAGGCATCTTGATTGTCCGCGGGCCGTTGTAAGTCCGGTCATCGCAGGAGCGGCCGACCACGAGTGCCCTACTGCTGGTTACGCGCATGCGCAGGCGTCCGTCAGACGCTTCCACACACAACGTCGCAAAACGCGGAAACAGCTGCGCCGCTACGACTGGACGACAACGTTTGCTTTATCGGCAGAACGCCGCGAAAACTTGAATCGTCGGTCGCCGCAAAAGTAGGTGTGGAGGAAGAATGCGTCGGTGAGCGGACAGGCGGCCGCCCATCCGGCCCGAAGCAACCGGCTTGCGCTAGCTGTAGTACTGACCTTGATACAGCACGTAACCGACGGGATGATGCGTAAAGTGCAGCACCGGAAGAACGGGGTTGTCGTTGTCGGCTGTTGGATAGGCACTGGCTTCGGGAATGTATTCGCCTTGGGCCTCAATCGGCTGTCCGACCTGCAGCCCAGGGATTTCCTGCGTCAGCCCTTCACTATCGCCAAAGCGTACAGCGACGAATACGTCGGTACCGACCAGGTTCTGTGTGCCGCCTTCGAACTTCACGACCTTGTCGATCTTGATGACGAATTGCTGATGATTGGCGCCATGGTGATTGTCCGGACTGGCGAACACCTTGCTGATCGTGCCTTGCACACAGGCCAGCGGCGCGCCCAACGAATGGGCGAAACGGTGATGAAACAGGATCTGTGTCGCGCGATTGCTCATGAAGTCTCCGTGAAGGGAATCCGTTTGGTCTACGGCGAAAACGTAGGGCGCGCCGCCAGGCGGCAACGACGCGATACCATTTGAGCAGGCCATTGCGCGCGAGTTCATTGCGCGCCGATTCCCGGAGACACCATGAAAAAAACCGGCGCCTTGAATGAACGGGCACCGGTTTCTTCTCACCTCACGCTTAACGTTGACGCTTAGCGCCTGACATTCAGTGTTAGGCGTTCAATGCATGGCAGCGGTCAACGCAACGCTTTCACCGCGTCGGCCGTCACGTCGGCCGACTGGCCACCCCACGTTGCACGCAGATAATTCGCGAGCTGCGCGAGTTCCGTGTCGCTGAGTTGCGTGGCGAAGCCAGGCATGTCCTGCATCCGTTCGAGGCCCGGAAAATCCTGCGCGCCGATGCCGTCGAGCATCGCCACGATCAGGTTGTGCGCATCGCTTTGACGCAGCGTCGAGTTGGCATGCATCGGCACCGCGACGTGCGGCTTGCCCTCACCGCCGCGCCCGTGACAGCCGGCACACACAGCGAGATACACATTGCGCCCCGCCTCGAGTTGCGCGGCATCGGCGGAGACCGATTGCAACGGTTGCGGCGGCGGTGGCTGGTCGCCGAGCAGATACGTCGACATCGCGCGCAGATCGTCATGCGTCATGTACTGGCTGCTCAGATGCACCACTGGATACATCTCGCCGAAGGCCGAGCCTTGCGGCGCGATACCCGTGGCGAAGAACGCCTGCAGGTCCACAGCCGTCCAGCCACGCGCCGCCAAACCCTGCGGCGTGATGTCGGGTGCGGCGATCCGGCCGAGCGCCGCGCCTGTCAGCGGTTTCGCACTGTCGAGTTGGCCGAACTTGCCGCGCGGCGTGTGGCATTCGGCGCAGTGGCCGAGCGCGCTCGCCAGATAGCGCCCGCGATTCCACTCCGCCGACGCCCCGAAGGAAGTCCCCTTGGGGGACGCCCCGAAGGAAGTCCCCTTGGGGGACGCCCCGAAGGAAGTCCCCTTGGGGGACGCCCCGAAGGAAGTCCCCTTGGGGGATAGTCCCTTCGACGCATCTGGCAATGTGTCGCTCAGGAACATCCAGTTCCAGAAGCGCACGCCGAAACGCATGTTGAACGGGAACGACAGCTCGGGCCCGTGGTTCGCCACCGCAGCGGGCTTCTGCGCCATCAGATACGCGTAGATCGCGTCGCTGTCCGCACGCGACATCTGGCGGTACGACGTGTACGGCATTGCCGGATACAGTTGCCCCTTAGGCGTGACGCCGTCGTGCAGCGCCTTGTACAGATCATCCGCGGTCCAGTTGCCGATACCGTGGTTCTTGTCAGGCGTAATGTTGGTGCCGTAGAAGGTGCCGAACGGCGAAGCCAGTTTCACGCCGCCGGCGAACGGTGCACCATCTGCCGTTGTGTGGCAGGCGGCGCAGTCGGCGGCTTTGACGAGGTAACGGCCGCGCGCAAGCGGATCGGCGGCGGTGGACTGCGGCCCCATTGCGGCAGCGGCGGAAAGCGCGGCGGCGGAGTCGTCATGCTTGCCGCAAGCGCTCAGCACAACCGCCGTGCCGACCAGCAAGAGCGCGCGGCGCAGAATCATCGAGCGGCTCATCATGCGCCGTCCTTTACGAGGCCGGGCGTGGTCATCACGACTTCCTTGACGGCTTCGTAGTAGCGCACGTAGCCCGTGCACCGGCAAATGTGATCGTTCAGCGCTTCAGTGATGGTTTGCTCGACCTGGTCTTTGGCAATCGGCTGACGCTTCAGACGCTCGATCAGCACGGTCGCCGCATTGACGAAACCCGGCGTGCAGTAGCCACACTGAAAACTGAAATGCTCGAGAAACTTCTGCTGGATCGGCGACAGTTCGACGACCTCGCCCGCTTCGTTGCGCTTCGCGTGGCCTTCGACGGTGCGGATGGTTTTGCCGTGGAAGAAATTCGCACCGGTGATACAGGTCCGCACTTCTTCGCTGGTGCCGTCCGGCTTGTCGACGATCACCACGCACGCATGGCAGAGGCCCTGCCCGCAGCCAAGGCGCGAGCCGGTCAGGTGCAGGTACTCGTGCAGAAAGTCGATCATCATCAGTCCGGCGGGCACCTCGGTCGGGCCGACGATCTCGCCGTTCACCTTGATCGACACCGGCAACGTACGGAAATGCGTCAACGGACGCTCGACCACAGCCGCGGCCGGCGCGCTGGCGGAAGCGCCGGAAGCGCCGGAAGCGCCGGAAGCGCCGGAAGCAGTATTAGCGGCAGCAGTGCCGGAGACACTGGACGAACCGGAAACAGCGGAGACCGCGCCTGAAGCAGCAACAGCGCTGGCGACGCCAGCGCTACTCGCGGCGCTAGCGGGAGTTTGAGTGGGGGCCGTCATGCGAGCACCTCCTGAATACGTTGCGGGGTGACCGGCAGGTCGGTAAAGCGATGTCCGATCGCGTGCGCGATACCGTTCACGATGGCGCCGACCACCGGAATCATCACCACCTCGGCGATGCCCTTCGGCGGATCGGTTTCGGTGAACGGCGGCAGCACTTCGCCGGTCTGGGTCCAGACGGCGACGTCAGTCGCGCGCGGCAAGTGGTAACGGTTGAAGTTCCACGTGCCGTTGCCGGGACCGTCTTCGTAAAGCGGCAAATACTCGTGCAATGCGTGGCCGATGCCCATTGCGAGACCGCCTTGCAACTGACCCGACACGAGTTGCGGCGAGAGCTGATTGCCGCATTCCATGATCGAGTGATGCGCGAGCAGGTCCACCTTGCCGCTTGCTTCGTGCACCGACAGCTCGACCAGGGTGCCGACTGCGCTGTAGTACGTCACAGCCGCGTTGTTGCGTTGAACCGGCGGAATGAACACGCGCTGCCGGTCCAGTACGCGGTAATGATTCGGCGTGGTTTGCAGTTTCTTTTTATCGGCCGAAGCGTTGTCGCCATATCGAAGCGCGAGCCCATCGAGCGGCAAGCGCTCGACGTTGCCGTCGATCTGGAAGTCCGCTTCGGTCCATTGCCAGCGATTGAATACGTGCACGGTCGCACCGGTTACCAATCCCAACTCGTGCGCCTTCTTCGCGAGCTGTTCGAACGGCAGTGCTTCAAGTCCAGCAGCAGACAGCTTGCCGTCGACCCAGCGCGCGTCCTCGATCCGCACCGCCAGCGGCGCGGCTTGACCACCGCCGCCACCCTGGCTCCAGATCGCCATCGCCGCCGGCCACAAGCCGTGCGCGAAGACGACGCGTGCCGCTTCGCGCGTGCTGTGCGTGAAGTAGAAGGCGGAGTTCGTCGCGCTCGACGGTGACGCATAGCCTGGCGACCAGCGCGGGTTCGCCGCGAGCTTGTCCTGGTCCGCTTGCGACATCATGTACGGATCGCCGCTCGTGACAACCGGCAGATCCGGCCAATCGGTAATCGCGACATGCACGTCGGTGGCCGGCTTGCCGAGCCACTTTGCGACCGCGATCGCCTGCGAGGTCGAGACGCCCGTGCCGATTTCGGCAGCCGTGTGTTGCAGGCTGATCTTGCCGTCGGCGCTGAACTCGACCTTCGCGAATGAGGTTTCCGCGCCGGTGCCGAAGTCTTTCTGCACACAGGCAAAGCCGACGCCATAGCGCTTGCCCGGATGAGCGGCTTCGAATTCGGCTTTACGCTTCGCGCGATTCACCCACAGCGGATGAACCTTCGCCTTCTGCAACACATCGTCGGCGCGAATCGCACCCGCCGGCACCGCGCCCTGCGTGTTCTTCATACCCGAACGCAGCGCGTTTTTCAGGCGGAAGTCGATCGGATCGACATTGAGCTGCGCGGCGATTTCGTCGACCATCATTTCGGTCGCGGCCATGCTCTGCAGCGTGCCATAGCCGCGTGCCGAGCCCGCGTCGATCGCGCGCGAAGCAACGGCAACCGCCGAGAGATCGTTCTTCGGAAAGTAGTAGATCGATTGCGCAGCCGTCGCGCCGACCATCGCCACCGACGGCGAAAAGTTGCAACGCCCGCCACCGTTCGCTTCCATCTCGGCCTTGAACGATTGCAACAGACCCGTATTCCTATCGACCGCGATCCGGTAGTTCATCTTGAACGCATGGCGCTTCAACGACGTCTGGAACTGCTCGTAGCGATCGTTCGCGAGACGCACCGGGCGGCCGTCCGCATACATCGCGCAGACGAGACCGTAGAACGGCACGTTGAAGTGGTCCTTCGAACCGTAGCCGACCGTGTAGCACGGGTGCATAAACAGGTTCTTCACCGGGAACGCGCACTTCGCGACCATGCCGACCGCGCTCTCGACAACCTCGGACGGCGCCTGGGTCGGCACGACCATGTGCAGCGATTGCGTCGCCGCGTCGTACCAGCAGTTCGCGTTGTCGGGTTCGAGCGCGGCCGTGTCGATCGACTGCGTGTTGTACTCGCGGTCCATCACGAGCCAGTCCGCCGGCGGATGATCCAGTTCCTGCTGGATCTGGCCGGCATGGAACATGCCCTGCTCGTCGAGCTTGCCGTGTTCGACGCCGTCCGGCCACACCGGCCGGTGCTTCCTCATCATGCTCGGGAACACGGGCGCATCTTTCAGACTGGAGAACGTGTCGTCGTCGTAAGGCGTCTTGCCGCCGACGCGCACGAAGCGGAACGTGCCCCACGGATCGCGTTCGAGCGGCCCGGCTTGCGCGCCGTAGCGGATGATCTGATCCTGGAACTTCAGTTTGTCTTTCGCGAAGCGAAAGCGCGCGAAGTCGTGATAGATCAGGATTGCGACGGCCTGGCCGAGATACGCGGGCGTCTTGCCCGGCGGCAGCAGCATGTCGTCGCCGTAGAAGGCCGGGAAGATCAGGCCGTCGCGCGTCAGATCGGCGGCGGTGACCACGCGGTCCGGCTTCAGTTCATCGCCGAGCAGCGTCAGGTCGAAGCCCTCATAGGTGCGGTCGGCTTGCGTCGTGCGCAGGATGAAGGCGTGCGCCTGCTGTTGCGGCCAGTGCGGCATGTCGGCGGCGCGGATGTCGCGCGCGAACACTTTCGAGCCGGTCACTTTGGCAATACCGTCAATGCGGAATTTCGCCTGGCCGTTCGCCGCATCCCACTGAACCGGCGTCAGAATTTTTTCTTCGAACAACGCAGCGAATGCGCGGCTGCCCATCGGCGCGATATACACCGACACACCCGCCAGCACGCTGGCCTTCAGAAAACTACGACGCGAAAGGTCGAGTTTCCCCATGGACTTCTCCTTTAGTGAACACAGCGGCAACCTCGCGGCAGGACGAACGCGGAACACAGCCCGCCTCGACGCGGCCGCATGCTGGCTTGCACACGGCGAATCGACGCGGCACGGCTGTCACCACGAGGGAGGTGTTCGAACCGCGGGCGCTTGCTTGCGCCCGGGCGTACCGGCGACGTGCAGCGGCCATCACTTCGGCTGCCGCAGTCGATCTGATTTACCTTGAACTACCGTAAGTTGCCCTTTTCTTGCCCTACGGAGGGCAAGGGCCGGGATTATCGCGCTGATTCGCCGCAGGGTGCGTCATTTTTTGTCAGCTATCTCGTAAATAACGGATTGAGTATGAAAACGTGTTGCGATAGTTTTTTGTCAGCGCTTCTGTGATCGTGATGCCCCATGCTTCGAACGGCGCGGCCTGTGGCGAGCGTAGGTGATTTCGCGAAATGTGGCCGCCGCCCTGCCGCTGCTACGGCAGTTCTTTCAACGGCGTCGCCGTGAGCCACGCATTTGGGACTGATCCCACCCGAGCTTGGGAAAGGGACGATATGTTGAAGAACGTCAAAAAAATATCCTTACGGGTCCCGTCAAAGTCTGCCTGCTTCGCAGTTAAAGCGTCGCGAATCTTTAAACGGGAAAACCATTTCCGTCAGTATATTTTTTAATTCGTCAGCTTGATAAAGCCGGCGAATGATTTGAGGTTTAAGTGGATTCTCTTAATTCAGCGAACAGATTCATGGGTGGATTATTTTTCGGCGCCCTGATCGCTGCAGTTGTCATGGTGCTGCTGTGCAATGCCGGTGAATTTTCGCCGTTTCTGGCGAAGTTGCACGCTTTGGAACAGATCGTCGTCACGGCACTTGTTTCCCTCGTCATCGTCGATGCGAAGCCATTGGCCTATAAAACCGTCTGGCGCGAGCGCCGCTGCAGTTTTGTACTCGATGAAGATCTGAGCGCCACCATTCGCGGCCGAACCTTTGGGATTCCGGCAGGCGTGTTAATTGGGATTCTGATTCAGAATTACGTAATGAATTGAGATTCAAAAAAACATCTCGATATTTCCCATCCGCTCGCAAAGCGGCCAGGCGGCCTAGAACTTATGCCGTATCGCCGCGCGCACCACGACCTGCTTCGACGTCGATGACGGCGCCTGGGTGCCAGGCGTGAAGGCATCGTCCAGAATCGAATAGGTGGCGTCGCCGGTCACCTGCTGATATTCGCCCTGTATGTAGACGTCGGTGCGCTTGGACAGGTTGTAGTCCGCCATCAAGCCGAACGAGTGAATTCTCGGCTTCACGCCGCCGCTCGAGGCGTCGTAAGTTTCCATTGTGTACACGTACTGCGCGCCGACGAACAGCATCGGCGAAATCTGATATTTGCCGTTCACCTCGAAGTTCTGATACTTCAGCGAGTTCAACAACACACCGGGCGGCACGAGCGGCGTCACGCCAAGGTAGCCGTTGCCGGTCGGGTCCAGATAGTTCGAGTTGGTGTACACGAAGCCGGCAGTAGCCGGGCCGAAGGTATAGGTGATGCCGCCGCCGAACACGCGCATGCGGGCAGCGATAAAGCTGGCGTCGTTCGCGGTGATCGCGCCATTTGCGCCGTTACCGGGGTTGTCGGCCTGCAGATATGCTGCGGCCACCAGCAAACCGCCATACGTGTACTGGCCGCCAAAGCTGTACGCGCGATTGTTCGCGAAGCCGGTGTCGTTGCTGAAGCTGTAGACGCCGCCGAACTGGAAGCCTGAAATCGACGGGCTGGTGTACTTGACGCTGTTGTCGAGGCGGAATGAGTTGTCGGTGTTGTCGTTATCGTACGGGTGCGAGAACAGGTAACCGGCCCAGTTGCCGTTGGCCGTTGTCTGCGCCAGATAGTCGACCACCGAGTCGTACTGGCGGCCGAACGTCACTGCGCCGTACTGCTCCGCACTCAAGCCGACAAAAGCCTGGCGGCCGAACATCCGGCCGCCTTGGTTGAGCCGCCCGGAATTCACGTCGAAGCCGTTTTCCACCTGGAAGATCGCTTTCAGGCCCCCGCCCAGTCCCTCGGCGCCCTTCAAGCCCCAACGGCTGCCTTGTGCATAGCCGCTTGCCAGTTCATAAACATGGCCGCGGCCGACATTGTTGGTGTAGTTGATGCCTTCATCGAGGACACCGTACAGCGTCACACTGGTCTGGGCGAAAGCAGGCGCGGCAAATGTGGCGGACACGGCGGTGGACACAGCCAGCGCGAACACTTGCTTGTTCATAAAGATCTCCCAGAACTCAAGTAATGGGACAGCTCGATCCGACCGCATTCTTGTGACGCTTCTAGAGGCGTTTATCGACTCCCCCGCGCGTTCAGAAATCCTCACACGCCGTTGCGCTGCCGTCCATCGGGTGTCGCGCCCATATCTCAAAACGTTGCGAAATCTCCACTGGGTGCGAAAGCCCTCTTCTTTCGCGACGCATATTCAGGTACGCAGTCCATGCGCTGGGCGGCTTGAGTCCGGCCGGCGGATGGACCGCGGGAGCCGCCCGTTCTGTAGCGGCTTTTCTTTGCCATGGCAAGAAATATAATCGAAAGCTTTTGCGGCGCCGCAGCGGAACTCCCCGCCGTCAAACGAGTCACTTTTAACTGCCCGCTGCAATCATGCCTCGTATGGCCGGTTGAAAGCGGCGACGCGGGTTGCGCATCCGCGGGGCGGTCAGCCGCAGCAGCATCGAATCCCATTTCAAAAAGCCTTGTGAGACGCCTGCCGCGCTGGACTAGCGCGCCGTCGCACGGGGCTGCTTTTGGCGTCACACAATGCAAAAGTCGCAATCCCGTTTGATCGAGCTTGATTTTTTCCGCGGGCTGGTTCTCCTGATCATCGTCGTCGACCATATCGGCGGCAGCATTCTGTCGCGCGTCACGCTGCATGCCTATGCGCTGTGCGATGCCGCCGAAGTCTTCGTGTTCCTCGGCGGCTTCGCCACCGCTACGGCCTACGCAGCGCTTACGGAACGACGTAACGAGGCGACCGCGCGCGGCCGCTTCCTGCGGCGCTCACTCGAGATTTATCGCGCGTTCCTCATCACCGCCGGTCTGATGCTGCTGGTCAGCGCGATACTGACCGCGTTCGGCATCGACGGGCCGAATCTCGCCACCACCGATCTCGACGATCTGATGGACGCTCCCATGGCCGCCCTGCGCGACATTCTGCTGTTCCGCCGTCAGCCGTATCTCGCCTCGGTGTTGCCGATGTACGCGTTCTTCGCGCTGCTGGTGCCGATGATCCTGCCACTCGCGCGCAGCAAGCCATGGCTGCTGCTGGCCGGCAGCATCGCGCTGTGGGCAGGCGCACCCGCTATCAGCACCTACCTGCCCGCCGCGCCGGACACGCACTGGGATTTCAACCCATTCGCCTGGCAACTGCTGTTCGTACTCGGCGTGCTGGTACGGTGCCAGCCGGTCTATCAACGGGTCAGCGCACACCGTCTCGGCAGGCTGGTCAGCCTGCTGGCGTTCGCCGTGGTGGCTGCGGCGGCCTACTACAAGCTTTTTATCGAACGCGAGCCGCTCGATGGCAGCCTCAAGCAAAACCTCTCCTACCTGCGCGCCGTCAATTTCCTCGCGGTCGCATGGCTCGTCGCGAAGCTGATTCAGCTGGGCTGGGCGAGGAAGCTCGCTCAATGGATGCCGTGGATCGGCCTGATCGGCCGCAAAGGGTTGCTGTGCTTTATCGCCGGCACGGTGATTTCACTAATCGTCGACTCGGTGCTGTATGCGGCGACCGACGGCTATCTGAACTATCCGCTCGGGCTGCTGGCGGATTCATTCGCGGTGAGTGCACTGTTCGCCGTCGCGAAAGCGACGGCGCCCCTCAAGCGGCTGGTGACCCGCGTCAGCAGCTTGCGCCTCGGAACCTCGCCCTGATGCATGCGCGTGCGCGCGTTCGCCACGTTGCCGCTTGCAGGTGGTTGCTTGCCATGTGCCAATCGCCGCTTCCTGCGCGTCAATTTCCACCGCCGATCCTGATAGCATGACGGTCGCGCGCGCTGCGCGGCAGCCTCTGACTCTGACATGCGTCTATTCCTACATTCCGCACTTCTAGCGCTATGCGCCGCCGTCGGCGCGCCGACGCTCGCCAGCACCGTCATCAGCCGAAGCTTCCATTCCGAAGCGCTCGGCCGCGACTGGACCTACACGATCTATCTGCCCACCGGCTATCGCCACGACGCTGCACGCATTCCGGTGCTCTATCTCCTGCACGGCAACAACGGCGACGCCAATGACTGGCTCACGCAGGGCCATCTGCAAACCACCGCCGACGCGCTGATCGAGCGCCAGGAGATGCCGCCGGTTGCGATCGTGATGCCGCAGGGCGGCACGGATTGGTACGTCGATCGCAAGGAGAAGATTGAGACAGCCTTCTTCGACGATCTGCTGCCTGAGATCGAGACGCGCTACGCGGTCGCGACGCAGCGCGGCGGGCGGATGATCGGCGGCGTGTCGATGGGCGGTTTCGGCGCGTTGCGCTATGCCATGACGCAGCCCGAGCTGTTTTGTGGCGCGTTGCTGCTAAGCCCCGCGATCTATGCGAATGAGCCGCCGCTCGCTTCGGCTGCGCGCCGTGTCGGCGTGTTCGGCGACCGGCAGTTCGATCTGCACGTCTGGCATGCGCTCAACTATCCGGCGCAATGGGAGCGGTACATGAGCCGGCCATATCGCCTGCCGATGTTCATCGCCGCCGGCGACGACGACCTCGCGATCCAGGCCGATGCCTCGACGCTTTACACGTATCTTCGGTTGGCGGGAAATCCGGCGGCGCTGCGTATCATCGACGGCGGCCATACGTGGGATGTCTGGAGTGCGCTGCTGCCCGCCGCGCTGAAGTACACGGTGGGCTGCGTCAAACAGCCGGCGCGCGATCAGGAAAAATAAGCCGGCGAATCAGCAGTCCTGATTGCGCTTGCAATTTGCGTGCAACTATTGCACGAGATCGGTCCACAGCACCATCAGCACGGTCATGAGCGCGGGGCCGATAAAGAGTCCAAGCAGACCGAACGTCTCCGCACCGCCCAGAATGCCGAACAGCACCAGCAGGAACGGCAAGCGCGTCGAGTTGCCGATCAACACCGGCCGCACGAAATGTTCGGCGACGAACACGACGACCGAACCGAACACGGCAAGCCCGACGGCCCCGGCAACCGAGCCTTGCGAGAACAGCCACAAGGCCGCGAGGCCGAACGTGATCGGCGCGCAGAACGGCAGCATCGCAGCGATCGCCGTGACGAACGCGAGCAGCGCGATGTGCGGCAAGCCCGTCACGAAATAGGCGACGCCCATCAACACGCCCTCGCCTAACCCGACTACCACGAGCCCCGACACCGTGCCGCGTACGGCCGCGGCCATGCGCTCGAGAAGCTGCGCGCCGTCTTCGCCGAAGCCGCGCCGCACGCCTTTGATCAACGAACTGGACAGCCGCGGCCCCGCCTGAAAGATCACGAACAGCGTGACCAGCATGAACGCGAACACCATCACGGCGTGCGCCGCCCGCGCGCCGAAGTGGCGGCCGAGCGTCATCACCGTGGTGCTGTGCAACCCTTTCATCGCTGCCGAGTCGCGCAGCGGCTGAGCCAGATTGGCCTGCCACCAGGCTGAAATCTGTTGCACGCCGAACGGCAAACGCTCGACCATGCTCGGCATCGGAATGCCGTTTTCCTGCACAGTCTTGAACCACTCGTTCAGGTCGTGCGCCTCGCGCAGTGCCTGTTCGATGCCGATACCGACCGGCAGCACCACCAGCAACGCAATCGCGAGCGTCAGCACGGCGGCGATCAGCGTCGTGCGGCCAGTGAGCCAACGGCTGCCCTCCACTTTTTGCAACAGCGGCCACAGAGCGATCGCAATGACGCTGGCCCAGGCCACCACCGCAATGAAATCGTGCACGACCCACAACGCCAGCAGCACCAGTAAGGTGTACAGCACGAGTGACGCCGCCTTCTGCTTTTTGAGGCGATCAGGGGGTGTCGGCGGTTCAGGCGAAGCTACGGGGGGAAGTGAACTCATGTCTGCGCTTATGGTTTTGTGGAGGTGTGCGCGAGCCGGCCGGGAAAATGCAAACCCTCTACACTTTCATTACACGGTCGCTCATCGATAACCACATCTTAAAGGAAGCGCCGTCGCCCTTTTGCAGACGGCCTTCTCGTCGCACTCCGAACAACAGTGCGTTGCAAAAATCCGCGCTATCGTCGATTCATCTTGCATGGGGTCCGCAAAGCCCCGTCGTTTCGGGTAAGCGTGAATGTCAAGTTTCATTGTTGCTGTTTCGAGAACAGTGTTTCAACTGCGACACAATGGCTATACGGCGCGCGGGGGACTACATTCGGCAGACCATAATACGGAGCCGACGATGACGACCTTACAGTCCATCCCCCTTGACGGAACCAATGGCGTACGCATCGAAATTCTCGAACGCTCCGACACGACGCTGGTGATCCGCTGGGTCGAACCCGGGCGCTGCCACTATGGCGAGCAGAGATGGCGGCGGAGGTCGGCGCATACGTCGGGGACCTGCGCGGTGTCGCGGCGCAAGATTCGCCGCGGCGATGCGGTGTTCAAGCCCGCTGAGCGGCCGGCGCCTTCCAATGCGTCCGCGATGATCTGTGCCGAGGTGCTGGGCGCGCTTGCTACCGAAGCATAATCCCGCCATCACAGGTAAAAAAACTCTCCCAATTGCGGCCCTTCGCCACGTGCGCTAAGGTGGTCCTCATTGCGTTAAGTCACCCTGCCCGCCCAGCGCGCGGCGGGTATAGTGACCCGCAATCCCACCCACTGCGCCGCGCCTCTTGCGACGCCGTTAGAGGCCATACCATGGCAGAAGACACACCGGACGCTCGCGCCGCAGCGACGTCCCCCGTCCAATTAGTTGCACCGCAACAATTCTCGCTCGACGTCCTGCTCGAGAAATACGCGAAAGGCGACGAGCAATCAGCCGACGACGTGTTCAAACGCGTCGCCCATGGCATCGCCCAAGCCGAGCCGGAAGCGCTGCGAGAAAAAGTAGAAGCGCTGTTTGTCGACAATCTGCGGCACGGCGCGCTTGGCGCCGGCCGCATCATGAGCGCGGCAGGCACAGGCATCGCCGCCACGCTCATCAATTGTTTCGTGCAACCGGTCGGCGACGCGATTCAAGGTGTGGACGAGCAAGGCCTCCCCGGCATCTACGTGGCGCTGCTGCAAGCGGCCGAAACAATGCGTCGCGGCGGGGGTGTCGGCTACAACTTCTCCGCGATCCGGCCTAAAGGCGCGCGCGTTCACACCACCAGTTCATCGGCGTCCGGACCGTGCAGTTATATGGACGTATTCGATGCGTCGTGCCGAACCGTCGAAAGCGCGGGCTCGCGGCGCGGCGCGCAGATGGCGGTGCTCGACTGCGATCACCCCGACCTGCTCGAGTTCATCGAGGCCAAACATTCGAAAGGCCGCTGGAACAACTTCAATGTGTCGGTCGGCGTCACCGACGCGTTCATGCGCGCCGTCGAGGAAGATCAACCCTGGCAGCTCGTCCATCGCGCCGACCCCTCGCCGGCGTTGCGCGCCGCCGGCGACGTGCGGCAGCGCGAAGACGGCCTGTGGGTCTACAGCGAACGGCCCGCACGCGAGATCTGGGAGCGCATCATGCGCTCCACTTACGATGTCGCCGAACCGGGCATCGTGTTCATTTCGCGCATGAACGAGGACAACAATCTGCGTGCGGTCGAAACCATCCGCGCCACCAATCCGTGCGGCGAACAACCGTTGCCGGCCTATGGCTGCTGCAATCTTGGGCCCTTGAACCTCACGCGTTTCGTGCTCGATCTGTTCGCGCAAACGAAAGGCCGCAAATCTTCGTTCGATTGGGAGGGCCTCGCGAGGCGCACCCGCACTCAGGTGCGCTTTCTCGACGACGTGCTCGACGTCACCCTATGGCCGCTGCAACAGCAGTACGACGAATCGCGCGCCAAGCGGCGCATCGGCGTCGGCTTTACCGGGCTCGGCGATACGCTGGTGATGCTCGGCTTGCGCTATAACGCGCAGGAAGGCCGCGACTTCGCGGTGCGGATCGCCCGGCTGATGCGCGACGAAGCCTATCGGGCGTCGGTGGAACTGGCGCGCGAACGCGGCGCGTTCGAGTTGTTCGACGCCGGGCGCTATCTGGAACCGGGCACCTTCGCGTCGCGCCTGCCCGACGACATCAAGGAAGCGATTCGCCGCGACGGCATCCGCAACAGCCATTTGCTGTCGATCGCGCCGACCGGCACGGTCAGCCTCGCTTTCGCCGACAACGCGTCGAACGGTATCGAACCGGCCTTCTCGTGGACCTACACGCGCATGAAGGTGATGGCCGACGGCGGCCGCGAATCGTTCGATGTCGAAGACTACGCGTATCGCCTCTACCGCGAACTCGGCGGCGATGTCAAAAACCTGCCGGACTATTTCGTCAGCGCGCTGGAGATGTCCGCGCGCGACCATCTCGACATGATGGCTGCCGTGCAGCCCTATGTGGATACGTCTATCTCGAAGACGGTCAACGTACCGGCGGACTATCCGTTCGAGGCGTTCGAAAGCCTCTACTTCGACGCGTGGAAAGGCGGCCTGAAGGGTCTCGCCACGTACCGCCCGAATGAAACCCTCGGCGCCGTGCTGAGCGTGAGCCCGCCACCAGCGGACGACACGCTGGCCGAGACCGATCAGGATCCGTTGCGCATCGCAATCGACCATCGGCCGAGGGGCGAGTTGCCGGCGATCATCGAAAAAGTCGAGTACCTCACGCAAGCCGGCAAGAAGTCCTTGTACGTGGCGGTGTCGTTCATCGAAGTGACGGGACGGCTCGGCGGCGAAGACGTCACCATCGAGCGCCCCATCGAGTTCTTCATTCCCACCGGTCAGCGCGACGAATCGCAGCAATGGATCACGGCGACGATGCGTTCGCTCTCGCTTGCGGCACGCGGCGGTTTTGTCGCGCGCAACTTGCAGGATATGCGCAAGGTGTCGTGGGATCGCGGGCAGGTGCGGCTCGGCGAGGTGCAACGTCTCGACGGACATCGCACGCCGCGCTGGCACGATTCAGAAGTGGCGGCGCTCGCCTTTGCGATCCAGCAGATTTTGCATCGGCGCGGTTTTCTCGACGCCGAAGGCAATCAGGTGCCGTCACGCATGCTGGCACGTTTGCCGCGTGGGCAGATGAAGGCCGAGACGGCTTTGCCGGCGGATTTCGGCATTCGTCCGCATCCTGGCGAAGCTGATGAGACAGCCCTGATGCAACCCGGCGGCGTGCAAGGCCTGCATACCATGCTCGGACGCAAATGCGGCTCGTGCGGTGCGAATGCGGTGATCCGTAAGGACGGCTGCGACTTCTGTACTGCATGTGGTGAAGTCGGAGCGTGCGGGTAAGTTGCAACAGAGCATCAAAGAGCAACTGTGCGCGATCTGGTGCGCGGGTGAGCGCTTAAGCTCACCCGCGCACCAGCATCGCCTTATTCGAACTGGCCGCCGGTGCAAAACCCGTCCATCAGGCCACTCGCGCGTAATACAGATTCTGCGGATGCTTCGCTTCGGCAAAAAAGAACCACCGCTCCGCAACCAGACCCGCGTACTGCACGAGACAGGCAGCCGCCAGTAAAGTGAGCGAGACGCCGATTGAATGCAGGCTTGCGCCCAGCACCATCAACACGACAGGCGCCACAAACGCGGCCGCGAGGAATCCCCATTTGATCCCGCGCAGGGTCCCCGCCGATTTGCCGTGAAAGAACTCACGCAGATTGAACGCGCCGGCGGTAAAGCCACGCGAGACCTGCACGAGCTTGGGGTTTCTGATGCCGGTTGCGCTCTGCACGGTGGACTTCGGCCGCAATCTTGCATTGCGCACGAGCGATGCCGAACGGCTCGCACAGCCCGCGAGCGTCAACACGCATGCGCAGATCGCGAGACCCGCCGTCAGCGCGGGCGCGAACCACGCGGTCATGGCCGTCGTCAGCGTGAACCCGGAGGCGCAGCCGAGCAGCACGAAGTTGACCAGCGTAAGCGGTGTGGCCCATTCCTGTAGAAAACGCAGGCATGCGTAGATCATCGCCGAGCAAACGAACAACGCGGCGCTCGCCAGCACACCAAGCATGCCTATGCCGAGCGACCACGGCGAACCGAACCAGTGCGCGACACCGTAGAAAAACGCGCAAGCAAGAAACGCCGGCAGACATAGACATTCGCGCGACAGCCACGAGGTTCGCCACATCGCGACAGCGCGCCATGCGCGTTCCGGATGCCCGAGATGGAAGAACGAGGCGATCAGTCCGAGGCCGCCCAATAACACCGACACGCCCGCGCCGGTGACATAGAGCGCATCCGCAGGGGCCACGACGAGTCCCAGATGCGCAGCCGTCTCCACGCCGACGAGCGCGATCAGCAGGCCCTGCGCCGCGCCGCTCAGCGTAGTGAGAAAAACCACCGAAAAAGCCGGATTCATCGCGAGGTCCTTTAGATACGCGTCGCCATCGACGCAAGATGCAGTTCACCGCGCTCGAGTTGCGCGTCGCGCGATTCGGGCGACGCCAGGGCTGTACCCGTGTCTTTACACGAGCAGGCGCCGCTGCCGCAACCGGATGCCGGCGTGGTGACGCGCGGCAAGTAGTGGTTCGCCGGCTTGGTGTTCCACTCGGGCATCAACTGATAGCCGCCGCGTTCCTCGATCGCTTTCGACACCACCGACTCCGGATCGTGAATATCGCCGAACAGCCGCGCGGAGGTCGGGCACGCGAGCACGCACGCCGGTTGCCTGTCGCGCTCGGAGAGGTTTTCATCATTGATACGATCGACGCATAACGTGCACTTGGTCATCTCCTTGCGCGCTTCGTCGAGTTCGCGCGCACCGTACGGACAGGCCCATGCACAATATTTGCAACCGATGCACTTGTCGAAATCGACCAGCACCAGGCCGTCTTCCTTGCGCTTGTAGCTCGCGCCGGTCGGACAGACCGGCACGCACGGCGGATCCTCGCAGTGCAAACACGACTTCGGAAAGTGGATCGTCTCCGCGTTGGGATAGCTGCCTGCTTCGAAGCTCTGCACGCGATTGAAGAACGTGCCGGACGGATCGGCGTCGTACGGATTCAGATCCGCGAGACTGCCCGACTCACCCGACGTATTCCACTCCTTGCAACTCGTGACGCAAGCCTGGCATCCCACGCATACGTTCAGGTCGATCACCAACGCCATCTGAGTCATCAATCGCTCCTTGCTGCTTTCCTTGCGTGACTTGTGCGCTAGCTATCTGCTACTGGTGCGCTACTTGTCCGCTACCTGCGCGCCGCGCGTGCTGCTTGTTCACTGCTCGCGCGCGACACGTCTCCTACTTGCGCCCGGCCCCTCGCAGCCGCGCCGCGAATTCGCCGCGCCCCGCGAAATAGGTCTGCACGATTCGCGATATCACGCCGTTCGAGCCCGGCAACGCAGGCATGGCGTCGAACTGCGGCAGCGTGTGACGCGCGTCCGCTTCGGCCGGATAGATGCGCACGCGCACGTCGTACCACCCGGCCTGGCCTGTCACCGGATCCGAGTTCGAGAAGCGCGCGGCCGTTTCGTCGCGACCGGGCAACTCGTCGGTAATGAGGTGATTGAGCAGGAAGCCGCGCTGCGATTCGTTTGCGTTCGCACCGAGGTTCCACGCGCCCGACGCCTTGCCGATCGCGTTCCACGTCCAGACCGTCCCCGGTTCCACCGTTTCGCTGAAGCGCGCCATACAGCGCACGCGGCCCCATGGGGACTCCGCATAGATCCAGCTGCCGTCGGCGATACCGTTCTCGGCAGCCATCAGCGGATTCATGTAGAGATAGTTCTCGCCATGAATCTGCCGCAGCCACGCGTTTTGCGAGTCCCACGAGTGATACATCGCCATGGGCCGCTGCGTCACGGCAGCGAGCGGAAAACGCGCGAGATCGGTGGAATCGCTTTCGAGCGGTGCATACCAGAACGGCAGCGGATCGAAATACTTTTCAACCCGCGCCCGCAGATGCTCGGGCGGCTGCCTGCCGCTCGTGCGGCCCTGCGCGGCGAGCCTGAACTTCTGCATGACGTCCGAGTAAAGCTGAATCAGAATCGGCTCTTTGAATTTACGGAAGCCTTTTTCCACCGCCCAGTCGAGATACGGCCCGTTGCAGTTGCGCATGTACTGGAACGTCTCGGGCAACCGGTAATGGAACACGCAATTGTTCTTTGCATACTGTTCCCACTGCTGCGGATTCGGCTCGCCCACCAGCGCCTTGTCGCCGTCCTTGCCGCGCCAGCCGATCAGGAAGCCGACGCCGGAATCGGGCGCCGTGGTGTGATTGATAATGAAGTCGGGATAGTCGCGAAAGCGCCGGGTGCCTTCGGCTGTCGTGAAGGCCGGAAACTTCAGCCGCGAGGCGAGTTCGATCAGGACGTCCTGGAACGGCTTGCACTCGCCCGTCGGCGGCACGACCGGTACCCGCACCGAATCGATCGGACCATCGAATTCGGAGATCGGCCGGTCGAGCATCGACATCACGTCGTGCCGTTCGAGATAGGTCGTGTCCGGCAGGATGAGATCGGCGAACGCCGTCATCTCCGACTGGAACGCATCGCACACCACGAGAAACGGGATCTTGTACTCACCGTTGGCGTGCTTGTCGACGAGCATCTCGCGCACCTTCATCGTATTCATCGACGAATTCCACGCCATGTTGGCCATGAAAATCATCAATGTGTCGATGGGATACGGATCGCCACGCCACGCATTGGTGATCACGCTGTGCATCAGGCCGTGCACGGCGAGCGGATATTCCCAGGAGAAGGCCTTATCGATTCGAACCGGGCCGCCGTTTTCGTCGATGAACAGATCTTCGGGCGCAGCGGGCCAGCCGAGCGGTCCGGTTGCAAGCGGCGTGTTCGGCTTGACGGCGTCAGGGCTGTTCGGCGGTTTCGCCGACGGCGGCACGGCGCGCGGAAACGGCGACTTATGACGAAAGCCGCCCGGACGGTCGATCGTGCCGAGCATCGACATCAACACCGCAAGGGCGCGAATCGACTGGAAGCCATTGGAATGGGCGGCCAGCCCGCGCATCGCATGAAACGCGACCGGGTTGCCGGTGACGGTCTCGTGCGTCTCGCCCCACGCGTCGGTCCAGCGGATCGGCAGCGTGATCCGGTGGTCGCGGCTGGTCTGGATCATTTCACCGGCGAGGCGACGGATCGTGTCAGCCGCGATGCCTGTAATGGCAGCGGCCCACTCGGGCGTGCAATCGGCCACCCGTTCGCGGAGCAAGGCGAACGACGGCGTGACCGGCGTGCCGTCGTCGAGCGTATAACGTCCGTCGAGCGCGGGCGTCACGCCGGGCGCGTGATGCGGCACCGCGCGCGCGGCTTCCGCGTCCCACCAGAGATGATTCTGCGGAAACAGCGGATTGCCGGCCGGCCGGTCCGGGTCACGCACGAACAGGCCGAAGTTTTCGCTGGCTTCGTCGAGATCGACAAGCTCCGCCGCGTTCGTATAGCGGCGCACGAACTCGTGATCCCAGGCGTCAGCCGCGATCAGTTCGTGCAGAAACGCCATGAACAACGCACCGTCGGTCCCGGGCTTGATGGGCACCCATTCGTCGGCAATCGCTGCATAGCCGGTGCGGATCGGATTGATCGCGATGAAGCGTCCGCCCGCGCGCTTGAACTTCGAAATGGCGATCTTGAGCGGATTCGAATGATGATCTTCCGCCGTGCCGATCATGAAGAACAGCTTGGCACTGTCGAGATCCGGGCCACCGAACTCCCAGAACGAGCCGCCGATCGTATAGATCATGCCGGCTGCCATATTGGCCGAGCAAAAGCCGCCATGCGCCGCATAATTAGGCGTGCCGAACTGTTTGGCGAAGAGACCGGTGAGCGCCTGCATCTGGTCGCGGCCGGTAAACAGCGCGAATTTTTTCGGATCGGTGGCGCGAAGGTGGGCGAGGCGCTTTTCGAGCAGATCGAATACAACGTCCCACGACACCGGTTCGAACTGCGCACTGCCCCGCTCCGCACCTGCCTTGCGCATCAACGGCTGGGTCAGGCGCGCGGGCGAGTACTGCTTCATGATGCCCGAGGCACCCTTTGCGCAGATCACGCCCTGGTTGAGCGGATGCTCCGGGTTGCCGTCTATGTAACGCACCTCCCCTTCGCGCAAATGCACGCGAATGCCACAGCGGCAGGCACACATGTAGCACGTGGTCGTCTTGACCTCGAGCCGTTCGTCCTGCGTCCGGGCCTGGTGTTCCATGCGGGATCTCCGTCGCTGCTCCGGCTGTGTCGAAGCGGTGTTGATTCGATATCGACCATCCTATTCGCCGCGGGCCCACAAGGGAAATCACGATTTGTGAGAGAAACTATCCGCTGCGCTGATGGTTTCAGTTTCCCTTCAATTGCGCGATCAGCGCGTCCGGAATCTCGACGCCTTCATCTTGTGCCGCGTCCGCGAGACGTTCTCGCCGGTAGCCGGGAAGCCGCACGTCGTCATCCATCAGCATCATCTCGATCAACGCTTCCACGCGCGACAGATAGGTCTCGTCGCCGGTCAACGCGCCGGGGTCGATCGCCCAGAAAAGATGGCCGATGCGCGAGCGCTCGCCCTCTTCCGTCAGAAACGACCCCGCTTCGTAGCCGAAATTCGCCCCCGTCAACGCGGCCGCCAGCAACTCGACGATCAACGCGAGCATCGCCCCCTTGGCCCCGCCGAACGGCAGCATCATGCCGTCGAGCGCCGCGCGGGCGTCGGTGGTCGGCTGGCCGTCGCGAGTGGTCGCCCAGCCTTCGGGAATGGGTTTGCCGTCACGCGCGGCGAGCGCGATCTTGCCGCGGGCGATCTCCGAGAGCGCGAGGTCGATCACGAGCGGCACGCCGTTGCGCCGCGGGAACACGGCGGCGATCGGGTTGGTGCCGAACAGCGCGCGGCGGCCGCCCCATGCGGGCATGGCCGCGGGCGAGTTGCTGAAGGCGAGCGCGACCAGACCCCTCGCGCCGAGCGCGGCCAGATGGGCCGCACCCACGCCGAAGTGGTGGCTGCGCTGCACGCCCGCCACCGCGCTGCCGTATTGCCGCGCGCGTTCGGTCAAGGTCGACATTGCGAGATCGCAGGCCGGATAGGCAAGACCGTCCGCGCCGTCGATCAGCACGGCGGCGCCGCGGTCCGCGACAATCACGGGCTGCGCCGCGGGATCGACGCGGCCATTGCGCAACTGCGCGCAATACATCGGTAGACGCGACACGCCATGGGACGACAGGCCGCGCAGATCGGCATAGATGAGCGCGCGCGCGGTCGATTCGGCGATGGACTGCAACGCGCCGGCATTGCGCAGCGCATTGATTGCAAGCGTGGTGAGCGCCTCCGGTAACAGACGGGCCATCGAGTATTCCTTGTTGTGGGGTTTCAGTCTGCGAGCGCGGCCGCGACTCGTCGCGCGACGAGCGAACTTACCCTCTCGTGCCAGCATGGCGCATCTGTTAAGGTCCGCTCCGATCCTTACCGGGGTCCCGGAGCGGCCCGGCCGCCGGAATCAGGCGCTTTCGAACAGACGGGTCAACACGAACTCACGATGCCCAAGCGCTTCCGCCGCCGTAAAACGGCCATTTACTGTGGCGAGCATGCATTGGAGCAGCTTGTCGCCGCTCTGGTCGAGGTTCTGCTCGCGCTGCAGAATGCCGGTGACGTCCACGTCGATATGTTCGCCCATCGTGCGGACCGTACGCGGGTTTGCACAGATCTTGATGACCGGCACAATCGGATTGCCGATCACGTTGCCTTGGCCCGTCGGGAAAAAGTGAACCGCGAAGCCGGAGGCTGCGCACAGCGTCACCATTTCGGCCGCCGCCGACGACGAATCCATGAACCACAAGCCCGCATGCGTCGGCTCCTCGGCTTTGTCGAGCACGCCATCCACCATGCACTTCTTGCCGATCTTCTGAATATTGCCGAGCGCCTTTTCCTCGATGGTCGTCAGACCGCCCGCAATATTGCCCTTGGTCGGCTGCGACTCGGAAAGGTCGTCCGTTTTCCAGCGATTGATCATCTCCTGATAGCGGTCGAACATGAACTGGAACCGCTCGCGCACGCCGTCGTTAGCGCAGCGCGCGGCCACGATCTGCTCGCCGCCGGTGATCTCGGACGTCTCGCCGAATACCAGCGTGGTGCCGAGGCCGTACAGCTTGTCGAAAGCATTGCCGACCGTCGGGTTCGAACCGCAGCCCGAGGTGGTGTCCGACTCGCCGCATTTGGTGGAGACCCACAGATCGGAAATCGGGCATTCCTCGCGATCGAGCGACGTGGCGTACTGCACCATTTCTTTCGCCGCCTTCGAGGCGCGCATGATGGTGTCGTGGTCGCCATGCAGTTCGATGCCGAAGCCCATCACCGGCTTGCCGGTCTTCGCGATGCCGTCGACCACACGTTTGGTCCAGCCTTCCTCGATGCCGATCACGATCACCGCCGCGACGTTCGGATTGCTGCCCGCGCCGATCAACGTGCGGAAATGCAGGTCGAGGTCGGCGCCGAATTGCAGCCGCCCATACGGGTGCGGCAACGCCATCGTGCCCTTGATGTTGTTTTCGACGGCCAGGGCCGCGGCGTTCGACAAATCGTCGACCGGCAGGATGATCACATGGTTGCGCACGCCAACGCGGCCATTGTCGCGACGAAAGCCGCGGAAAGTCGTATCCAGATCAATCACGCTCATGGTGTGTCTCTCGTTCGGTTTCGGTTCGGCTCGATTCAATTCGGAAAAAGTAGCAACGCTCGGTACGGACGAAGCGCCGCTTACCAGCGCTTCGTCTTGATGTTGTGCACGTGGGCGTGCTCGCCTGCGCTGATCGGCGCCACCACCTTGCCGATATCCACGCCGTACTTGAACACCGTGTCGCCGACAGCCATATCTTTGAGCGCCACCTTGTGACCGATAGGAATGTCCTGTTTGGCCAGGAACGTCACGATCTCGTCGTCGTCCATGATCCACGCATTGAGTTGCGTACCCGCCTTGATGCCCTCGATGACTGCCACGCCGACTGTGTCTTTCGCCTCGTGCAGCACGATGTGAATCGTCTTGCGTTCAGGCGTCGCGCCCGCAGCCGCGGTGCCGTTGATGTCTGCCGTGGGATTGCTCATTAGCGTCTCCGTTCGTGTGTTGAATGCGGTGTGCGTCCCGCGGGGCAGCGAGTCAAACGCGCTGCTGTGAAGCGATATTAGGCGGCAGGTCCGCGTATGTCAACTAGGTCATCTATATGTCTTAGATGAGTGTTTTCCAGTAGACGCCCGCCGTTAGCGGCTGACGAAGGCATGCCGCGTTTTCACCAGTTTGCTTTCACGCGAATCATGGCCTAGACTCACCACTCATACAGATGACCTAAATAACAAGGTCACTAGAAGCAGCGCAACCACGCTTTCTCATGTACCGGGAAAAGCGCTGAACGCATACCGGCATACAGTGCGCGCACGACGCACGGCCGGCCAAAGGAGACACGCATGATGCTTGCCCCTCTCGTCACGCCGTGGGCCTTGTTTGAGCCCACGCGGTATCCGCCGTCCCGCGCCCAAGCGCTTGTGCATCCGTTCCCGCATCCATATCCGGCACGCGCCCGGCCGCCCGCCCGTTCGCGGTAAAGGCCTGCTCGTCCGTTTCGATTTCGCTTTTTTCTCCCACGTGCGCCTCCCCGGCGCTCCACAACCATAGGGTGTGCCAGCAATGAACGTGAAGAGTGTGTTTCGAATGATCGGTGTGAGCTGCCTGCTGTCCGGCATGCTCGCCGCAGGACCCGCCCAGGCGGAACTCAGCGAAGTAAAGATCGCGCGGCAATATGGGGTGAGCTATCTGCCGCTCATGATCATGCAGGACCAGAAGCTCCTCCAGAAACACGCGGCGCAGATGGGCATCAAGGACCTGAAGGTATCGTGGGTAGAGTTCGCCGGCGGCAATGTGATGAACGACGCGCTACTGTCCGACTCGCTGCAGATCGCCTCGGGCGGCGTCGCGCCGCTCGTCCTGCTGTGGTCGCGCACCAAGGGAACATCGGTCGAAGTCAAGGCGCTGTCCGCGATCAACTCAATGCCGCTGCTGCTCAATACGACTGACGCGAAAGTGAAGACGTTGAAAGACTTCACTAGTCATGACAAGATCGCGTTGCCCGCGGCCAAAGTGTCGATCCAGGCGATCACCTTGCAGATGGCCGCGGAGAAGGTGTTCGGCGCGGGCAACCAGGGCCAGCTGGATAAATACACCGTGTCGCTCTCCCATCCCGACGCGCAGCAGGCCATGATGTCCGGGGGCAGCGAGGTCACCGCCCATTTCGGCTCGCCGCCGTTCCAGGAACAGGAACTGCAAAAACCGAATGTGCATACCGTGCTCAATTCGTATGACGTGCTCGGCGGCAAATCGAGTTTCAATCTGGTCTGGTGCACGGGGCGCTTTTATCAGGAGAACCCGAAACTGACGAAGGCCTTCATGGACGCGTTAAACGAAGCGGAAGCCTGGATCAACCATGACAAGCACGCGGCCGCTGTCGCCTATCTGCGGATATCTAAGGAAAAGAGTACCGTCGACGAAGTGGAGAAAATGATCACCTCGCCCGACGTGTCGTTCACCACCGTGCCGCAGAACACCATGAAGTACGCGGACTTCATGGCTCGCACCGGGCTCATCAAGGCCAGGCCGCAATCGTGGAAGGACCTGTTCTTCCCCACCGCTCAATCCTCGCAAGGAAGCTGACATGCGCGCCGCGACCCATGCCACGCCTTACCCCGACACCTCGCCGCTGCTTGCCGTGCGCGGTGTGACGCTGCAGTACAAGACGCCGAAAACCCTCGTGATGGCGACGTACCGGGTGGATTTCGAAGTATTCAGGGGCGATCGTTTTGTCTTGCTGGGGCCGTCGGGCTGCGGCAAGTCGACCCTGCTCAAGAGCGTCGGCGGCTACCTCGCGCCGACCGAAGGCACGATCTCGCTCAAGGGCAAAACGGTCACCCGGCCGGGTCCTGACCGGATGATGGTGTTTCAGGAGTTCGACCAGTTGCTGCCATGGAAAACGGTCCGGCAGAACGTCATGTTCGCGCTGCAAGCATCGCGCCGGCTGCATGGCAAGGAGATCGAAGAGCGCGCGATGCATTACATCGACAAGGTCAATCTGTCGTCGTTCGCCGACAGCTATCCGCATACGCTCTCGGGCGGCATGAAGCAGCGCGTCGCGATTGCGCGCGGCATGGCGATGGAGCCCGACATCCTGCTGATGGACGAACCGTTTGCCGCGCTCGACGCCCTGACGCGGCGCAAGATGCAGGACGAACTCCTCGCGCTGTGGGACGAAACGCGCTTCACGGTGCTGTTCGTCACACACTCGATTCCCGAGGCGATCAAGATCGGCAGCCGCATCTTGCTCCTATCGCCCCATCCCGGCCAGGTCAAGGCCGAACTTGAAACGGCGACCACGCCGGAAGCCGCTATTGCGCTGGAAAAGCGCATCCAGCGCATGTTGTTCGAAGACGAGATCGAGAGGGCGGAAAATGTCTGACATGCTTACCCACGGCGGCTCCGGCCAACGCACTGCCCCACCCGTCGCGCCACGCTCCGAGGTGGTCCGCGAGCCTGCTGAAACGCGCGAGTTCAGCGTCGTCGAAAAACCCCTGTCGACGTTCGAGCGGCTCTATAACCAGACATGGATTCGCAAGCTGATCATTCTGGTGCTGCTCGCGGGCGCCTGGGAGATCTATGGCCGGATTCTGAATAACCCCCTGCTGTTTCCGACCTTTGGCGCAACCATTGAAGCTTTCTTCAGAAGCATCGCCAGCGGCGAGTTGCCGGGCAAGGCATGGGCGTCGATCCATGTCCTGCTGATCGGCTACGCCTGCGGAATCGTACTGGCGGCGTTGCTCACGGCAGCGGCGATCACCTCGCGCATCGGCACCGACTTTCTGGAGACGATGACCTCGATGCTCAATCCGCTGCCCGCGATCGCGCTGCTGCCGCTCGCGTTGATCTGGTTCGGTCTCGGCAACGGCAGCCTGATCTTCGTGCTGGTTCATTCGGTGACGTGGTCGGTGGCGCTGAATACGCACTCGGGATTTCTCTCGGTGAGCAACACGCTCAAGATGGTCGGCCGCAACTATGGTCTGCGCGGTGGACGTTACGTGTGGCAGATTCTCGTGCCCGCGGCATTTCCGAGTATCCTGACCGGCCTGAAAATCGGCTGGGCCTTCGCATGGCGCACCCTGATCGCAGCCGAACTGGTATTCGGCGTCAGTTCCGGTTCCGGCGGCCTCGGCTGGTTCATCTACGAGAACAAGAATCTGCTCGATATCGCCAATGTATTTGCCGGGTTGTTCACGGTGATCCTGATCGGGCTCGCCGTCGAGAACCTGATTTTCCGCGTGCTGGAGCGTCATACCGTGAAGCGCTGGGGCATGCAGTAAGACTGAGACGGAAGACGCCGTGAGCGCGATTCGCTATTTCGTAACCTTTCTATCGGTGGCGCGGCACGGTTCATTCGCCGCTGCCGCTGAAGAAGTGTGTCTCACGCAGGCCGCCGTGGGCTTGCAGATGCGCTCGCTGGAGCGCGATCTCGACCTTGTGCTGTTCGATCGGGCCGCGCGTTCGGTGTCGCTCAGCGCGCAAGGCCGCGCGGTGCTGCCGCTTGCGGAAACACTGGTGGCCAATTACCGGCAGATCCTCGCAACCGGCGACGCCGGGGAGCTATCCGGCACAGTACGCGTCGGCGCCCTCGTTTCCTCGCTGATGGGCGCGTTCGCCGATGCAATGCTCAAGCTCAAGCAGCGCTATCCACGCCTCGATCTGAAGCTGTTCACCGGTTTGTCGAGCGACTTCGCGGCACGCGTGGAAAGCGGCGAACTGGATGCGGCGATCGTCACGCAATCGCCTGCCGCGCTGCCTGCCGCGCTCCAGTGGACCGTGCTGTATAGCGAACCGATGGTGTTTATCTCGCCCGCCGGCGTCCCGCATGCGTCAATCGAGGCCTTGCTCGAAGAGCCCTTCATTCGCTTCGATCGCAACACATGGACGGGCGTGCTGGTGGACAATGCGCTGCGGCAACTGGGCTTCGCCAGCGACGAAATCATGGAGCTGAATTCGATCGAAGCCATTTCGGAGATGGTGCGGCGGGGCTTCGGCGTGTCGATCGTGCCGCTCCTCGCCAACGCGAACTGGACCCGCGACTCGGGATTGCAAGTCACGCCCTTGCCCGAGCGCATCACGCCGCGCCGGGTCGGTCTGCTCGAACGCCGCGATCATTCGCGGCAAGCGTTCACGGATGCCGTGAAGCGTCATTTCATCGACACGGCCGAGTTCTCTTCATCGAGCAACGATTCACCTGGACGAACCCGCGTGAACTGAACGCGCTGGCGGCTCGTGTCGAACGTGTCGCCCTCGAGCCGCAAGCACATGTATTCGGAAGACGCCAGATCGCCCGCTTCCGGAAAATCCTCGCGATAATGCGCACCTCGTGAATTCTCCCGTAGCAGCGCGGACTCCGTGATCGACCGGCTCACGAGAATCAGATTGCGCAGGTTCATCCAGTCATGCCAGGACAGATTGAAACGCAAGTCGCGGCCGTCGATGCCAGTCTGATCGAGCTGCGTTTCCAGTTCCCCGAGTTGGCGCCTCGCACGCTCGAGCCCCTCGGCATCGCGCAGGATGCCGACGTCGTTCCACATGACTTCGGCGAGCGCCTCGCGGATCGCTTCGAGATTGCCTCGTGGCTGGTGCAGTGGACGATTGCACTGGGCCATCGCCGCGTTGATCGCATCCGTATCGGCGTCGGCGAAACGGCCATGCCGCGGCACCCAGGCCGCGAGCGTATCGCCCGCGATCCCGCCGAACACCGTCGAATTCGCGACGCCGTTTCCCCCGAGGCGATTGGCGCCGTGCACTCCGCCTGCATCCTCGCCCGCCACAAAAAGCCCGGGCAGCGTGGTCGCGCAGTTTTCGTCGAAGACAACGCCGCCCATCATGTAGTGCGCGGTCGGCACGACTTCGACGAGACCGCCCGCCAGATCGAAACCGCAATCGGCGCAGCGCTCGACCATGCCCTTGAAACGCTGACGCACGCTGTCCGCGCCGAGGTGATGCATCTGCAGATAGACGCCGCCATTGGGCGTCGCGTGCCCTGCGCGCAGTTCGCGGAAGATGCTGCGCGAGACCACGTCGCGTGTCGCGCGTTCAGCACGCGAGTCGTAATTCTGCATGAAGCGCTGGCCCGCGCCGGTCAGCAAATAGCCGCCCGCGCCGCGCAAGCCTTCTTCGAGCACGGTGCCCGTCATGCGCGTGTCGGCGCCGGCCAGCAGACCGGTGGGATGAAACTGCACCATTTCCATGTCGCGCAGCGTGAGCCCCGCGCGCAACGCCATCGCCATGCCGTCGCAACTCTTGTCGCCGCTCGGCGTGTGATAGCGATACATGGTCGGGCCGCCGCCGGTTGCCAGCAGCACGGCCTGCGTGCGGACAAACACGAACTCGCCGCTGCGCATGTCGATCATCAGTACGCCGGCGAGCGATGCACCGTCAACGCTGCGAATGAACTCCACCGCGCGATATTCTTCCAACCTGTCGATGCCGCGCGCCCACACCTGTTCCGCCAGCCGGTTGATGATCTCGATGCCGGTCTGATCGCCCTTGTGCACGGTGCGGTCGAAAGTCTGCCCGGCGAACGCCTTCTGCCGCACGGAGCCGTCCGGATTGCGGTCGAAGAAGCAGCCCAGCTCGTTTTCGAGTTCGCGAATCCGTTCGACGGCGCCCGTCACCAGCATCCACGCCAGGTCCTGATTCGAGAGCCACTTGCCGCCTTCGATCGTATCCATGAAGTGCCGCTCGATCGAATCGCCCGGCGCGAGCGCGACGTTGTAGCCGCCTTGCACCATACGCGTACAACCGCATTTGCCCAGCAGCCCTTTCACCGCCACGGTGATGCGCAATTGCGGCGCGGCGGCCTGTGCGTGCAGCGCGGCGAACAGACCAGCGCCGCCGCTGCCCAGAATCAGAATGTCGGTTTCGAACTGTTTCATGGAATCGTGTTCCCGAATGCGTCTCAGACGCGAATGCCGAGCGACGCGAGCACCGCATCGCGCTGGGTACGCGTGTTCTGTTGGACTGCGTTGTAGAGGCTGCCGCCATGACTGTCCATCGCGACCAGCAGCGGCCCGAAGCCGCGAATCCGGAAACGCCAGAGGGACTCCGGATTGAGGTCGTCGAGATCCACGTCCTCGATCTGCTCGATCCACGTGGTTTCGAGCGCCGCCGTGCCGCCTACGATCGCAAGGTAGACACCGCCGAATTCCACGAACGCGGCACTCGATGCAGCGCCGAGGCCGCCCTTACCGATCACCACGCGCACACCGCAGGTCTGCATCAAGGGCGCCGTGAAGCGCTCCATGCGCGCTGACGTCGTCGTGCCGATGCACACCGGTTCGTAGCCTGCCGGATGTTGCGGCGACACCTCGACGCGCCGCACGTTCGGCGCCGTATGGATCACCGCGTGGCCGCGCAGGTCGAAGCGGGTCGTGCGGCCGTGATCGAACATGTGAATCTGGGTCGCGTCGCGGATACCGAACAGCGTGCGGTTGAGCGTGACCGTGTCGCCGATACGCAAGGCACGAATCTGCGCTTCGCTCGCCGGCATATCGAGCGTGTGATGCGTGCCGGTGGCGGGCGTTTCAGTAGCCATACTCGACTCCGTTCGCGGTTACCGTAGCGCGCGCGCGCCGCGCCGAATGACACTGCATGTTCACGGCGACAGGGTTCATCGTGATGTGAGTGGCAGCCAGTTCGACATGCACCGCGAACGCCGTCGCATCGCCGCCCAGTCCTTGCGGTCCGACACCCAGTTGATTGACCGCCGCCGACATCTGCTGCTCGAGCGCCGCGCCATGTTCATCGCGGCAATGCGTGCCGAGCGGCCGCGTGGCCGCGCGCTTGGCGAGCGCCACGCACAGATCCGAGGTGCCGCCGACGCCCACACCCACGATTGTCGGCGGACAGGTCTTGCCGCCCGCATCGACCACGCAATCGATCACGAATTGACGGATCGCATCGACACCTTCAGCCGGAATCGCCATGCGCAGAAAAGAGTTGTTCTCCGAACCGCTGCCTTTCGGAATCATTTCGATGGAGAGCGATCCCGGGGTATCGTCGAAATCGACGTGAATCACGGGCACCTCCGCGCCGCACGAATTCTGCTCGTTATGGCGCGTGAGCGGATGAACCACGGAAGAACGCAGCGGATGCTCACGCGTGGCGCGTGCGCAGCCGCTGCGAAGCGCAGCCTTCAGGCGCATGCCGTCGAACTGCACGCCCTGCCCGATCGTGATGTTGTAGATCGGCAGCCCCGTGTCCTGGCAGAGCAGATTGTCGGCTTGCTCGGCCACCACGATGTTCTGCCGCATCGTCCCGAGCACGCGCCGCGCGGTGTCGTTCCGCTCGCCCGCCTCAAGCTTCGCGATGCCTTCCTTGATGTCCGGTGGAAGCTGCTTGAGCGAGCGGATATACAGGGTCTTCGCAATCTCTTCGATCAGCGAGTAGTCCACGATGAAATCCGTTTTGAGTCTTGTCGTCGTTTCCATTCAGGCCTCTTCAAACACGCATTCACAGCGTCAGCGAGAGCGCAAACGCCATGCCGATGACGAACGCGCCACCCGCCGTCAGCGCAATGAGATCCTTGCGCAAGCCGCTCCACGGTCGGAACTCGATCAGCAACAACCGCACGCCGCCGATCAGATGGGCCCCGAGCAGCGTCACCAGTCCCCATTCCGCGACGACGAACGCCGGCGAGCGCGTTACGACGAGGAACGATTCGAAACGCGCGGCGCCATTGAGTGCGGTGCCGAGCGCCCAGAAATGCAGGGGCAGGAAGAACGCCAGCGCGAGACCGGATAGACGATGAACCAGAAAAGCCCACCACGCCGGATGATTCCGTGCCCGGAAATCGAGCTTGCGGCCGGGCGTCACCGCTCGCGAACGGGTGCTGGCGCTCGTATTCATGCGGTGGCTCCTGCAATCAGCGCGTAAACCGCGCGCAAGCCCGCGAGAGCCAGTACGACGCCGATCGCCATGCTGACGCGCACGGCCCACGCGCCGCGCCAGTTCAGCCATTCATCCGCGATACGGCGCAAGCCCACCGGCACATGTGTCGCCGCCGCGATCACGAACAGCGCGTAGAACGCGCCCCACACGAGATTGCCGTGCAAACGCGCGATCACATCCGCCGCGCGCAACCCGCCGTGCACGACCCAGATCATGGTCACCAGATGGACTGTGACACACACCGTCAGCACCATCGCGGAAAAGCGTTGCAGCCACCAGCCGTCAAGGCTCCGATTCATCGCGGGCCGCCTTTGGGCTGAGCCCGTCCCGCGCGTTTGAGACCGGCGATGCTGGCAGTCGGCGAAAGCGCCTTCGGGCAACGTTCCGTGCACGATCCCAGGGTATGACAGGAATGGCAGCCCGCATCGGTCGCCACGGCGTCGTGGCGAGCGCCCTGCTGAACGTCGCGCACATCGTTGACAAGCGTCCATGCGCGGTTCAGCGCGGCCGGTCCAAGATAATCCGGCTTCCAGCCGACCACATCGCAACTGGCGTAGCAGACGCCGCAGCCGATGCATTCGATGCCCGCGTCCACAGCCTGCCGTTGGGGCGAAGCCGGATCGATCACTTCGAGGGGCGCACTGCGGTCGCGGCTGCCAGCGAAGTAGCCCTTCGCATCGCGCCATTTGTCGAAGAAATCAGTCATGTCGACCGCCAGATCCTTGACGATCGGCAAGTGATTCAGCGGCGCGATTTCGAGCACGTCGCCCGGATGCCGCAGCACCTTCGTCACATGCGTGCGGCAGGTCCAACGCGCGCGGCCGTTCACGGTCATGGCGCAGGAACCGCACATGCCGACGCGGCACGCGAACCGGTAAGACAGCGTGGCGTCGATATGGCGCTGAATGTGCGTGACGACGTCCAGCACGGTCTGGCTGGCGCGGCGCGGCACCTCGAACGGTTCGAACGCGCCGTCTTCGGCTCCGCGCCAAACGCGCACGCTCAACAGGTCGCTGACGGTTGCTTGCATAGGGGGATTGAAATGCCCAATTGTTTGGCTGAAAGATACTGGCTGAACGTCAGGTTAAAGCGGTGCGCGCGCGGTTGAAAGCCAGTAATTCTTGGTTCAAGGACAAGGGTTCCTTTCACATGCGCAGAGCGCAGCGGTGCCGCGCATCACGGGGAGCCCGCCGATGGTGCGACAGCTTACAAAAAACTAGCTCATCTAGATGTACTAGATGAGTTTGTCAGCTAAAATTGGAGAAGGTTTAAATCTTTGCGAGCGGCGTCGCGCGCCTCGCGTCCTTCAGGGGTCTTCATGAGTACGCTCGCCATCAATCCGTCCGCACTGGGCGGCACGCGATACAAGGAGGTCAAGAGCGCGATCCTGGCTGCGCTTTCGGCTGGCGAATGGAAAGGCGGCGAATGCATTCCTTCGGAAAAACGGCTCGCCGAGCGCTTCGGCGTATCCATCGGCACACTGCGCAAGGCAATCGACGAACTGTGTGCCGAGAACATTCTGATCCGACATCAGGGCTTGGGCACCTTTGTGTCCATGCACCAGCGCGACCGGCATTTTTTCCGTTTCTTTCGCATCGTCCGGCGCGACGGCGACAAGGCCTACCCCACCGTCAAGCTGATCGATTTTAAAAAAGCGCGGGCCTCCCGCGAGGTGGCGTCGGCGCTCGGCATAGAAACCGGCGCGCGCATATTTCAGTTCGTCAACGGCCTGGCGCTGCACGGCAAGACGGTTGTGATCGAGCACATCACCATTCCGGAAGCCCATTTTCCAGGTCTCACCGAGGCGAAACTGCGCAACCGGCCCAATACGCTCTACAACTTTTACCAGGATGTTTTCGGCATCAACGTGGTCGAGACCGACGAACGCGTGAGCGTGGCGTTGGCGAACCCCCTGGAAAGCACGCAGCTCGACGTGAGCGTCGGCGCGCCGCTGCTGGAGGTACGGCGTATCGCCTACTCGTATCATCGCAGCGCCGTCGAACTGCGGGTTTCACGGCTGAATACCGAAGAGTACGAATACATCGGCGCCCGTCCGGGGCGTGAAGAAGAGCGGTAGGCTGGGCCAGAAAGCGACAGGCGTGCGGCTGTAGATCGCCAGATCGGCGTCAATACCGCCTCGCCCGCAACCTGGCGCCGGGCGTTGGCCAGATTGCCGGCCGAGGCCGTGCTCGTCTCCGGCGAGCGTCCGCCCACATGCGGCGTCAACACTATTAGAATAGCGCGAACTCCGACCACGGGAATCTCATGCTGGATATCCTCCCGCGCGGCTCAGCGCCCGCCAACGACGCCCCGCAGCAAGTCCCCTTGAGGGACGATTCCGAAATGTTCGAACTCGCGCCCGTCTCGCTCTGGCTCGAAGACTTCAGCGGCGTGCGCGCGCTATTCGACGCATGGCGGGCACAAGGCGTGACGGATCTGCGCGCCCATTTCGCCGAAGATCCAGGCCGCGTCGCCGAATGCGCGCACAGCATCCGCGTCATCAAGGTCAACCAGAAGACGCTGGCGCAATTCGAGGCCGCCGATTTCGCAGCGCTCACCGGCAGTCTCGCCTCAGTGTTTCGCGACGACATGCTCAAGACCCACCTCGAAGAGCTATGCCAATTGTGGGCCGGCCACGCGCAGTTCACGAGCCAGACGGTCAACTACACGCTCGGCGGACGTCGGCTCGACGTACTGCTCAAGGGCGCCGTGCTCCCGGGCCACGAAGAACGCTGGGACCGCGTGCTCGTATCGGTCGAAGATATTACCGAACTGGAAGGCGCGCGGCATCGCGTGACGCTTGCCGAACAGTATGTGCGCGGCCTGTTCGAACATTCGCCGGTGTCGCTGTGGGTGGAAGATTTCAGCGCGGTCAAGCGTCTGCTCGACGAGGCGCGCTCGGCCGGCATCAGCGATTTTCGCGTGTTCACCGACGTGCATCCCGAGTTTGTCGAGCGCTGCATGCAGGAAATCCACGTGCTGGACGTCAACCAGCACACGCTCGACATGTTCGCGGCGAAAGACAAAAAAACGCTGCTGGCGCGTCTGTCCGACATATTCCGCGACGACATGCGGCCGCATTTCCGTGAGCAACTGATCGATCTGTGGGACGGCAAGCTGTTCCAGCAGCGTGAAGTGCTCAACTATTCGCTCGACGGCAGCGACGTGCACGTGCACCTGCAGTTTTCCGTATTGCCGGGGCATGAGGACAAGTGGGACCTGGTGCTGGTCGCCCTCACCGACATCACCGCGCGCAAGAAGGCCGAAGCCTACCTCGAGTTCCTCGGCAAGCATGACGTGCTGACCAAGCTGCGCAACCGCTCGTTCTACGTTGACGAATTGAACCGGCTCGAGCGCAAGGGCCCGTGGCCGGTGACGATCATCATGGCCGATCTCAACGGCCTCAAACGCGTGAACGACCAGCTCGGTCATGCGGCCGGCGACGCACTGCTAAGGCGGGCCGGCGAAGTCCTTGCCAAGGCGACGGACGCGCCATTTCACGCGGCGCGCATCGGCGGAGACGAGTTTGCGATTCTGATGCCGGACACCGACGAACGCGGCGGCGCAGCAATGGTCGATGCAATCTGCCAACTGGTCGATGTGAACAACCAGTTTTATCCGGGCTCGCTGCTGAGTTTTTCGTTGGGTGTGGCGACGTGCCAGCGCGGCGACCGGCTCGAAGCGGGCGTGCAACGCGCCGATCTGCTGATGTATGAGGAAAAGCGCGCGCACTACGCGAACCGGCCGGCTGCGGGCGCGTCGGCCGACTGACGCGCGGGCGCGGTGAACGTCGGCGCGGCGTTGTCAAAGGCGATAGTGGGTAAAAAGGCCGCGCCGTGTCAGCAGATTGGAAGCTGAGTCAGCCTGGCAATTTGGCTGCCAGCACATCGACTTTCTGAATGGTGGGTGGCGTGGCGAACAGCTCGCCGGCCTTCGCCATCAATGCGGCAGCCACCTTGCCGTTCAGATGCGCTTCGCGGCCCGCTTCGTCCGGGAAGGCGTCGAAAATGCCGTATGTGGACGGCCCCAATTTCAAACCGAACCACGCGGTGGTGGCAGGCTCCTCCTGAACGAGCGGCAAGCCGCTCAGCAGAAAGGCCTCGACATCCTTCTCCTTGCCGGGCTTGGCCTCAAGACGAACGTACAGAGCAAGTTTGACCATGACGCGACTCCTTAAGTGAAGTTAGGACAAGGGATCCGCGTTACCGGCTTCGCAACACGCGATCAAAGGTACGGTTCATCAAACGCTCAGGAAGTATAGGCCGGCATTGGCGTGGCCGCGCCAATGCCGGGCACAACGGGCTCTTTCATGCCGCCGGCCGGCCAGGTAGCGCTTCAGCCTCGATCGGTACGCACCGCATTACCGTAGGTACTGACGATCCGCCGATCCTGCTCCTCCACCGAAAACAACTCCCATTCGAGCCCGTTCACGTCCTTGCTGCTCGAGTACTCGTCTACCGAATCGTCCTCGAAGCCGACATGCCGAAGCTGCCCACCCCTTTCCGGCATCTCGTTGATCGAGAAGTTCAGCAGGTCGGTCCGCCACATTGCGTAACGGCCCGGCACTATTGCTGTGGGCGGCTGACCAAGACGGGCGCTGTAATCGTCGATGGAAGCCTCGAGGCTGGCGACAGCCAAAGCAATGTGGAAGCGTTTCATAGCGGTTTTCCTGACGGTTAGGATGAAGTGTTTCATCGTATCCGTCGCGCGGCGCCGCAACCAGTTGCCCGATCATCCCGGTATCGGTATTACCGGTTTACGCCGTGACGGTCAGCAGCTTGCCAAACGCGTCACGGTGGCGAGGCGCCGAGAGCCACGCTAGAAACGATGGCGCAAACCGATACGCACCACCGCCTGACTCCCGGCACCGTTCCCCGAATTACCGATCAGGCGCGCTCTGGCGCCGATTTCCGCCTGTACCGGTATCTCCATGCCCGCCACCGTGTTGCGGCCCGAGGCCATTTGCCGGATCGCCAGAACGTACACATCAGTGCGCTTCGACACAGCGTAGTCGAGCGCCAGGTTGATCTGATCCCACCTGCCGCTGGAACCGCCTGTCAGCGTCGAACGGGTATAGCCTAGTGCGGCGCCGACGATCGGCGTCAGCGCGTAACGCACGCCGGCTTCGAAGTTATCCAGTTCCGAGGAGGCACCCGCCGTCGGCGTCAATGTCGTGCGCGTGACATTGCCCCAGACGCGCACCACGTCGACGGTATAGCGGCCGCCCACAGCGAAGCTGCTCAAACTGCGAAGCACGCCCACCTTCACATTCGCCACCGTCGCGCTAACCGGCGCCGTCGCACCCATCGGAAAGCCGATCCGGGTATACGCCGCTCCCATGCCGAACGGCTCCCCCGTGTAATTAAAGCCAACGCTATAGGCATTCGATGCCACGCGCGGGTCCACGCCTCTGATGTCGTCGCCGGCCGGTGAGCCGGTCGATCGGTCCGTCCAGTTGGAAAAGGCAACCATGCCGCCAAACTCGAAGCCCGCAAACTTCGCGCTGCTGAACGTGAGCGCATGGCTGAGACGGCCGGCTGCCAACTGATCGAGATCATTGATGTGGTAAGCGTAAGTGCCCGCCGCCGACTGGCTCCCCATCGCGTAGTGGCTGCCCACATAAACGGCCGACAACGCATTTTGACGACCGTACGTCAACGCGCCGATCGCGCGCTTCGACAGTCCGACATACGCCTTGCGCGCGAACAGCGCGGCCTGCGGCAACGACATGCCGCCGCTGGTGCTGAACGCGCTTTCCAGCACGAAGATCGCGTCGAGACCGTTGCCGAGATTCTCGCTCCCACGCAAGCCCCAACGATTGCCTTGGGCAACACCATCGGCGTAGCGCAACGACGGAGCATGGGCGCTCTCCGTCGCCATCTTCGTCACATAGCTCAGCCCTGCATCGATCGATCCGTAGAGGGTGACGCCGCGTTTAGCGGCGGCCTCCGTCGCGACACAATTCAGCACAGACGCAATCAACGGCGCCGACAGCGCGAAGCGTTTGCGAGCCGACCCGAGGATGAAGCGGTCGAGCCCGCGGGCACCTGTCATCGGGCCGGCGGCTCCCGGTGACGAGCACGAAGCTTAGTGGCGCAGTACGCCGCCATGCACACCAAGGCGCCCACGCCCAACGCCACGCGCAGCCCCCAAAGCGGTGCACACACGCCGAGCCACAACGCGCTGAGCGCCGGTCCGCCACGATAGATCACGCCGTATAGCGCAAGCACACGTCCGCGCATTGTCGGCGGAACCGATAGGTGAATCAGCGTCTGCGCGCCGATGCCAGTCACGACCACGGAGAAACCCAGCGCAAAGAACAGGACGAGCGCCACCAGGAAATGCTGCGTGAACGCTAATCCGAGCCCGCACAACGAAGCGGCCAACACGTGCCGCTCGATCAATCTTGCTAGCGGCGGCGTCGCGTCGCGGCCGCTGAACCAGACGCCGCCCGCAAGCGCACCGGCCCCCGCTACGGCGACGAGCGACGCGAAACCTTGTGCGCCCCGCTGCGACATAGCGTCCGCAATGGCCGGCGCCATGTCAGGAATGCCGCGAAGGCACACGGCACACGCGATCAGAATCAGAAAAGTTGCCCGCAACGGGGCGTCCGACGCGAGGTAGCGAAATCCTTCCGTGGCGTCGCGCCGCCAATGCGAGGGCGGCCTATCTTCACGCAAACGCGGGCCCGCCGGAATGCGAACAATGGCGGCGATGAAGACGGCATAGCCCAGCGCACTGAGGAAGAACAATGCCGAAGGATCGAGCTTCAGCAAGAGCGCGCCCGCCACCGCCGGCCCCACAAAGCGCGCCAGGCTGAAGCACAGTGAGGTGAGCGCAACCGCCGAGCCAAGCTGCTGTTGCGGCACCAGCGTCGAAATCCACGAAAGGCGTGTGGGCTGACACAGTGCGCCGGCGATACCCGTTACCAGCGTCACCAGGAGCAGCCATTCCATTGAACTGGCGTCACCGAGGATCAGACAGGCCTGCAAAACGGCCATCGCCATCGCGACACACTGACAATAGAGCATGACGCGGCGCGGGTCGCAACGATCCGCCATCAGGCCGGCAATCGGCGCGAGGAACACCGTCGGGAAAAGATCGGCGAGGGCGAGCAAGCCGAGCCATACGCTCGAATGACTGATCTCCCACACAAGCCAGCCGGCACCGACCCGCTGCACCCACATGCCGATCAACGACAGGCTGTTACCGAAGGCGAACCGCCTGAAATCCCGGCACGCGAGTGCGCCGAAGCCCTTGCTCCTGAATACGATCCACCGCTGAAGGAAGCCCGCCATCGGCATTCCCCTCAGGGGCGCGAGAACGGCGCGACACGCATCGCACCGGAGCTCATGCGTGTCCCGCCGGCAGCGAACTCAGCACGGCCATTTTTCGGCCGTCCTGCGCGATGTTGACCTTGCGCGCCCGGCTCACTCGCGATCCATATCCGACAATCGCGCCACTCGCAATCATCACCACCAGATCCCTGAAGCACGACTCGCCGTCGACCTCGAAGTCCGAGTCGACATACTGCTGAACCACATGACCGATAGACGACGTTTTGCTGATCAGCTCCGCCCACTCCATCTGGCCATAGTCGCGGCCGACAAAGACGGACACACCACGCGTTCCGTACGGATGCTTGACGACAAAATCGTCCTTGCAGTTAATGACTTCCCGTTGACTGATACCGTCGCCCAGTTTGCGACTCATCGGAATGAGCCTGTGAATCGCCGCCCGCTCCTTGTCGTCGAACAGATAGGAGAAGCGAGGATCCGACATGACCGCGACACACAGCTTGTTGTCGCCGATCCAACGCCCCGCCAGCGACGACTGAATCACAAGCCGGCCTTCAACGACGCTACGGCAAAACGACTCCCATTGCCCCATGTCCTGAATCGCGCGCTGCACGCCGTACTTCAAATAGGCGAGCTGAAATGCGTGATCGTCGCTCCGGTTGACCTGCTCGGGCGTGAGCATGACCGAACGAAGACCACACGCCTCGAGCCGCTGCTGGAGATGCGGCAATTCGAGAATGTTGCCGCCCGCCGGATGCAGCAGCCCGATCCCTTCGATATCGGCCATGCCACGCTGATGCGCCAGCTTCGACAGCCACTGCGCCACCCAGTCCTGCTGTTCGAAGGTGGACGATGCACCGCCCCACGACTCGAGCATCTCGGAGGCGAACGGCGCCTCGCGCCAGTACCGGTTGAGCAAGCCCGCGTAAACGATGCCGCCCGGCGCGTTGCAGTTGAACTCGATGATTCTGAGCTCGGACAGCGTGCGCCCCATCAGATCGAAGCGGCACAAATCGACCTTGTTGTTGGACGGTGCCGTATCCTCCTTGATCCATTGCTTCAACCGCTGCGGAATATCCAGAAACTCCTGAAGATTGGCGTCCGCGCGATAGGCCGCCACGATCTTCTGCAACGCGCCGAATACTGCCGTGACACGATTCGCCAGAATGAGTTCGGCTCCGGCGTGGAGCGCACACACGCCTGACATGACAGGATACGGGCGCGACTGGTTGCCTTCGAAGCTCATGGACAGATTGTCTTCAGCAGCGCGGCCTCGCACATAGGAAAAGGCCCGGTTAAAGCCGGCCTCGGCATGATCTCCAGATAGCGTGATCCAATCTCTTTCCGGATCAAAAACGGGAAGGTCGAAAGTGTTCGGGCAGGAATCGATCATCTGAGCCTCCAATTTGGCGGTCATAGAGAAATGGATAAAAAATAAATACGTCCGATTCACGAATTTATTCTCATACGCATATCAATCGGATGACCCAGACAATTACATGATCGACAGCACGCAATAACCCCCGAGATTGGTAGTCGATCAGAAACCGCCAATACTGCGTCGTTACGCCACAACCCCAAAACTGGTAGGGAACTCACTGTCTTCGCCAAAGATATTCCATACTCACTTACGATAGCCATCCCCTAAACATTCCGCATGAAAACAATGATCTGATCGCTGCCAGGACATACCCGTAACATAAGCACCAATTCAATTGGAAGTAGTCTGTACCCACAACTGGACAGCGGAGCCCTGCGATGTCACAAGTCCTCTCCGAATGGTGGAACAATCTGTTTTTCGAGCTGCAAAGTTGCGAGCAGATTGAGAGTGCCTTTTCCACGCTGTCGCGCGCCTCGCAGGATCTCGGATTTGAGTATTGCGCATTCGGCTATACCAGCCGCACGCCGTTTTGCGCGAGAAATATTTTCATCAAAAGCTCTTATCCCGAACCTTGGGTATCGCGATATCGGGATAAAAAATATCTTGAAGTCGATCCGGTCGCCAAACTCGATTCGGGCGAATTGACTCCGGCTATATGGAGCGACGAGTTCTTTGCCGACGCGAAACACGTCTGGGACGAAGCGAAATCGGCGGGATTGGCAATCGGCATTTCACAACCCTGCTGGGACGCCCGCGGTCAGTTCGGCGTGCTTTCCCTGGCGAGAAGCGACCTCGCATTGAGTCCTCGCGAAGTCAAGGCGCTACGGCCCTATCTCGCAGCACTCGGTCATCTGTCGATATCGTGCATCAGCACGATCTGCAAAAGGCAGAAACACGCCACCATCGATATCAGCCTCACCCGGCGCGAAATCGAAATCCTACGCTGGACCGCGGACGGAAAATCCGCCAAAGGCATCTCAAATGCACTGGAGATTTCCGTCGATACGGTGAATTTCCACCTTAAAAATTGCATGAGGAAACTCAATGCTTCGTCGAAGACCAGCGCGACCGCCTATGCGATCGCCTACGGCCTACTGTAGCTACGGAGAGGGTGATGGAAGAGATCGTGGTCAGCACCATGGAAAATCTGAGTCCCGCTGCAAGGCAGCAACTCGGCCTGTACCGGCATGCGGTGTTCGTCGAGCAGATGAATTGGGACTTGCCCGCAGTCAATATCGACACCCGGGAGGAATGGGACGAATTCGACCGGAACGACACCGTCAGCGTGATCGCCTACTCGGCGGACCGGAGCATTTGCGGCTATGCGCGCTTGCTGCGCACCACCCAGCCTTATCTGCTCAGCGAAGTGTTCATCGACTTGTGTTCCATGCCATTGATTAGCGATTCCTTTACGTGGGAACTGTCCCGCTTCACGACCTGCCATGCGGGCGCTGAAATCAATGCGCAACGCATGCGCAAACTGCTTCGCCTGATCTTTCTCCAGGCCGAACACTTAGGAATCCGTCAATTGATCGGCGTCGCGCCGTGCAGTATGGAACGGCTCTACCGTCGGCTCGGACTCGTGCTGCGGCCCCTCGGTCCGGTGCGCACAGCCAGTGACGGCCTCGCGGCGTTTTCTCTGGATATCAATGCGGCGGGCTTGAAAGCCTTGAGCGATTGATAGCGATTGATAGCGATTGATAGCGCCTGGCGACGGCCTGGCGCGCGCCGGCGATACTCGCCGGCTCTGAATCTCAGGCGCCCGGAAAGCGCAATTCGAAGCGCATCACGCCCGGCACCGGACACACCACCCGCGCCGTGCCGCCATGCAGATGCATGATCGCCTTGACGATTGCGAGCCCCAGCCCGCTTGATTCAGTGAATTCACTGCGAGCCGCATCCGCGCGGTAGAAGCGATCGAACAGGCGGTCCAACTGCTCGTCAGGAATCGGTGCGCCATCGTTTTCCACCACCACCGTCGCGCCCCTTTCGTCCTGCCTGCCGCTCAAACGCACGACCGTATCGCTCGCGCCATATCGCACCGCATTGACAACGAGATTGTTGATCGCCCGCCGGCACAGCATCGGATTGACCGAGGCCACGCCCTGAGCGTCGACGGTGAAGCGCATACCGCGTTCGTCGGCAGGGCCTTCGAAATAGTCTGCGATCCTGACGAGTTCGCCGCGCAGATCGACCGGCTCGCGGTCGATTGAAAGCGCCGCATGATCCGCGTGCGCGAGAAATAGAATGTTCTCCGCGATGTGGCTCAAGCGGCTCAGTTCTTCGAGATTCGATTCGAGCAATTGCTGATACTCGTCGGCTTCGCGCGGTTTGGCGAGCGTCACCTGGGTCTGGCCGATCAACGCGCCGACGGGCGTGCGAATTTCATGCGCCAGATCGGCGGAAAACTGCGAGAGGCGCTGATAACCGTCGGCGAGACGGTCGAGCATGGCGTTGAATGCGTCCGTGAGTTGACGCAATTCGACCGGCGCCGCCTCGCTGTCGAGCCGCACCGACAAACTTGCCGGGCTGATCTGTGCCGCCCGCGTGGCGATCTCGCGCACCGGGCGCAGCCCGCGGCGCAGCACATAGTAGGCCAGCAGGGTCGCCGCCAGCATGCCGATCAGCGTGGCCAGCACAATGCGATTGCGGTACGCGGCGAGCATCCGCACTTCCTGAGTCATCGGATGCGCGGCGATCACTTCGATTTCACTGCCGTCCTCGCGCGCCTTGACGGTGGCGCTCGCCCAATGGACGGGGACGCCGTCCGGCAAGCGGGTCTGGCGGATGTCCGAGAGAGTCGGCAAGCGGTCGCCTGTGCCTGCCTGCAGCGCCGGCACCGCAACGTTGGCCGGGTTCACGTCGATAAACGGCGCTTCGCCCGGGCGGCGAAACTGCAGCACGTCCTCCTCCGCGCCGAGCATGGTCTCGAACAGCAAAGGCCGGCTCTTCAATTCGCTCATCGAGTAAAGATCGCGGACGATGCGGCTGAAATGCTCGACGCGGCCGGTGAGCACCACATCCGCGCGGCGCTGCAACGACAGCTCGGCGGAATGATAGAAATACGCGCCCAGCGTGCCGATCACCACACACGCGATCGACGCGAACAGCACCGTAGTGCGGGCGGTCAGCGAACGCTCGGTCCACAGTTTCATGAGCCGTCGCCGAAGGTGTAGCCGATGCTGCGCACGGTATGGATCAGCTTCTTTTCAAACGGATGATCGACCTTGGCGCGCAACCTTTTGATCGCCACGTCGACCACATTGGTGTCGCTGTCGAAGTTCATATCCCACACTTCCGAGGCGATCTGCATACGCGATAGCGCTTCGCCCTGCCGCCGCACCAGCAGATGCAGCAGCATGAATTCCTTGTTGGTCAGCGGAATCTCGACGCCTTCGCGCGTCACCTTGCGGCGCAAGACGTCGAGCTTGAGGTCGGCAATCTCGAACACGTCACGCTCGCGGATCACGCCGCGGCGCAGCAGCGTACGGATGCGCAACACCAGCTCGGTGAACGAGAACGGCTTGACGAGGTAATCGTCGGCGCCGAGTTCGAGGCCGCGGATGCGGTCGCTGACGTGATCGCGCGCGGTCAGGAAAATCACCGGCAGGTCGCGGCGCGCCCGCAACGTACGCATGATTTCCCAACCGTCGATGCCCGGCAGCATCACGTCCAGCACCACCAGGTCGTACGCATGCTCCAACGCCATGTGCAGGCCGTCCGTGCCGGTGCGCGCGAGATCGACCGCGTAGCCGCTTTCGCGCAGCCCCTTCTTAAGGTAGTCGCCGGTTTTCGGGTCGTCTTCGATGACGAGAATGCTCATGGTGCCTGTTGTTCCAACCCGAGGCGCCCCCTCGGGCGTTGGGCATGGATGTGGACGTGGATATGGCGGACATTCTACGTGGCCGCGGCGCGCCGTTCATGACGTTTTTGTCATTCGTCTGTCACTCGCCGGAGCCGGTCGCGCGCCTAACCTGACCCTATCCTTCACCCACCAAGAGCAGACTCATGAAGATTTCCGCCAATGCGATGCGCACCCTCGTCGCCCCCGCGCTCGTTGCTGCCTCATTGTTCGCCGCAGGACCCGCGGCGCAGGCCCAGACCGCCGCGCCCACCGGCGTACGCGGCACGGTTACCTCACTCTCGGGCGACCTGCTCAAGGTCCACACCCGCGATGGCAGAGACGTTGACGTAAAGCTTGCCAAGGACACGCCGATTCGCGGCGTGGCGATCGCCAACGTGAACGACATCAAGCCAGACAGCTATGTCGGCACCGCTGCGATCCCGCAGCCGGACGGCACGCTGAAGGCGCTCGAAGTGCACGTCTTCCCGGCCAGCATGCGCGGCTCCGGCGAAGGCAACCGCCCGTGGGATCTGGGCTCGAACAGCTCGATGACCAACGGCACGGTGGGCTCTCTCGTGGTCAGCAACGGCCGCACGATCACGGTCAAGTACAAGGAAGGTGAAAAGAAAATCGTGATTCCGCAAGACGTGCCTATCGTCAGCCTTCAACCGGGTGACCGCTCGTTGCTAGTGCCGGGTGCGAAGGTTGTGCTGTTCGCCCACAAGGAAGCCGACGGCTCCATGGCGGCGAACTTCATCTCGGCAGGCGAGCATGGTGTAACGCCGCCGATGTAATACGGCGTTTCTTCTGTCTTCCAAACAGCCGCGTGCCTCAATGACGCGGCTTTCAACTTCTTCCTCGTTTCATCACGCCCCGCCATGCCCGAACCGCAAGCGCGTTTTGTCGTCCACCCGTTCGTCATACGAATTACGCACTGGATCAATGCATTTGCGATGGTCTGCATGGTGATGAGCGGCTGGGCGATCTATAACGCGTCGCCCTTCTTTGCGTTCAGATTTCCGCTGTGGGCCACCCTCGGCGGCTGGCTCGGCGGCTCGATTGCATGGCATTTCGCAGCGATGTGGCTGCTGTGTGCAAACGGCCTGCTATATCTGGCGTATGGCATCGGCCGCGGGCATTTCCGTCGCAAGCTCTTGCCGGTCCATCCACGCGATGTCGTACGCGATGCCGCGTTAGCGATGCAGTTCAAGCTGCCGCACGATACCGGCAAATATAACGCAGTGCAGCGAGCGCTCTATCTCTTCGTATTGTTCCTTGGCGTGGTGCTGGTTGCATCAGGGCTCTCGATCTGGAAGCCGGTGCAATTCTCGTGGCTCACCGCGCTATTCGGCGGCTTCGATTTTGCACGCCGCGTGCATTTTGTCGCGATGTCGGGCGTGGTGGGTTTTGTCGCCGTGCATTTAGCATTGGTGCTGCTGGTGCCGCGTACATTGCCGCCGATGCTGACCGGCCGCGCAAGACACACCGCGCATGAAAGGAGCGAGGCATGAGCGAATTCAAACCCAAAGACGCCAGAGGGTCGCAAGATATGCATATCGTTCTTTCGGACCACCAACCGCAAATCGAACGCCTGCAGCGGCGCCTGTTCCTGCGCTCGTCGCTTTCGGTCGGCGCGCTGGCGATGCTCTCGGGCTGCAACCTGCAGGACGGCGATTCGGTCGACAAGGTGTTGTGGGCCATGTCGCGCTGGAACGATCGCGTGCAGGGGTGGCTGTTCGATCGCAACAAGCTTGCGCCGACCTATTCGGCGAGCGAGATCACCAACCCGTTCCCGTTCAATGCGTTCTATCCGGAGTTCGACGCACCGGATATCGACGGTTCGACCTATCGCCTGGAGGTGTCCGGTTTAGTATCGGACAAGCGCACGTGGAATCTCGATCAACTGCGCGCGTTGCCGCAGACTTCACAGATTACGCGGCACATCTGCATTGAAGGATGGAGCGCAATCGGGCAATGGCGAGGCGTGCCGTTTCGCACTTTCCTCGAACGCATCGGCGCCGATCTTAGCGCCCGCTATGTCGGCTTCAAATGTGCGGACCGTTATTACTCGAGCCTCGACATGGCGACGGCTTTGCATCCGCAAACCCAGCTGACGCTCGATTTCGGCACCGCGCCGCTGCCGGCCAAATACGGTTATCCGTTGAAGCTGCGCGTGCCGACCAAACTCGGCTTCAAGAATCCGAAACACATTGCGGCGATCTTCGTCACCAATACAAACCCGGGCGGCTACTGGGAAGACCAAGGCTACAACTGGTTCAGCGGCTTATAGCGCTTTCCGGCGAACGCTCGCTTACACAGCGGTCACATAGCGCGCGGCCGGCTTGACCACGCGCGGCGGCGGCGCATCGTACACGGTGCGCATGCGCTTGACCTCATCGACCGGGCTCAGGCCGAACAGACGCTTGAACTCGCGGCTGAATTGCGACGCGCTTTCGTAACCCACGCGCGCCGCCGCCGCGCCCGCGTTCAAACCATCCTGCACCATCAGCAAACGCGCGTGATGCAACCGCGTGGTCTTCACGTATTGCATCGGCGAGGTCGCCGTCACGGCCTTGAACTGCGCATGAAACACGGCAAGGCTCATACCTGCCTCAGCGGCGAGCGTATCGACATCGAGTTGCCCGTGATAGTCGGCGTGGATGCGTCTTAGCGCCTTGGCAATGCGGCCGAAATGATTCTGATGTGTGAGCGCCGCGCGAATCGCATCACCCTGCTCGCCGGTCAGCACCCGATAGCAGATTTCGCGGACCACGCCAGGCGCGAGAATACGCGCATCGAGCGGCGAAGCCAGCGCTTCCATCAGACGCTGCACCGCATTGCACAAGGCCGGGTCGAGTGGGGTCGAATAGATGCCGAGGGGTTCGTTCTGGGTGGCGCCCTGTGTTTCGTTCAGCGCCATCAGCAGCTCCGCCACCATGGTCAGGTCGACGCGCACCGAGATCGCGAGAAACGGCTTCTCCGGGCTCGCCTCGGTTTCGCATTCGAACGGCAGCGGCACCGACAGCACGAGGTATTGCTGCGCGTCGTACTGGAATACCTGATCGCCGAGAAAGCCGCGCTTGCGGCCTTGGCAGACGATCACAATGCTCGGTTCGTACATCACCGGCATGCGCGGCATCGGAGTATTTGCACGCATCAAGCTGACGCCTTCCAGGCTCGAGCGCGTAAAGCCCGGATTGGGCGCGAGCGCGTCGAACAATTCGACGACACGCAGGTGGTCGCGACCGACCGATACGGCTTCAGGGGAACGGGTTGACATGACGATATAGTGACGTGCAAGAGAATAATGCTTGAAATTTAGCACCAAACGACCTATCGCGCTCAACGCCAGGAGTTTTAGGCAAACCTTCAAGATATTCAGGTATTCCCTGACTGGGTCCCGGCTCCTACTATGGGAACCCTGCCGGATCATCTTTTCCCGCGCTGCGCTGGGCTTGGTTGACAATTCACTGCCTGGGTGAATTCGTCAGCCACTGCCGGCGCCGTGATCCCGGTCCATGGCAAGGTTCGGCCGCAGCAATACCCGTTGCCATGGTCGGCACCTTGTGACATCACCCTCTTGCTGGAGCTACCCATGAGCACGACTTATGCCTATGCAGCGACCGACGCCACCGCGCCGCTCGCCCCGTTCGAAATCCAGCGGCGTGAACTGCGCCCCCATGACGTGCAGATGGAGGTTCTGTTTTGCGGCGTGTGCCATTCCGATTTGCATCAGGCACGCAACGAATGGAAGAACACGGTTTTTCCGGTGGTGCCGGGTCATGAAATTGTCGGCCGCGTGACCGCGGTTGGCCCGGATGTCACGAAGTACAAGGCAGGCGATCTGGTGGGCGTGGGTTGCCTGGTCGATTCGTGCCGCACGTGTGCGAGTTGCGAGGAAGGTCTCGAGCAATACTGCGAAAACGGTTTTGTCGGCACGTACAACGGTGTGGACCGGGTTGACGGACAGAACACTTACGGCGGGTATTCGACGCAACTGGTGGTGGACGAGGAATTCACGCTGCGGGTGCCGGAGAATCTCGACCCGGCGGGTGTAGCGCCTTTGCTGTGCGCGGGCATCACGACGTATTCGCCGCTGCGCACGTGGGGTGCCGGTCCTGGCAAGAAGGTTGGGATTGTCGGCCTCGGCGGCCTGGGTCACATGGGTGTGAAACTGGCCCGTGCGATGGGCGCGCATGTCGTGTTGTTTACGACTTCGCCGTCGAAGATTGACGATGCCAAGCGGCTCGGTGCGCACGAGGTGGTCATTTCGAAGAATCAGGAAGAGATGGATGCCCATCTCAACAGCTTCGATTTCATTCTGAATACCGTTGCTGCGCAGCATGATCTGAATCCGTTTTTGAGTCTGCTTCGGCGGGATGGGACCATGACGCTGGTTGGTGCTCCGGAGCATGATCATCCGTCGCCGCAGGTGTTCAATCTGATCTTCAAGCGTCGCCGCCTGGCTGGGTCGTTGATTGGCGGGATTGCCGAGACGCAGGAGATGCTGGATTTTTGTGGCGAGCACGGGATTACTTCGGAGATTGAAGTTATTCCTATGCAGGGGATTAATGAGGCTTATGAACGGATGCTGAAGAGTGATGTTAAGTATCGGTTTGTGATTGATATGGATTCCTTGCGGAAGTGAGGGTTTTTTTTGCCCTGCGAGGCGCTGGGTGGGTGGCTCGCGGGGGGGGTTTTTTTGTTTGTTTGTGGTCTATTAGTGTTGCCCCTGTGCGGGGCGGCACTTACTTCTCTTTGCCGGCTGCAAAGAGAAGTAAGCAAGAGAAAGCAGCTCAAACCGCTAATGCTAAGCGGCTCCCCTGGCTTGGAGGAGCCAGTGGCCCCGTGGAATCCGGGCCCTCGTACTTTCAACGCGAAGTGACAAAGGTGTCATCAGCTCCCACTCCGCACTGCGTGCGTCGCGGACGGGTCTGCATGGGAAACCAGGGGCTTCGTTTAAAGACGGTGGAAGCCTTCGGCTTTGCCTCGGCGTGGCGCTTCCGCACTCAAGGGTCACCCCCCACCCGGAATGAAATGTGGGTGTGTCGCACCGCAGTGACAGTGGCGATATAACGGCGAGTCACGGTGTCGGAAAAACGCGAACGCAAAACGCAGCAGAAGGTTTTATGAAGGACGCTTCGGCGCGCGCAGCGCCGCCGGAAGTATGACGCCCTTGTCACTCACGCCGAATGTGCGAGAACACGGATTCCACGGAGCCACTACCATTCGCTGACTGCGGGAGCCGCTTAGCATTAGCGGTTTGAGCTGCTTTCTCTTGCTTACTTCTCTTTGCAGCCGGCAAAGAGAAGTAAGTGCCGCCCCGCACAGGGGCAACGCCAATAGACCACTAACAAAACAAGTAAAGCTCACACCCCAAGCAGACAGACAAAAAAAAGCGCCGAGCAGGCCAAAGAACAACACCACCGCCAAAGGCAAAAAAAACCACCCCATCACCGCCCAGGAGCATGAATCGTGATTGACAGAATAACTGCAATGCGGACATTCATCCGAATCGTGGACACAAACAGCTTCACCCGCGCAGCGGAGTCACTCAACATCCCTCGCGCGACCGCGACAACGATCGTCCAGAACCTGGAAGCACTACTAGGCACTGCCCTCTTAGCCCGCACGACGCGGCGCCTGAGCGTCACCCCGGAAGGCGCAGCCTACTACGAGCGCTGCGCGCAAATACTCGCCGACATTGACGAAATGGAAGCCAGCCTCCGTCACGCAACGGACAACCTGACCGGCCGCCTACGCATTGAAATGCCCGGCGCGGTAGCAAGCGCCATCGTCCTGCCGGCACTGGACAATTTCCACTCCCGCTACCCTAACCTCGATCTGGCCATCGGCATCAGCAATCGCACAGTGGACCTGATTTCGGAAGCAATCGACTGCAGTATCCAGCTAGGCGAATTGCCAGATTCGAACCTGATCGCGCGGCAGCTAGGCACCCTCGAGCACGTGACATGCGCAAGTCCGGCCTATCTGGCCCGCCAGGGCACGCCCAACGCCCTCGATGATCTGCGCGGACACGTCGCCGTCAACTGCATGTCGCCGCACAACGGCCGTGAAGTCGACTTCGACTTCGAAGTCGACGGCGAGGCGCAAAACATCAAGGTAAAAGGCTTTGTTAAAGTCAGCGACGAGCAGGCCTATCTGACCTGTGGATTGCAAGGCCTTGGCCTGATTCAACCGGCTCGGATCGCCGCGCAACCGTACCTCGATTCAGGACTGTTGCGCGAAGTACTGCCGCAATGGAAACCCGTGCCGATGCCGGTCTCGGTCGCGTACGTAAAGAATCGCCGCGTGTCGCCACGCGTGCGGGCTTTCGTCGACTGGCTCGCGGAGTTGTTCGAGCGGACCGAACACGTCGATCAGGACCTGTCGCGAGTCCGTCAGTTGTTGCGCGGCCTGCATCCCACCAGCGGCGAACGGGTTTAACCCGTCGGCCTGCCGTGGTTGGCGCCGATGCTCAGGAACGCCGCGCCGGCATATTCCGCCCAGCAGGCACATTCAAACGCCGATCTCGCACGATCTGCCACGGCCGCAGCAGATACACGAGCGAGGCAAAACCGCTCCAGATATGCACGAGGCGCGTGAACGGAAACACCAGAAACAGCGTCATGCCGAGGAACATGTGGGCCTTGAACACCCAGCTCGCTTCAGCGATCAACGCGGCGGCGCCCCCCTGGAATGTGACGATGCACTGTGCCCAGCCGGCGAGTTTCATCATCATGCTGCCGTCCAGATGTTGCGCCGACATTGGAATCGTGCCGAGACCCAACACCAGTTGCACCCACAACAAAACCAGCAGCACGATATCGCTGGTCTTCGAATGCGCGCGGATGCGCGGGTCGCCGAGCCGACGGATCAGCAGCATGGTCACGCCGATAAACGCAAGCGTGCCCGCCACTCCACCCGACACCATCGCCACCACCTGCTTCGCGCCGGCGCTGATGAACGATTCATAGACCACGTGCGGCGTCAGCATGCCGAAGAAGTGGCCGAACATCAGGAACAGCACGCCGACGTGGAACAGATTGCTGCCCCAACGCAGCGTGCCGGTGCGCAGCATCTGCGACGAATCGCTTTTCCACGTGTACTGATCGCGGTCGTAACGCAGCAAACTGCCGACCAGAAATACCACAAGACAAATGTACGGATAAATGCCGAATAAGAGCGTATCGAGGTAATTCATACAATGGCTTCCTTGGAACGGCATGGCGACGCGGCGTCACGCCGAACGAACTGGATGGGCTGCACGCGAGGCGCGGCATTCTGGCCGGCCGCGGAACAGCCGTCGAAGACAACCGGCTCGGCCCAGTACTCGTCGAGCGGGGCCTCGGCGGGTGCTTCCGGCACGGTCTCAGGCAGTTGCACCGGCTCCCCAGCGAGATCGAGCGCGGCGGCCACCACCGCCGCATAGAGGCTCTGCTGCCGCGCCAGCGCGGCGTGGATCGATTGCAACAGATGCGCCATTTCCGCGAGGAATTCACGCGCGACCTCGTAGGGCTGTGTCGACGCGAACTCCAGCACCACCGGCAGGTAGTCCGGCAACTCGCCGGGCGCGAGCAGCAGTCCTTCCTGTGCGTAGGTTTGCCGAAGATCGATCATTGCCGGGCCGCGGTCACGCGAGTCGCCATGCACGTGCTCGAACAGATGCAGCGACGTGCGGCGGCCACGGTCGAACGTGTCGACGTAGCGCGCTTCCGCGTCGAGCGGGTCGCCTTGCTGCAAGTCCGCGGTGAGCGCGAAGACAGCATCGCGATGCTCAGCCGACAGCATCGTGTCGCGTAACAAGGCAATTGCCAGCTCCGGGAGTGCCATCCGCAACGATGCATCCGGATAGCTCAACAACGCAGCAAGTACACGCGCTGTGGCGCAGTGGGGTTCATAAATTGGCTCGTTGATCATCACTGCACCTCTCACACCTTTGCCTTGATCGGAATCGTGCGTCTCTTCTTACCGCCGAACAGACTTGTTTCGCTCGCGCCATCCGAGCAACCATTGCCGAACGAAAAACCGCAACCGCCCTTCAGGTCGTACAGGTTCTCCGCGTATTCGCGGTGCGTGCTCGGCACCACGAAGCGATCTTCGTAACTGGCTAGCGCCATGACGCGGTACATGTCTTCCACTTCCCCCTGACTCAGGCCCACTTGCGCGAGTACCGACGCGTTTTCACGACCCTCCACGCGTTTCTCGCGCTGATAGGTGCGCATCGCCAGCATCCGTTCGAGTGCGCCGATTACTGGCGCTTCGTCGCCGGCCGTCAGCAGATTCGCCAGATATTTGACGGGGATACGCAACTGCGTGACATCCGGAATCTCGCCGTTCAGGCTCATATGCCCTTCGCTCGCCGCCGTGGTGATCGGCGAAAGCGGCGGCACGTACCAGACCATCGGCAGCGTGCGGTACTCCGGGTGCAACGGCAGCGCGACGCGCCATTCCATCGCCATCTTGTAGACGGGACTCTGTTTTGCAGCGTCAAGCCACGCTTGCGGCACGCCGTCGACACGCGCCTGCTCGATTACCTTCGGATCGTTCGGATCGAGGAATACGTCGAGCTGCGCCTGATAGAGATCGGTTTCACGTTCGACCGATGCCGCTTCCTCGATACGATCGGCGTCGTACAGCAGCACGCCGAGATAGCGAATCCGGCCCACGCAGGTTTCCGAACACACCGTCGGCTGTCCGCTCTCGATACGCGGATAGCAGAAGATGCACTTCTCCGCCTTGCCGGACTGCCAGTTGTAGTAAATCTTCTTGTACGGGCAGCCGGACACGCACATGCGCCAGCCACGGCACTTGTCCTGATCGATCAGCACGATGCCATCTTCCTCGCGCTTATAGATCGAACCCGACGGGCAGCTTGCGACACACGCCGGATTCAGGCAGTGCTCGCACAGCCGCGGCAAATACATCATGAACGTGTTTTCGAACTGGCCGTAGATGTCTTTCTGCACGTCGTCGAAATTCTTGTCTTTGCTGCGCTTTTCGAACTCGCCGCCAAGAATCTCTTCCCAGTTCGGGCCCCACTCGATCTTCTCCATCCGTTTGCCGGTCAACAGGCTGCGCGGCCGTGCGACTGGCGGCGCCTTGCTTTCGGGCGCGGCTTGCAGATGATCGTAGTCGAACGTGAACGGCTCGTAGTAGTCGTCGATCTGCGGCAGATTCGGGTTCGCGAAGATACGCGAAAGTACCTTCATCCTGCTGCCCTGGCGCGGTTCGATCGAGCCATCCGCGTTGCGCTTCCAGCCGCCGTTCCATTTTTCCTGGTTCTCCCATTGCTTCGGATAACCGATGCCGGGTTTCGTCTCGACGTTGTTGAACCACGCGTATTCGACGCCTTCGCGATTGGTCCAGACATTCTTGCACGTCACCGAACACGTATGACAGCCGATGCACTTGTCGAGATTGAGCACCATGCCGATTTGCGCGCGAATTTTCATTGCCGACCTCCGTTTGCCGCGCCGACCGGTTCGTCGTCGAGCCAGTCCACTTTCGCCATCTTGCGCACGAGGACGAATTCGTCGCGGTTGGTGCCGATGGTTCCGTAGTAGTTAAAACCGTAGCTAAGCTGCGCGTAGCCGCCGATCATATGCGTGGGTTTGAGCACGATGCGCGTCACCGAGTTATGGATGCCGCCGCGCGTGCCGGTGATTTCCGAGCCCGGCACGTTCACGATCTTTTCCTGTGCGTGATACATCATCACCATGCCTGGATTGACCCGCTGGCTAACCACCGCACGTGCCGCAATCGCACCGTTGATGTTGAAGAGTTCGACCCAGTCGTTGTCTTCAATACCCGCTTCTTTCGCATCGTCTTCGCTCAGCCAGATCACCGGACCGCCGCGATTGAGCGTGAGCATGATCAGGTTGTCGGTGTACGTGCTGTGAATGCCCCACTTCTGGTGCGGCGTAATAAAGTTCAGCGCAATTTCCTTGTGGCCGTTCGGCTTGCGATCATGCATGGGCGAAGCCGCCTTCAGATCGACCGGCGGACGATAGCTGACGAAGCCTTCACCGAAATCGCGCATCCAGGGATGGTCTTGATAAAACTGCTGGCGGCCCGTCAGCGTGCGCCATGGAATCAGTTCATGCACGTTGGTATAGCCTGCGTTGTACGACACTTTTTCGCTTTCCAGACCGCTCCACGTAGGCGACGAAATGATCTTGCGCGGCTGCGCCTGGACATCGCGATAACGGATCTTCTCGTCCTCGCGATGCATCGCCAGATGGGTGTGCTCGCGGCCGGTGATTTTCGACAAAGCGTCCCACGCCTTCACCGCGACATGGCCGTTTGTTTCAGGCGCGAGCATCAGCAGTACTTCGCACGCGTCGATATCGCTTTCAATCTTCACCATGCCTTGCGTCGCGCCAGCGTCGCGCACCGTGCCGTTCAGTTCGGCCAGTTGCCCGACTTCGGTTTGCGTGTTCCAGGCGATGCCCTTGCCGCCGTTGCCAACCTTATCCATCAGCGGTCCCAATGCGGTAAAGCGCCGGTACACGTTCGGATAGTCGCGCTCGACCACGTTGACTTGGGGTGCGGTCTTGCCGGGAATCAGCTCGCATTCGCCGCGCTTCCAGTCGCGCACGTCGTAGGGTTGCGCCAGTTCGGCGGCCGTGTCGTGCATCATCGGCGTCAGCACGACTTCTTTCTCGACACCAAGATGGCCGACACAGACCTCGCTGAATTTTTGCGCGAACCCCTTGTAGATGTCCCAATCGCTGCGCGCCTGCCATGCCGGATCGACCGCGCTCGAGAGCGGGTGGATGAACGGATGCATGTCGCTCGTGTTCAGGTCGTTTTTCTCGTACCAGGTCGCCGTCGGCAAGACGATGTCGGAGTACAGACACGTGGTGCTCATGCGGAAGTCAAGCGTCACCAGCAGATCGAGCTTGCCCTCGGGCGCCTTGTCATGCCACATGACTTCCTGCGGCTTGGCGTCGTCGTCGCCGAGGTCGCGGCCTTGTACGCCGTGGCTGGTGCCGAGCAAATGCTTGAGGAAGTACTCATGGCCTTTGCCCGATGAGCCGAGCAGGTTCGAGCGCCACACAAACATATTGCGCGGCCAGTTGTCGGGATGATCGGGATCCTCGCAACTCATCTTCAGCGAACCGTCTTTCAGCGTGCGCGCGACGTATTCCTTCGCGTCGAGGCCGGCAGTGTGGGCGTCAGCTGCGACCTTTAACGGGTTGGTCTGCAATTGCGGCGCGGACGGCAACCAGCCCATTCGTTCGGCACGCACGTTGTAATCGATCAGCGAACCGCCGTATTGCCGTTTATCCGCGAGCGGCGACAGAATTTCATCGACACCGAGCTTTTCGTAGCGCCACTGATCGGTGTGCGCATAGAAGAAACTGGTGGAATTCATCTGCCGCGGTGGACGAATCCAGTCGAGTGCAAATGCAAGCGCAGTCCAGCCGGTCTGCGGCCGCAGCTTTTCCTGACCCACGTAGTGCGCCCAGCCTCCGCCGCTTTGACCGATACAACCGCATAGCATCAGCATATTGATCACACCGCGGTAGTTCATGTCGGCGTGATACCAATGGTTCATCGCCGCACCGATGATCACCATTGACTTGCCGTGCGTCTTGTCGGCGTTCTCCGCGAACTCACGCGCGACGGTGATCACCTGGTCGCTCGAGACGCCCGTGATCTTCTCCTGCCAGGCGGGCGTGTACGGCACGTCGTCGTGATAGTCCACGGCGCCGCCGAAGCCGCGATCCACGCCGTAGTTCGCGGCCAGCAGATCGAACACGGTCGCAACGAGTGCCTCGCGTTCTTCGCCTTCCTTCCCCAACAAGATGCGTACAGCGGGCACTGAGCGTGCCAGAACGTCCCCCTGCTTGCTGGCGGTGAAATGCGGCGTGTCGATGCCGCCGAAATACGGGAAGCCGACCGTCACGATTTCATGCTGCTGCGCACCGTCTTCCAGCACCGAGAGCTTGAGCTTCACAGCGTCGCCGTGACGTGCTTCTTTCGCTTCGAGATTCCAGCGGCCTTCGTCGGCGCGGCCGTCCGGCCCCCAGCGAAAGCCGATCGAACCTTGCGGCAAAACGACTTTGCCTTGCTCGTCAAAGGCCACCGTTTTCCAGTCGGGGTTGTTATCCTGACCGAGTTTGCCGTTGAAGTCGTCGGCACGGATATAGCGGTCCGGCACCAGCACCTCGCGGCCATCCGGCAGCGTGTGCGGCTTTAGTTGCACGAGCAACGGCAGATCGGTGTAACGGCGTGCGTAGTCGTCGAAATAGGCGCTGCGCTTATTGACGTAGAACTCGCGCAGAATCACGTGACCCATCGCCATCGCGAGCGCCGCATCGGTGCCCTGACGCGGATGCATCCACAAATCGGCGAGTTTCGCGACTTCCGAATAGTCCGGCGTGACCGCAACGGTCTTGGTGCCGCGATAGCGCACCTCGGTGAAGAAGTGCGCGTCGGGCGTGCGCGTTTGCGGCACATTCGAGCCCCACGCGATGATGTAGCTCGAGTTGTACCAGTCCGCCGATTCCGGCACGTCGGTTTGCTCGCCCCACACTTGCGGGCTTGACGGCGGCAAGTCGCAGTACCAGTCATAAAAGCTCATACAGACGCCGCCTATCAGGCTCAGATAGCGGCTGCCCGCTGCGTAGCTGACCATCGACATCGCCGGAATCGGCGAGAAGCCGACAATGCGGTCCGGCCCATGTTTCCTGATCGTATAGACGTTGGCCGCCGCGACAATTTCGTTGACCTCGTTCCAGTCAGCCCGCACGAAGCCGCCCAAGCCGCGCTGGCTTTGATAGTCACGGCGCTGCGCGTCGTTCTCGACGATGCTGGCCCACGCACCGACCGGGCTCGCCGCGACCGCGCGTGCGGCCCGCCAATGCTTGAGCAGGCGCGCACGCACCAACGGATACTTGACGCGATTCGCGCTGTACAGATACCAGCTATAGCTCGCACCGCGCGCGCAACCGCGCGGTTCATGATTCGGCAGATCGGCGCGCGTGCGCGGGTAGTCGGTTTGCTGCGTTTCCCATGTGACGATGCCGCCCTTCACATGGATCTTCCACGAACACGAGCCCGTGCAGTTCACGCCGTGCGTCGACCGTACGATCTTGTCGTGCTGCCAGCGCGCGCGGTATGCGTCTTCCCACGTGCGATCTTCGCCCGTGGTCACGCCGTGACCTTTTGCAAAGCGCTCTCTCGGCTGTGCGAAGTATTTGAGTCGGTCCAGAAAGTGGCTCATGATTTAAATCCTTATCTATTGCTTTGCAACGCCGCACTCAACACGGCATCTCGGCGTGGCGCCGCGCGTAAAACCACCACGTCAGTCCGACACACAGCACGTAAAACACGATGAAGCCGTACAGCGCCAGCTCCGGACCGCCGCTGGCGAGAATCGAACTGCCGTAACTCTTCGGAATGAAAAACCCGCCGTATGCGCCGATCGCACCGGCAAAGCCGATCGCGGCCGCGCCTTCCGTGTTGCCTTCGCGGTTTGCATGGGCGAGCGCCTCCTGGTCGTTGGGCGACACGCCGCCGAGGCGCAGATTGAGGAAAATCACAGGAATCATGCGAAAGGTGGAGCCGTTGCCTACGCCTGTGGTCAGAAACAGCAGCATGAACATCGCGAAGAAGCCGCCGAACGCGCCTGCATGCGGTCCCCACGGGAAGGCCGCGCTGCCGGTCTTCGGCAGAAAGTACAGAACGCCCACCACGGCCAGCGCCATCACGGCGAAATTCCAGAACGTGACGCGCGCACCGCCGAGCTTGTCGGCGAGCCAGCCGCCCACCGGACGGATCGCTGCGCCAACCAACGGTCCTACCCATGCGTAAGTCAACGGGTTGACGTCCGGGAACTGGCTCTTGATGAGCAGCGGGAAGCCGGCTGAGTAACCGATGAATGAACCGAACGTGCCGAGATACAACGTGCACATCAGCCAGTTGTGGCGATTGCGGAAGATAGTCGCTTGCGCGGCAAAAGAAGCCTTCGCGTCGGCCAGATCGTTCATGCCGAACCATGCGGCGAGCGCGGAAATCGCGATCCAGGGCACCCAGATGAACGCCGCATTCTGCATCCACACCTGAGAGACATGACCGGCTTTCGTCATGAGTTGCGGCTCGCCGCCAAAAATGCCGAACACGCCGGCCGTAATCACCAACGGCGACAAAAACTGCACTGCGGATACACCCAGATTGCCAAGGCCGCCGTTCACGCCGAGCGCGGAGCCCTTGCGCTCCTTCGGAAAGAAGAAGCTGATGTTGGCCATGCTGGAGCTGAAATTGCCGCCACCGAAGCCGCACAGCAGCGCGAGAAGCAGCATGGTCGGATAGCTGGTGGTGTTGTCCTGTACCGCGAAGCCGATGCCGACCGCCGGGATCAGCAAGGAGGCCGTGGAGAGCGCTGTCCAGCGACGCCCGCCGAAAATTGGAACCATGAACGAGTAAAAGATGCGCAGCGTGGCGCCCGAAAGTGCAGGCGCCGCAGCCAGCCAGAACAGTTGATTGGTCGAATAGCGAAAGCCGAGTGTCGGCAAGGTAACCGCCACGACGCTCCACACCTGCCAGATCGCGAAGGCGAGAAACAGCGCCGGCACCGAGATCCATAAATTCAGTTTAGCGACGGATTCGCCTTCCTGCTGCCAGAAAGCCTTGTCCTCCGGCGTCCAGAAAGTGAGCGTGCGACCAGCCCGCGCGCGTGCTAACGAGATATTCATGATTGGGTTCCTGCTTGAGAAGAGGCCTGATTTGAAACCGTGGCTAAAGACCGATTGCGTGCGACGCCGGTGGTAGTGGCGCCTGCCGTCATCACGTCGGTGCGGCGAACTTCGGTGAGATACATCCAGATCAGCGAGACCCACACGACGCCGTAAAGCAGCATGAACGCACTCGAACGAATGCCTGTCAGATCGACCAGCAGTCCGAACAGAATCGGCAACGCAAAACCACCTAGGCCGCCCGCGAGTCCGACGATGCCGGAGATCGCACCGATGTTTTGCGGGAATTCGTCGCCGATGTACTTGAAGGTGCTGGCCTTGCCGAACGCGAAGGCGATACCGAGCACGAACATCAGTACCGTGAACCACACCACGTTGAGGCCCAGACGAAGGACCTTGGGACCGTCGACGGTCGCGATGGTGAAAACGGTTTGCGGATAGCTGAGGATGAACAGGCAGACCCAGCTCACCCACATCACCCACCACGTCACGCGATGCGCGCCATAGCGGTCCGAGAGCCAGCCGCCCACGGCACGCAACACGCCGCCAGGCAGCGAGAAGCATGCGGCGAGCAAAGCTGCCACCCGGATGTCGAGGCCGTATTCGCCGACGTAGTACTGCACCATCCACAACGAGAGTCCCACATAGCCGCCGAACACGATGCTGTAGTACTGGCAATACTTGAGTACGCGAGGATCCTTGAGCGCCTTGAGTTGATCGACGAAACGCAGCGTGTTCGGCACGCGATGAGAGGGGTCGCTAGCCGTGAAGAGCCAGAACAGCGCAACGGCGGCGAGCATGGCGATGGCGTATGTTTTAGCGACCATGCCCCAGCCGAAGGCGACGAGAATGGCCGGCGCGACGAACTTGTTGACCGCCGCGCCTGAGTTGCCTGCACCGAAGATGCCCATCGCGAAGCCGCGGCGCTCTTGCGCAAACCAGCGGGCCACGTATGGCGTGCCGACTGAGAACGCTCCGCCCGCAAGGCCGACGAACAGGCCGATGACGAGGAATTGCCAATAGGCGGTGGCGTAACTCATGAGCCAGATTGCCGGCACGGTGGCGAGCATCAGGCAGGCCATGACGATGCGGCCACCGTAGCGATCGGTCCAGATGCCGAGCGGCACGCGGACTAGTGAGCCGGTGAGAACCGGCAACGCGGCCAGCATGCCGAACTCAGTTTCGTTCAGGTGGAGTGATTGACGGATCGGGATGCCGATCACGCCGAACATCATCCACACCATGAAGCACACGGTGAAAGCGAAGGTACTCGCGATCAGGACCGACCATGCCTTGGGTTGGGTTGCGGCGCTGCTGTGGGCCGCGGTCTTTGTCATGGGCGTTGCTCCTTTTTCCATGACTCTGACTTTGCCGCGTTCGGCGGAGGGTGGGTATCCTTCTAATGGGGGTGGGGGTTTCGTGCGGAAGGAGTAGGTGCTTTCTGAGGACGTAGTTCTTTGGAACTATTGCTTTTTCGCGTGCAACTAGAAGCTAGTCTATTGCGATCGAATTAACCGTGGCATAAACAGCAGCTTGCACCCTCGACCCCAACTTAAGTTTGCGCAAAATATGCTGCACATGAATCTTGACCGTGGTCTCCGCGATGGCCAGCGCGCGAGCGATCTCCTTGTTACTCGCGCCGCGAGCGATATGCGCGAGAATTTCCTGCTCCCGGGCGGACAGCGCGACATCCGGCGCAAGCTGCGCCTGAGCAGCATCGACAGCGACCGGCGGGATCGGCCTTACTTCAGGCGCAGTTCTCGCTTCCATCGAAGAGTCGTTCCCCGCCGCCACGGCCCGATACGCCGACACCAGCTTCCCGGTCATCTCGGGACTCACAACAGACTCGTCGCGCATTGTCCGAATAATCGAGTCAGCCAGCGTGTCCGCATCGACAGTCTTCAGCAGATACCCTTGTGCGCCACAGCGCAAGGCAGCACCCAGGTCGCGCTCGTCCTCGCTCACGGTTAGCATCAGCACCCGAGCCTGCGGCGCGGCCTCGCGCAAATCCTTGAGCGCGTCGATCCCGTTCACGCCAGGCAAATGGTTGTCCAGCAGGATCAGATCCGGCTGCAATTCACCGGCGCGCCGTTGCGCCTCGCCGGCGTCGGCCGCCTCACCGATCACCCGGAATCGGGCATCCTCACGCAGCAACGCAATCAGGCCGCGGCGGAACAACGTATGGTCATCGACCACCAGCAAACGAATTGGAATCATCATCCACTACCGGTTTTGAACCGATGCCTAAGCAGCCTCGATCCGATGTTCATGAACGGTTTCCGGCGTGCCGCGCTGAGACGGCGCCAACGTTAATGTGACGCACGTTCCCGCGCCGGGCACGGAGTCGACTACCACCTCGGCGCCGATACGCGCCGCGCGCTCCCGCATGATGCGCAGGCCGACGTGCGTCTCACCGCGTGTGTGCTGTTGTGCGTCGAATCCCAGGCCGTCGTCGCGAACTTCGAAACTCCATACCGGGCTTTGCTGAACCTCCAGCCAGACCTCGCGCGCCTGCGCATGTTTGCGCACGTTCGACAACGCTTCCTGCAACACATGCAACACTTGCACCTGTACGTCGGCGTCGAGCGGCAGACCGTGGCCTTCGATCGACAGATTCGTGCGCAGGCCAGTTTGATGTTCGAACTTGCGCAGCGTGGTGCGCAACGCGGGTTCGATATCCTCCGTGTTGCCGCGCGTGCGGAAATGCATCAGCAATTCGCGCACGTCGCCGGTGCTTTCGCGCACGCCGGCGTCCAGCTCATCGACGATACGTGCGACCGGTGAATCGGCGGCAACCGGCAAGACGTCGCGCAGCAACTGCACCTGTATCTTCAAGAACGCCAGCGACTGCGCAATCGAATCGTGCAGTTCGCTCGCGAGCAATGCACGCTCGTCGGACACCGCCGTTTCCCGCTCCAGCGCGCTCACGCGCAGATTCTCCATGGCGCCCGCCAAATGGCTCGCGAGCGTGTCGAACAGGTCGCGGTCCTGCGCGGACAACACAATGGCTTCCTGAAAGAACAGATCGATCTCGCCAAGCGTGCGCTGATGCAAAACCAGCGGCACCGACACCAGCGTCGCGTAGCCGGCGCGCGCGCAATGACCGAGCGTCGCCGCACCGGGACCCGCGGACCAAACCGGGATCACCCGCGCGCCAGGCACGCTCTGCGGATGCCCGCACAGGCAGCTGCGCGACGTAAGACATTGTTCGTCCTCAATCATGAAGCGCGGCAGACCGTCGCCGGCCAGCAGCAGATAACGTTCGTTGGTCTCGCCCGACCAGCGGATCGCCACGGCATTCGCCCCGGCAATGCGGCGAATGCGCTGCGCGAAACCCTGCGCCAGCGCATCCAGCGCATTGGCATCGGCGAGAAACGCGCTCACTTCATACAGCGCCGCAAGACGCGCGCGCTCCGTCTCGAGGCTGGCGGTTTTTTCGCTGACCTTCTGTTCGAGACCCGCATAGAGCTGTTGCAGGTTCTGCGCCATCCGGTTGAAACCCGTGGACAGTTGACCGAATTCATCCTGCGCCGCCACCTCGACACGCGTGTCGAAGTCTCCGCGTTCGATACGCGCCAAGCCGCCGGTAAGCCTGAGCACGGGCGCCAATACGCTCAAATGGCCGACATACAGCAACGCCAGCGCGCTGCCGATCGCCAGCACGAGCAGCGCGAGTTGCAATGCATTGAGAATCGATGTCCAGCGCGCGAGTTGTGCTTCGATCGAACTGTCGAATGAATCGATCAGTAAAACAAATTGATTGGCTTCACGATCGACCTGCGCGGCGTTGGGCGGATTGGCACGGGTCCAGACCGGCCGCAACGCTTGCCATTGCGATTGCACTCGGGCAAAGCGCTTGCGCGCCTCGTCGTTCCACGGAACGAACAGCGGGCGTACCGGATCGCCCTTCTCGAGCAACTGGAGACTTTCATCGAACTGGCGAGCGAGCGTGTCAACCTCGGACGGCGTGTCGCGCAGCATCAGCGCGACACGGTAGGTTTGCATCCGCATGCGCCCAGCCTCGTTGATTGCGGCTGCGCCACCGTCGAGTTGCCAGGTAATCCAGAGTGTCAGGCCAATCGACGCCAACGCCAACGCAAGCAAGGTAGCGACAAGCGCAGCGAGTTTGGTGGCAAGGGGCCAGGAGGAGATGGAACGCATTCAAAGATTCTATGCGCTGCATCTAGATGCGGCACGTCGCCGGATTGACCCAAATCAACCCAACCTACGCAAAGTGCCAACAGAGGATCGGGCAAGCGGCCCGGCATCCGGGTAAAAGGAGAGCATGCAAACAAAAAGGCGGTCCGCTTATGCGGACCGCCTTTGCATTACGACACGCTTTTTAAAGCGTCAAAGTGTCGCTTGCTTATTGCGATTCCTCCGCCCATACCGCGTTTTCGCGCGCCATCAGCGCCGTGGATGCCGCCGGTCCAAACGTGCCCGCCGTATAGCCACGCGGCTTGTCGCCCGACTTGCTCCAGCCTTCAAGAATCGGTTCGGCCCACGCCCACGCGGCTTCGAGTTCGTCGCGGCGCATGAAGTGCGTCAGGCGTCCGCGAATCACGTCGATCAGCAAACGCTCGTACGCTTCCGCGCGACGCTCGGTGAAGGCCTGCTGCAAATCCAGGTTCAAATTCACCGGCAGCATGTGCATGCCGCTGCCCGGCTCCTTCGCGAGCATCTGCAACTGGATCGATTCTTCCGGCTGCAACTGGATGACGAGACGATTGCCATAGTTGCGACCGCCGCTTGGAATGATCGAGAACGGCAGCTCGGAAAACTCGATGACGATCTCCGACACCTTCTTCTGCATACGCTTGCCGGTGCGCAGGAAGAACGGCACGTTGGCCCAGCGCCAGTTGTTGATATGCGCGCGCAACGCGACGAAAGTCTCGGCGCGGCTGCCCGGCGGCACGTTGTCTTCCTCGAGGTAGCCCTTCACCGGTTCGCCGCTCACGGCGCCCGCCGTGTACTGGCCGCGCACGGTGTCGCGTACGATATCCTCGGGTGTCATGGGCCGCAGCGAGCGCAGTACCTTGAGTTTTTCGTCGCGCACCGCATCGGGATCGAGCGACACCGGCGGTTCCATCGCGACGATGCACAGCAGTTGCAGCAAGTGGTTCTGCACCATGTCGCGCAGTGCGCCAGTCTTATCGTAGAAGCCCGCACGGCTGCCCACGCCGACAGTTTCCGCCACCGTGATCTGCACGCGCTTGATATACGGCGCCTGCCACAACGGGCCGAAAATTGCATTGCCGAAGCGCAGCACCATCAGGTTCTGCACGGTTTCCTTGCCGAGGTAGTGGTCGATCCGGTAGATCTGCGCTTCGCTGAAATGCTTGCCGACCGCTGTGTTGATTTCCTGTGCCGAGGCCAGATCGTGGCCCAGCGGCTTTTCCAGCACGACGCGGGAGTTCCCGTCGACGAGCCCCGCAGCCGAAAGGTTGTCGCAAATATTCGTGAACAGATCCGGCGAAGTCGCGAGATAGAACACCCGCCGCACACCGGAGCGTGACGCTTCGCTCAGACGCTGGTAGTCCTCGACCGAGTCGACGTCCATGCGCACGTACTCGAACAACGAGAGGAATTTGTCCCAGGCGGCGGCATCGAACGCCTTCTTTTCGATGAAGGGCTTCGCCTTCGATTCCATGAATTCGCTGATGTACTCCTCACGCGACCAGGGCTTGCGGCCAATCGTGAGAATGCGGGTCTCCGGCGGCAGATTGCAGTGCAGATGTGCCATGTAGAGCGCCGGCAGCAGCTTGCGGAACGACAGATCGCCGGTGCCGCCGAAAATGATCATGTCAAGCGGCAGGTCGGGGGTGGCAGAAGCGTGTTGGGTCGTCATAGCGCGGTCGCAGCGTCGTGATGAATAGGCGTGGGCCAAGGGGCAGAAAGAGGCACAAGCGCCGGCTGAGCGGCACTTTTTTCTGGCAAACGTCTATGGTGCAACTTTTTGAGATTTTTTGCACGGCAACATGTGCCGCAGGTTGGCGCAATACGCCAACCTGCGCCGGCAAAGCGCTCGTCGCCGAACCATGGAACGGTCCTGATCAGCCGCCCGACAAGGCCTCGCGCGCCACGCGGCAGGCGGCGAGATCCCATGCCGCGCAGCCGACGCTTTTAAAAACAATCGGCTGTTCCGGCAACAAAGTCGTGACATTTTGCACCGCTGCGGCAATTCCGCCGACCTTCGTCCAATCGACTCCGGCCTGGATAAAATCACCGGCTTCATGTTTTGCACCCGCTTCGTCGTCGACGAACAGCGCGCTGCCTGCGATCGTGCGCGCGCCGATCTCGACCATTGCGGGGGTGAACGCGCCAACGCCGATCACGAGCCGATCCGCGCGTGCCGTTTCGTCGTAGACAGGCTGCTTGCTGGTGGTCAGCGCAATCACTACGTCGATCGCAGCGGGGAGGTTTGCGTCAGCGCTTGCCAGCGCATGCAGTTCGCGCGCCTTGCCGCGATACGCCGCGCAAAACGCTTCGGCGCGCGCGGGCGCGCTGCCCTTCACCCACACGCGTGCGTCGGGGAACAGTTCGCCGACCGCTTCCAGATGATTCACGGCCTGCGTGCCGGTGCCGATCAGCAGGAATTCGCGCGGCCTGGCCCGCGCGAAAGTGTGTACGCCGAGCATCGACATCGCCGCCGTGCGGCGCCCCGTCACCGTCGGGCCGTCGAGGATGAAGAGCGTCTCACCGGTGTCCGCATCGAAGGCCATCACCTGGCCGTGGATCGTCGGTATGCCGCGCGGCTTATTACTCGCGCAAACATTGACCAGCTTGTGGATGGCGAGGTCGGGCGCGGTGGCCGGCATCGACAGCATGATGCCGCCTTCGTTGAGCGGCACGACGAGCCGCTCGGGACTCGCGATGCGTTGCTGCACATAGTCGATGCTCGCGCGCTTCAATGCGTCGACGAGCGTCGCGTACGGGATCAGCCGCGCGGTGGCGGCGGCGTCGAAAATCTGCGTGGTCGTCCGAGTCATAGGCTTGTCTTTCCAGTCCTTGCGATGGGTTGCGTTCGATTCAGCGCACCAGAAAACCGTAAGTCAACGGATCGCGTTCGTCGACGATCCAGTTTGCAAAACCATACACATGCGCGTCGCCTTCGATCTCCGGAATCACGGCGTCGAACCCATCGAGCTTCGTCTCCGACAAGACGCGGCCGCGAAAAATCGTACCGATCACCGATTCGTTGACCAAGGTTTCGTCGCGGCCCAACTCGCCGCGCAGATAGAGTTGCGCGACGCGGCCCGCAGTGCCGGAGCCGGTCGGTGAGCGGTCCACTTCACGATCGGCGAAGACGCAGCAATTGGCCTGAGTCGAGCCGGCATGACGCGGCGCGTTGTCGATGATGGTGCCGTAAATATGGTTGATTTCGGGAATCCGTGGATGCTGGACCTTGAAGGCCTCGTTCGCCGCGCGTTTGACTTCGGCGCCGAACTGGATCAGCCGGTCGATCCCGGCTTCGCGCACGTTCAGGTCGAAAGGCTTGCCCGACGTGTAGAAATAGAACGCGCCGCCGAACGCGATATCGCCGCGCACTTCCCCGAAGCCAGGCGTGTGGACCGTCACGTCGCGCTGCCAGATAAACGACGGCACATTGACGAAGCGCACGTGGCCCGCCTGCTCGCCGTCCCATTGCACGAACGCCTCGATGAAGCCGCAGGGTGCGTCGATGCCGACACGCGTTTCCGGTTCGACACGCTCGACCCAGCCGAGCGCGACGGCCGCGGTGGCAAGGGCGATCACGCCGTGGCCGCAATGATCGCTATAGCCCTCGTTGTGCACGAAGATCACGCCGAAGTCGGCGCCTTCGCTGACCGGCTCCGTCAAATAGCCGCCATACATATCGGCGTGGCCGCGCGGCTCGAACATCAGCGCGCGGCGCAAATGATCGGCATGCTCCTTGAGCCATGCGCGGCGTTCGACGATGGTCTTACCGGGAAACTTCGGCAAACCGCTGGTGACGATGCGAAACGGTTCGCCGGCTGTATGCACTTCGACCGTGCTTATCATGCGGTTCAGTTTCATGCGTGCAGCCTTCTTGCGTATGAAAAGTGGAAAACGTCGGCGGACGAAGCCTGTCGGGCGCGTTGCAGTGTGCGCTAGCCCGCGGGCGCTTCGCTGGGTGGTCGCGACGAGGGGATCACCATCAGCCGGTCACACGCTGCGGCGACGCCGCGGGTCGCGTGTGAATGGTGTGCGGGCGCGCGGCGACGGCCAGGACGTGCGGGCGCGGCGCGCGGCAGGCGTAAGTGTTGCGGGCGTGGCTCCGGGTGTGGCTGATCTGGCACGTGGCGGCTCCGGGAGTCGAGAACAAGCAATTCTACGACGCCCGGCGTGGCGTGGGGCCGGATCGCGGCCCCACGCCACGTTCATTGCGAAGCGGCTTTGGCTTCGCCTTTCTTGCCGCCCTTGAACATCGCGCGGCACGCCGGGCTGAGTTCGTCGATGTGCTGCTTCATGCAGACGGTGATTTTTTCTTTGTTTGGAATATCGGCGGAGCAGAAATGCATCGCGTCGCCGCGACAGGCCTTGGCCTGTTCGTCCTGGGTGGCCGCATTCGCCGCGGTGACTGCGCTCAGTGCGAGAAGGCTCACGGCAAGCAGGGTGTAGGTTCGATTCATGGCGGGTTCCGCAATCCAAAGGTCGGTGAAAAGCGTCGGTGAAAAGCTCCCGAGCAGAAAACGGGCCCGATCGCGGTGCTCGCCGGATAGCTCGCGTGGCGTAGCGCCGGCATCAGGGGTTGCGCAAAGCATGCCGCGCGCAGCCCCTGATGCCAGGCGGTGGCGAGCGGGCCCCCGTCCCCTTCCGTTTCCGACACGTGCGCAGATAGACAGAATTTATGCGTCACAGAGATATTTGCTTTTTATGCGTCACACAGATATTTGCCAAATATGTGCCACGCGAATATTTGACAAATATCTGTGTGACGCATAAAATGCGTTTATTCGTCTCGCGGATAATTTGCCATGCTCCACCTCGTCACTACACCGGACCAGATGGCCCAGCTGCTTGCTGCCGGCCGGCGGCAAGCCGGCCTCACCCAGGCCGAAGCCGCCGCGCGCATCGGCGTCAGCCAGAGCCGCATCTCAGTGCTGGAAACCGAAGCCACCGCCCTCACGCTTGCACAATTGCTGGCGCTGTGCGGCGCTTACGGGCTGCAATTGCAGGTCCGCGACAAGAACCAGCCGGTAGCTGAGCCGGCGCCTTTGGTCGAGTGGTGAGCATGGGCCGTCAGACTCATTCGCGGGCACTTTCGGTGTGGGCTAATGGCGAGCGCGTCGGCGCCTGGCGCCTGCCCGCCCGCGGCCCCATGGAGTTCGCTTACGATCCCACGTGGGTCGCCTCGCCTGCGGGCCGGCCGCTTTCGCTCTCACTGCCGTTCACGCCGAGCAACGTGGCGCAAAAAGGGCCGCGGGTGCTCAACTATTTCGACAACCTGCTGCCCGACAGCGAGGCGATCAGAAAACGCATCGCCCAACGCTACCAGACCGATACGCTGGATGCGTTCGACCTGCTGCAAGCCATCGGCCGGGATTGCGTGGGCGCCGTTCAACTGCTTGCCGAAAGCGACGCGCCGACCGGGGTCGAACGGATCGAAGGCACGCCGCTGTCGGACAACGAGATCGAGACGACGCTGGCGCGCACGGTCAGCAATCCCGCCCTCGGCACGCCCGACGAAGCGGACGATTTCCGCATCTCGCTCGCCGGCGCGCAGGAGAAAACCGCGCTGCTGTGGCACGGCGGCAAGTGGCAACGCCCGCACGGCGCCACGCCCACCACGCATATTTTCAAGCTGCCGCTCGGGCTGGTCGGCAACAAACTCGCCGACCTCAGCACCTCGGTCGAAAACGAATGGCTGTGTCTGCGGATCCTGCGCGCCTACGGTCTGCCGGTCGCCAATACCGAGATCCTGACGTTCGGCAAGCAACGGGTGTTGAGCGTCGAACGTTTCGACCGGCAACTGCATTCGAGCGGGCAATGGCTGTTGCGCCTGCCGCAAGAAGACTTCTGCCAGGTGTACGGCGTACCTTCGCATCGCAAGTACGAAAACGAAGGCGGCCCAGGCTTGCTGGATCTCGCGCGGATTCTCCAGCAATCGGTGTCCGCCCAGCAGGACATCGAGACGCTGCTGGCGAGCCAGATCCTGTTCTGGATGCTGGCGGCGCCGGACGGCCACGCCAAGAACTTCAGCATTCGCCTGCTGCCGGGCGGCCAGTACCGTCTGACGCCGCTTTACGACGTGATGTCGATCTGGCCGGTGGAAGGCAACGGTCCGAACCAGTGGTCATGGTTCAAGGCCAAGCTCGCCATGGCGATGTGGTCGCGGAGCAAACACGACGCCTTTCGCGACGTGCAACGGCGCCACTTCAACGCGATGGCGCTGAGGTGCTCGTATGGGGCGAACGCCGAGCCTTTGATCCAGCGGCTGATCGACCAGACACCCAAGGTCATCGAACAGGTCTCGGCCGAGTTGCCCGAGCGGTTTCCGGGCAAAGTCGCCGAGCGGATTTTCAAAGGCCTGAAAGCCTCAGCGGCCAAACTCGAAAAAATGTCAGCAACATAAGGTGGCCTTAAGGCTTATCTGAAATATTCCTGCACAAATGCGGCGCTGTTTCATCGTGTCCGTATCGCCCCCACAACCACCCTTAAGAAGGCGGATCCTCACGCAGTATGGCTAACGAAACAAACTCACCCGACTCCATCGCAGTCGCCGAGCGTGTGCGCGAGTTGATGAGCCGACACGGAATCGGCAAACGCCAGCAAACCACTGAACTGTGCCGCGTCCTCGATCTCAGTTTTTCGCAAGGGCACCGCAAGCTGCGCGGCAACAGCCCGTGGACCCTCTCACAGATCAAGAAGGTCGCCGAAGTGTTCGGCGAACCCGCCGCCCAGCTATTCGGCGCGCAGTCGCTCGATCCGGGCATGGTCGGCGCAATCGCCCAGGAAGCGGTGTTCAGCATCGGCGCGATCGAGCTGGCCTGCACCGCATGGGTCGGCGCCGCCCTCGAACCGGGCAGCCGCCCGGAATTTGTCGCGTACTCCAAGCTCGGCCAATGGCGCGTTGCACGTCACGACGGCGCGCTTTATCAAAGCGCCTACGAAGTCCACAAGATCGAGATCTATCCGCGCCGCGCCGAAACCGACAAGCCGACCATCGCCGTGGTCGACGACGATCAGGCCTCCGCCGACAACCTGCGCGACTATCTCGAACGCAGCGGTTTCGCGGCCGTGGCGATCTACGGTCTGTCCGCGTTCGCCGAACAGCTGCAAACGCAGATCTTCGACGGCGTGGTGATCGACTGGCTGTTCGGCTCGCAGACTTCGGCGGCGGCGATTCGCGCGGTGCGCGCGTCGGAAAATCCGGACGCGCCGATTTTCGTGCTGACCGGCGAATTGCTGACCGGCAAGGCGAGCGAATCGGAGATCAGCCAGGTGATCCGCAATTACGACGTCGCGTGCTATGAGAAGCCCGCGCGTATGGCGATCCTGGTCGCCGATCTGTCAAAGCGGCTCAACCGGCCCTGACGAGCCCGCACGCGGCGGAAGGTGTGTGCTCAGGGTGAGCCCTCCTCCATCTGCACGCCTTTGGACATCGCGTCAAACCGTATGCCGCGAAGCCAAAGCGCGCTGCAATGCGACGCGCAACTCCTCGTAATGTACGGGCTTTAATAACGCTTCGAAGAACGGCTGCGAGCCGGTCCCTGCATCCTCGTCTTCCGCAGCGCCCGCCCCCGGCGCATAGGCGCTGACCACGATCACCTGAGCCCCCGACGAGGGACCGCTGCGCGCGGCAAAGTCCGCGAGAAACGTATAACCGTCGCGCTGCGGCATATGCAGATCCAGCAACACCACATCGCAGTGGCCCGCATCGAGCCACGCGAGCGCGTCGTCGGCGTTGGCGACGGCCTGTGCGTCGAAACCCATGTGCGCGACCATTTCGCTGAGCGACTCGCGAATCAGCCGGTTATCGTCGACGATCAGCACGCAGGGGCGCACCCCGCCCGGCTCGGCGTGTGCCACCACGTGAGGCGGCTCGGACGCCACGACCGGCCTGACCGGAATCGTCACCGTGAAGATCGTGCCCTCGCCGACCTTGCTCGCCACGTCGACGGCGCCGCCGAACAGCTTCACCAGCCCCTGCACGATGGCCAGCCCCATCCCCGCGCCTTCGAAGCGGCGCGTGCGCGACGCGTCCAGCTGCGTGAACTCCTGGAAGATCAGCGGAATCTGCGCAGGCGGCACCCCCGGCCCCGTATCGCTGACGACGAAGATCAGCACCGCCGGCCGCTGTTTCAGGTGCACGCGTACCGTACCGGTTTCGGTGTAACGGATTGCGTTGGTGACGAGGTTGTTGACGATCTGGCGAATGCGGTGTGGATCGGAATCGACGAGGCCGCGCATGCCGCTCATCTCGCTTTCGAGCCTGAGCCCGCGTGCGGCGGCCGACATCGTGTGTTCGTCGACGATCGACGCCAGCAGTTCGCGCGGTTCGAAATGCTCGTGACGCAACTCGAGCTTGCCGGCGCCAAGGCGTGCGTAGTCGGTCAGATCTCTCATCTGGGCTTCCAGATGCCGCCCCGCGGTTTCGAGCCGCTGGATCACCTTGCGGTCAGCCTCGGAGTGATAGTTGAAGCCCAGCAATTCGATCGACGACACGATCGCGTGCAACGGCGTACGCAGTTCATGGCTGATCATGCCGAGAAACGCGTCCTTCGCGAGACTCGCCTCGCGCGCCGCGCGGCTCGCCTGATGCTCCGCGTCGAGCGCCGCCTGCTGCTGATGCATCAGGCGCGTGCGGCGCCGGCCGTTGAGCACCAGCAGCATGGTCGCGGCCGCCGACAGCAACAGCAGCAACATGCCGCCCGCGAACAGCATCCGGCGCTTGTCGATGAAATCGCGGTTCATCGCCTCGCGGTCGGCCACGTCGGCGAAACGGCGGCTCAACGCGAGATCGTTGACCTCGTCCCAATGCTGGCGCAACGCCATGACGATCTGACTGGCGCGGCTGCGGTCGTTCGGCAGCGCATCGACCTCAGGCTGAATCCCGACCAGCAGATGACCGAGCGACTGGATCGCGTCCAGTTGCCGTTGCAGCAGCGCGGGTTGCGTGGTCAGCCGGCGCGTCGATCCGGCCATCACGTGCAGCTTCGATTGCAGCAACTGGTCGCGCAGCATGAGCCGCTGATAGTCGTCGTCGACACCGGATTGATACAGCAGCAGCTGGTTCTCGAAACGCGCGTAGGCGATCTGCAACTGCGCAGCGTCCCAATAGAAGCCGTCGTACGTGCCGGTCAGCTGTTCGGTTGCGTGCGGATTAAGCAGGTTCGCGTACAACAGATAGCCGATCGCGCCGGCCGGCGCCGCGAGCGCGGTCAGCCAGATCAGCACATACAGGACGCGGCGCCATGGACGGCGCGCTATTTGACGATGAGTGCCTTGATCTGCCATACGAATTTCGAATCGCCCGAGGCGCCCGTGAGTTCATCGGGGAACGCGTCGCGCGGGTAGATAAGAAACAGCGGCCCGAAGTCGCTGATCTTCAGGCGGCGGCCGTTCATGCTGTACGCAACCACCACGCCGTAGCGATCGCAATCGGACACTGGAACGGTGTAGGTATAGTCGTCGAGCGTATGGATCTCGACTTCGCTGCCGTATGCGCCGACTGTCTTCAGAATATCCGCGAGCAGCGGCCCTGTGAAGGTGGAACGCGGAGTCCAGGTCGTGACGGTCGTAATCGAATGGACCGGCAGCGCGAGCAGTTGTGCCTCGCTGAAGTGATAAAGCTGGTGCGACGCGTCGGTGGTCTTGCCGATTTTACCCGCCACGTCGAGCGACAACGGCAACGACTCCGCCTGCGCCTCTGCCTGCATGCTCCACGCGGCCAGTGCGAAGATCAGGCCCAACGCCCACCCTACGCCCCTGTCAGCGCTTTTCCTGCCACCCACCCCTGCGGTCGCCTTGGTCATCTGCCTGCTTATTCCGTTGTTTGTTTTTTTTCGGGCGGCTGCGCTGCGCCGACGCCGCCGGCTATCGAAACTGCAGCCCCTTTGCGCGACTGCGGCGCCGCTCTCACGCATGCCCCATCCGGTGCCGCGCGTCATGCCGACGCGCGATCCTTGGACGCATGCATAATATCTCCAAAATTCTTTGTCTCAAAAAAACGAGGGCAGGCTGCGGCACCACCGCCGAGCGCCGCGCCCCGTATTCGAGACACCCGCCCCACGTGCGCAACGCGACGCCATACGAGTCATGAACAAGCCGGTTTTACCCCTGACGTACGAACAACTGGATCACTGGATCGAATCGCTGCAGCCGGCGTTGCTGGCAGAGCGCTTCACGATGGCGATCGGCATTCTGCGCGGCGGCGCGCCGCTCGCGCTGATGGTGTCGCATGCGGCCGGCATGCCGGTCGCCTTCCTGCGCTACGACCGCCGGTCCCGCACGGTCGCCTGGGACTCGACGCTGCCGATGCCGCCCACGGGCGCCAAAGTGCTGCTGTGCGAGGACATTGCAGGGCGTGGCTTTACGCTGACCGATTGCATCGCGTTCCTCAAGCAGCACGGCCTCGACGTCAAGACGCTGACGGGCGCGGCCGACGACCTGAGCCGCATGCAACCCGACTACGCGATCGATGCACGCGGCTACTTCACGCTCTTCCCGTGGGAGCGCCAGGCCTACACCGAACGTTATCGCGAAGACTGGGCACGCGTCGAAGCAGGCACTGCACCCGCGATGGCCGACGATCACGAATACGCAACCTATGCGATCGACCTGGACGGCATCCTGCTGCCCGACGTGCCGCTTGCTCGCTACGACGAGGATCTGGCCGCCGCGCTCGCCGAACGCGACGCCCTGCTGCCGTTCGACGTGCTGCCGGGCATCGATCTGCAACGCGTTCGCACGATCATCACCGGCCGGCCGGAACTGGATCGCGCGCGCACCGAAGCGTGGCTCGCGCGGCACGGTTTCGGTCATATGGAACTGGTGATGCGCACGCCCGACACGCACGACGAAAGTTCCGCCGGCGCCGCTGCTCACAAGGCCGCCGCGGCATTGCGCGGCGGCGTCACGCATTTTGTCGAGAGCGATCCGGTGCAGGCACTGCTGATCGCACAGCAAGCGCCGCTGCTGCGCGTGATCTGGTGGGACGCGCACACGCGAACCGGCATGCTGGTCGGCGCCCGCGCGTGGACTTGAGCGGGCACGCCTGACATCAGGCTTCTTTTGCCTCGCCGATCTCTTTGACTTCCTGGACCTCTTTACCGTCGCGCAGATGCAGATGCCGCGCGGCCCGCTGCGACGCGACGATGATCAGCTTCATCGTCGCACGCGTGGCGCCGACGAACAGTTTGCGCGCGATGCGCTCGTCGAAGGCATCGAAGTCGACCTCGGTGAGAATCACGCACGGTGCCGCCTGGCCCTTGAAGCGATAGATCGACTCGAACACCACATCCCCCTCTCGATACTCCGGGTTGCCGAACAGATCGTACTTGCCGGTGAAACTACGCAGCCGATGCGGCCCGAGATGATCCTGCGCGGTCATCGCCGAGCCTTCGCGGCCACGAAACGACAGCACCGCGATATCCTGCTTGCGAAACCCGAGCGACAGTGCCTGCGTAATCGCCCGCTTGGTCGCCTCGATGCTGCCTTCGGCGGCATTCGCCTCGTCGTAGACGGAGAGCGAAATATCGGAACCGTCGAACGGACTGCCCGATGCAAGACCTGCCGCGACCGGTACCGAGGCGCCGACCACGTCGCGCACATAATCGAGAATGTCGCGCGGACTGCGGTAGTTGGTGGTCTCTTTCAGTGTGGTCCAGCCGGGCAGCTCGACCGGTTCGCGCATATACAGGTTCTGCAGCGGGTCTTCGAGCCACCACCACGCGGCGCCCGGCCGCAACAGACGCTCCAGCGCGGCGACCCACGGCTGCTGGAAGTCCTGCCCTTCATCGACGATCAGAACGTCGAACTGCCAGCGCGCCTCGATCGGCGTTTCGGCGAAAACCGTTTCGAGCTGATCGAACGCCCTGAGGGAAGTCCCCCGCCCCGAAGAAAGTCCCCTTGGGGGATGGGGGGACACGTCGCCGGACTGGAAATCCGGTGCACGTCCTACGTCGCGCGCGATCCAGTCGCATAGCTGGTGATAGTTCGCCACCTTCGCTTCGGGCGGCGCGACCCGCGCGATGTGATCCGCAAGCGGCCGGTTGAAGCACACGTACAAAGGCCGCTGCCCGCGCGCCACCACGTCCTTCATCACCTGCACCGCCAGTTGCGTCTTGCCGGAGCCAGCCGTGCCGATCACGCGCAGGCGGAACGGCGAGAACTCGAGCCGCCGCGCCCAGGTCGCAAGACCGCCCGCCAGCCGCGTGACGAGCGTGCCGGCCTGGCCGACCAGCGCACTGGTGTCGGGCGTGAGCGCGAGTTCGTCGGCAAGAAAGTGGTGGATTTTAGGCGCGCAGGCAAGGCGCGGCTCGTCGGCCGGCAGCGCCTCGCGGATGACCGCTGCGAGCCGGTTCTTGCGCGTTGCGTCGACGATCCGCGCGGGATTCACGCCGGCAATCGCCGCGTCTTTGACGATGTGGTCCGGGCAATACAGCAGTTCTTCGACAAAATAGGTGCCCGCGCCGAACGCCGCGGTAAAGCGCCGGTGCAGCGTTTCGATGGTGTGCGCGAGCGCGATCGCCACATTGCGTTCCGTCTGAAGATAGACCTTGACGAGCCCCTTAGGCGTTTCGCGCAGAAACCCGGTTTTCTGTTCGATGATCATCACGCGCCCGGCCGGGCTGACGATCACGAAATCGGCCTCGCCGAACACCGAAAAACTCTGGTTCAGGCGGGTCCAATGCACGCCGTGATAAACGGTGTAGCCGTCGGGGAGCGCCTCTTCAAGCAACGCGAGAGTTTCGCGTTCACGTGCCGCCGCGCCGGTGGCGGCAAGGCTCTTCCAGTCGTCGGGGACAATGCGGGCCATGCGGTGCCTCGTCGTATTCGGGTGCGCTCATTGTACGCAACGCCCGCGCCCTGCCAGCACGCAAAACCACCGCATCGTGTATCGTTACTGGCTGAACGCCGCGCTGCTTGCGCAGCTTGCCAATCAAAAAGAAAAGGATTTGCAGGATGATAACAATCTGGGGACGCACCAACTCTGTCAATATTCAGAAAGTCTTGTGGTGTTGCGACGAACTGGTGCTGCCGTACGAGCGCATCGACGCGGGCCTGCAATTCGGCCGCAACAACGAGCCCGACTATCTCGCGATGAATCCTACGGCCAAGATTCCGACACTGGTCGACGACGACTTCGTGCTGTGGGAATCGAACTCGATCCTGCGTTATCTGGTGCTGCAATACGGCGAATCGAGCCTTCTGTATCCGTCCGAGCCGAAACTGCGCGCCAGCATCGACCGCTGGCTCGACTGGTCGCTCTCCACGCTGCAACCCGCCGAGCGTCCGGTGTTCTGGACCCTCGTGCGCACGCCGGCCGCCGAGCGCGACGCCGCCAAACTGGCCGCCGACTTCGGTGCGGTCACGCTGCTGTGGCGCATGCTGGACAACCATCTGCAAGGCCGCTTCTTCCTCGAAGGCGAGAAGTTTACGCTTGCCGATATCGTGATCGGCGCGTACGCGAAACGCTGGTTCGGGCTGGACGGCGTCGAGCGTCCCCCGCTGCCGAGTCTGGAGCGGTGGTATTCGCGGATTGCGACGCGCTCGGGCTTCAAGAAATACGTCGACTTCCCGCTAACCTAAGCCGTCCGGCCGCTCTTGCCTGATCACGGCGCCCAGCCGCGGCCGGCAGGCGCGCCGCGCGCTGGCACAGCGCGGTGCGTTGGCCTTTATAATCGACGCATGAAGACCGCCAAGCCCGCCGCGACCGCCGACCAAACCACCCCTGCCGCCTCCACTCATCGTCATGAGCCGGGGCACGCACACGGTGGTTCTCAGGAAGCCGCACTGACGCTCGCGGAAGAATATTGCCGCGAACGTGGCGAAAAACTCACGCCGCTGCGCCGCAAAGTGCTCGAATTGCTGCTGAATTCCGGGCGCGCCACCAAAGCTTATTCGCTGCTCGACGACATGCGCCAGATCCATCCCGGCTCGGCCCCCCCCACGGTTTACCGCGCGCTGGACTTTCTGCTCTCGGCTGGGCTCGTGCATCGGATCGAGTCGATCAATGCGTTCACCGTCTGCCACGACCTGACCCAATGCCAACACGGCATTCTGGTGGTCTGTCAGCAATGCGGCAACGTCACCGAACTGCACCAGCCGAAGCTTCGCCAGGCGCTTGTTGCGCAAATCGAAGACGCGGGCTATCGCCTTGCCAGCGATGAAATCGAATTGAAGGGATTGTGTTCCGCCTGTCAGGCCGTGGAAGCGGCCAGCGCTGGCGCTGCAGCACCGGTCGTGGCCGCCAGATAGCAACACGAACAGCAGCGCGAACGCCTGCGCCCACCGCCCGCCCGCGGCCGATCAACCCGCCGCGCGAGCGTCGATTGCGTCGTGCAGCAGCTTCACAAGATCTTCCGGTAATGCGGGCTTGGTCATGAAATGCTGAAAGCCCTCGCCGATGCTGCGCAAGCGGTAAGCGTCGTCGGTATGGCCTGTGAGCGCCACGGCTACCGAAGGCACGTGATCGCCACGAATCTCGTGATCGCGTAGCCGCTGGATCAGATAAAAGCCGTCCATGGCCGGTAATTCGAGGTCGCACACCACTGCGTCGGGCAACAGTCGCAGCGCCGCTTCGACGCCCGCTTCCGCATCCGCCACGGCGACGACATGCGCCCCTTCCGCTTCGAGTAATAAGGTCAGCGATTCCCGGCTATCCGGGTCGTCTTCGACGAGCACGATCACGGCCTGATCGAGTCTCAATGCTCCGTTCATTTTCTGTTGTTGCTCTAAAAAACCGGTTAGGCCCTCGGACGCGGCCAATGTATCGCCCTGCTGTTTGCCGCCGATTTGCACGGCTGCGGTATTGCTGTTCATGATCCGACTCGATTTCATGCGTCGAGTTGCATGCAGGCCCACGATTGTAAAACATGGCCCGAACGCAACGCGTGCATACAGTAACGCGCCAAAATTGCACGCTGATGAAAAGCCGGCATTCGGCGCCATTGCCATGACAGACCGATGCCGACACCCGATTCGCTGTGGCAGCTCGTACAAACCCTGTTTGTACCGCCTTTTACGCCCAGCGTCTTTTCCGACATTCGTATTCTTTGCGACGCGACCACGTTGCGTTCCCGCACGGCGCCCACCTCCCTCTCTCGAATAGCACGCTGCGTGCCACGGCGGTTTCGACATCACGCCGACATGTTTGCGCGAGCCGTCCGCCCCGGGGGCGGCGCTATCATCGCGTACACGAGACCGCAGCGGCTGCGTTCCGCCGCTGCGATGCAGCACGGCATGTGATTGCCATCTCTCCATTCCCCAAAATCTGAGGCGCTCGACACCATGTCCGATCTCGGCGAGCGCGGCAGCGCATCGTTCGGTTCGATCCTGATGCAACGGTTGCAGGTGCGCGGCGTGGCGGGCATGGTGTCCGATGGCCCGGTGCGACAGCACGACGATCGCCGCGCTCGGCCTGCCAGTGTTCTGCGCGGGAGCGAGCGCGCCGCCGAATCTGATTCGCCACCATGCGGTGGACATCGATGTGCCGATCGGCTGCGGCGGCGTAGCCGTATTTCCGGGGGACGTGATCGTGGGCGATACCGATGGCGTAGTGGTGATCCCACTCAAAATGGCGGCCGAAGTTGCGCAAGCCGCCGCCGAGCAGGAGCAACGCGAAGCGTTTCTCACCGAGCGTATTCGTGAAGGCGCCGCTCTGCCCGGCACTTATCCGCCGAACGAAACAACACGAGCTGCGTATGAAGCGTGGCGGCAGAAAATCAAGGCATGAACTGTCTTTTTACACGGATAGGCGGACCGCCCGCAAGCACAAATCCATCTCTTTATCGAAACCATTTCGTAATGATATTTCGCATACCGTAACTATTGAACTTAAGCTTCGTGTCATGCATCTACGTACCGTTACCCACATGATCGGTAAGTACGATGCAAAGAAATCCTCAACATCCGGTTGGCAATGAAATCGACGACCTATCATCCAATTCTCGCCGTCGCTTCATGTTCAAATCAGCTGCCTTGCTTCCCGCAGCCGTCACGCTCGCTGCCTGCGATTCAAGACAATCATCGACAACCAGCACGCTGGAACCAGCAGGCAAGTCCTACAGTCCTCGCTACTTCAACGCGGACGAATGGACCTTCATCCATGCTGCCGTCGCGCGGCTGATCCCTTCAGACGACATAGGCCCAGGCGCACTCGAACTCGATGTGCCCGTGTTCATCGATAAGCAGATGGAAGGAGAGTTCGGTTACGCCGCACGCTGGTACATGCAAGGTCCATTCACCCAGGCGTCGCCGCAGTTCGGCTATCAATCGCGGCTGACACCGCGCGAAGTTTACCGGCTCGGCATTGCAGAAACGAATGCCCATTGCTCACTGCAACATGGAAATCATTTTGCCAACCTAAGCATTCCCGACCAGGATGCCGTGCTGCATCAACTGGACGGCGGCGAACTGCGATTCAACAGCGTCGACGCCAAAACCTTCTTCGATTTCCTCCACTCGAACACGATCGAAGGCTATCTCGCGGACCCCGTGCACGGCGGCAACAAGCACGCGGGCAGCTGGAAGATGATCGGCTTTCCCGGCGCGCGGGCCGACTATCTGGACTTTGTCGGCCAGAACCAGCCGTATCCGTATGAGCCGGTCGGCGTCAAGGGCAAGGAGAATTGAGATGGCGGCAATCAAAACAAAGCCCGTGGACGTCGTACTGGTCGGCTTCGGCTGGACCGGCGCGATCATGGCAATGGAACTCACCGAGGCAGGTCTCGACGTGCTCGCGCTGGAGCGCGGCCCCGCGCGCGACACCAATCCGGATTTCGCCTACCCACGCATTGCCGACGAACTGACGTACGGCATCCGCTACGGTCTGATGCAGAACCTCGCGACCGAAACCGTCACCGTCCGTCATACCGCGCAAGATCAGGCGCTGCCCTACCGGCAACTCGGTTCGTTCCTGCTGGGCAACGGCGTAGGCGGTGCCGGCGCGCACTGGAACGGCATGCACTGGCGCGCCACCGCCGGCGACCTGCTCCTGCGCAGCCACTACGAACAACGCTACGGCAAGCGCTTCATTCCCGAGGACATGACGATTCAGGACTGGGGCGTGACCTACGAGGAACTGGAACCGTTCTACGACAAGTTCGAATATGTATGCGGCGTGTCGGGAAAAGCGGGCAATCTGAGCGGCAAGCCGAGCGCCGGCGGCAATCCTTTCGAGAGCCCGCGTACGCGCGACTACCCGTTGCCGCCACTCAAAGACAACCTTCCTGCGGCACTGTTTGCACAAGCCGCGCGCTCGCTCGGCTTCAAGCCGTTTCCGTCGCCTGCGTCGAATGCGTCCCAGGCCTATACCAACCCCTACGGCATGCAACTCGGCGCATGCAATTTCTGCGGCTATTGCGAACGCTTCGGCTGCTACATGTATTCGAAGGCATCGCCGCAGACCACCATCATTCCCGCGCTGCGCAAGAAGCCGAACTTCGAGTTGCGCGCGCAAGCGCACGTGACGCGCGTGAATCTCGATTCGTCGGGCAAGAAAGCCACGGGCGTCACGTACATCGACTCGCTGGGGCGCGAAGTAGAGCAGCCCGCCGACCTCGTGATTCTCTGCGCATACCAGATGCACAACGTGCGCCTGCTGCTGCTCTCGAAGATCGGCCGCCCCTACGATCCGCTCACGGGTCAGGGAACGGTCGGCAAGAACTACGCCTATCAGATGAATGGCGGCGTCTCGCTGTTCTTCGACAAGAACGTCTACCTGAATCCGTTCGCCGGCTCAGGCGCGGGTGGGCAAGCCATCGACGAATTCAACGGCGACAACTTCGACCATGGTCCGCTCGGTTTCATCGGCGGCGCCTACACGGCAGTCAACGTCACCGGCGGCAGGCCAATCCAGCAAGCCATGCTGCCGCCGGGCACACCGGCGTGGGGCGCGAAATGGAAAAGCGCGCTCAAGGAAAACTATCTGCATTCGATGACCATCGGCACCGAAGGCTCGGTGATGTCGTACCGCGACAATTTCCTCGACCTCGACCCGACCTATCGCGATGCCTACGGCCAGCCGCTTTTGCGCATGACCTTCAACTGGAAAAGTAACGACATCAGGATGTCGCAATACACCACCGGCCGAGCGGCGGAAATCGGCCGCGCAATGAAGCCGAAGCAACTGGTGATCAACACGAAGAAGATCGGCGATCAATACGACGTCCGTCCGTACCAAACCACCCACACCACCGGCGGCGCGATCATGGGCGAGCGCCCCGACCGCAGCGTGGTCAACAAGTATCTGCAAAGCTGGGACGTGCCGAACGTCTTCGTGCTCGGCGCCAGCGCCTTCCCGCAAAATTTTTCGTACAACCCGACCGGCACGGTCGGCGCACTTGCTTACTGGGCGGCACATGCGATTCGCACGCGCTATCTGAAGAACCCCGGCGCGCTGCTGGCCGTCTGATGAGGACGCAGAGCATGAAAAACTCTCTCCGGCTTCGCGTGACCGCCTCTGTCAGCACGGCGGCATTGTTGGCGTTTTTATCGGCGGCGCGCCTTGCATTCGGTCAAGCGGCCGTAACCCCTGCCGCTCGGATCGCATCCGCGGCCGTCGCCGCGCCAGGCACGCGGGCAATGGACACGCTCGCGCAACGCGGCGCTTATCTGGCCCGTGTGGGGGATTGCGCCGCATGCCATACGGCACCGGGCGGCAAACCGTTCGCAGGCGGTCTGCCGATGGAGACGCCGTTCGGCACGATCTACTCCACCAACATCACGCCCGACAAAGACACCGGCATCGGCGCCTACAGCTTTCAGGCATTCGACGACGCGGTGCGCCGCGGCACCTCGAAACGCAGCGGGCACCTCTATCCGGCAATGCCTTATCCGTCGTTCCGGATTTTGTCTCGCGACGACATGGCGGCGCTGTACGCGTACTTCATGAAGGGCGTCGCACCGGTAAATCAACCGGATCGCCCGAACCAGCTGCCGTTTCCGCTCAATGTGCGCGCTTTGATGATCGGCTGGAACCTGTTGTATCTGAAGGCCGACACGCCCTATCGCAACGATCCGTCGAAAAGTATCGAATGGAATCGCGGCGCCTATCTCGTGCAAGGGCTCGGCCATTGCGGCGCATGCCATACACCGCATGGCGCGACGGGCCAGGAAAAAGCCTTCAGCGAACAGGATGGCAGACGCTATCTGAGCGGCGCCACGCTGGCCGGCTGGAATGCGCCGACGCTCGCCGATGGGCTCGGCAGCGGGCTCGCGGGCTGGTCGACGGAGGAACTGGCGGCGTTTCTGAAGACCGGTCGCGGCGCGCATACCGCGGCATTCGGCGCCATGACGGAAGTGGTGAACGACAGCACGCAACATCTGCGCGACGCCGACCTGAAAGCCATCGCGGTCTACCTGAAGAGCCTCCCCCCCGAAGACGTCGCGCTCGGTCCGCCCGCCAGCGCCGAAGAAACCGCGAGGGCCACGCGCGCGTTGCGCGCCGGCGACCTGCGCGCTCGCGGCGCAGGCATCTATCTCGACAACTGCAATGCCTGCCATCGCTCGGACGGCACGGGCGCCGGCCAGACCTTCCCGTCGTTATCGGGCAACCCCGCGGTCAACGCAGTCGACCCGACCTCGCTGATTCATATCGTGCTGACCGGTTCGACGATGCCGTCGTCGTCCGCGCTGCCCGCGCCACTCGCCATGCCGGACTTTGGCTGGCGGCTGAGCGATCAGCAGATCGCCGACGTGCTGACGTTCATCCGTGGCAGTTGGGGAAATCAGGCGAAGCCGGTTGATGCATCGGCGGTGAATAAAATTCGGGCAGCACTTCACGCGCAGGCGCCGCGCAATCCCTGAACCAGGCGGAAAGCCGTGGCGCTGCCGGCGCACCTGACGGCGTTGCACCAGAACCAGAGCGCGCGCAAAAATCCGGCGCCGCCGTCAGCCCGCTTTTTTTGGACCGATGCCCTGCACCAGCAAAGCCACCGCATGCCGGGCAATTTCTTCGCCGCCGATTTTGCGCCGCACGGGGTCGTTACGCCACAGCTTCGAGGTGGCCAGCGGCAGAATTGTCAGGCCGAGCAGCGTGACGAACACCAGCGATGGTTCCAGCCCGGCATTCAGGCGTCCTTCCTTTTGCCAGCGCGCGATAGATGACAACGACGCCTTCTGATGCGTGTCGCCGAACCGTTCGTGCATGCGCTGGCGCAGCAGGCCGCCGTCGCTGATCACTTCGCGCACCCACAGCGACGGAAACCACGGATGCTCGGCCGCCACCTGCACCAGCCGCTGCGCGAGCTGCGTGATCGCCGCCACCGGATCGTCGGGATATTCCCGAAAAGGAACGCCGAGCGCCGCGCGCAGCGGGGCGAAACGCTCATCGATCAACACGTCGAGCAGTTGATCGCGTGTCTTGAAGTAGTAATGCACCATCGCCGGCGTGAAACCCGCCTCGCGGGCAATCTCACCGAGCGTGGTATCGACGATGCCCTGCCGCGCGAACAGCGCGAGCGCGACGTCGAGCAGGCGGCTGCGCTGCTCCGGGCCGCGCGCCGCCCCCGAAGGCCTGCCGGGACGCCGTGCGGGTGCGGCATTCGCGGAAGTGCCCGAGGGAGCCGCAGCCTGCTTCGACGTTTTTCGAGCCTTCACCGCGGGCGTGCCGCGCGGCCCGCTTCGCACCTTTTGTACTTCGGACGGAATCCTTGCCATTGCATTCAATTTGACGAGTGACGCGATGTCGCATATATTAATCTCTGAATTAATTAATTTCAATGCCGTGGTCCCATGAACCAATCGACAACGACTCAACCCACCGGGCTCATGCAGTCCGATGCGCAGCCGGACGCGCAGCCCGCCATGCCGGTAAGCGGCCACCCGCCGATCCGTCTGCTGTTTCCGGCGCTGCTGCTGGTGATGCTGCTCGCCGCACTCGATCAGACGATCGTCTCGACCGCGCTGCCGACCATCGTCGGCGAACTCGGCGGCCTCAACAATCTGTCCTGGGTGGTAACGGCCTACCTGCTCAGCTCAACCATCGTCGTGCCGCTGTACGGCAAATTCGGCGATCTGTTCGGCCGCAAGATCGTGCTGCAGACGGCAATCATCGTGTTTCTGGTCGGCTCTGTCCTGTGCGGCATCGCCCAGAACATGACCCAGCTTATCGTGCTGCGCGCGCTGCAAGGGCTCGGCGGCGGCGGCCTGCTCGTCGTGACGATGGCCGCTATCGCGGACGTCATTCCGCCCGCTGAACGCGGCCGCTATCAGGGCGTGTTCGGCGGCGTGTTCGGTCTCGCAACTGTCGTCGGGCCGCTGCTTGGGGGCTTTCTCGTCGAGCATCTCTCGTGGCGCTGGATTTTCTACATCAATCTGCCGCTCGGCATCATCTCGCTGGTCGTGATCGGCGCAGTCTTCAAACCGCACGTCCGGCATGTGAAGCACACCATCGACTACATGGGCGCCGCGTTTCTCGCCGGCGCGCTCACCTGCATCATCCTGTTCACGAGCCAGGGCGGCACGATCCTGCCGTGGTCTTCGCCGCAGTTGTGGTTCACGCTGGGCATGGGGCTGGTCGCGATCTGGGGCTTCATCCATGAAGAACGTAGCGCAGCGGAACCGATTCTGCCGCTCGCGCTCTTCAAGCAGCGCACGTTTTTGCTGAGCAGTCTGATCGGTTTCATCATCGGCGTGTCGCTGTTCGGCTCGGTCACTTTCCTGCCGCTTTATTTGCAGGTGGTCAAAGGCTCGACGCCGTCGGAAGCCGGCATGCAGATGCTGCCGATGATGGGCGGCCTGTTCGTGATGTCGATGGTGACCGGCCGTTTGATCAGCAAGATCGGCAAGTACCGCATGTTCCCGATCGCCGGCACGTTCCTCGTGGCCGTGGCCATGCTGCTGCTCGCGCGCCTGCAGATCAGCACGCCGATTCATGTGATGTATATCGACATGGGCATTCTCGGTTGCGGCCTCGGCATGGTGATGCAGGTGCTGATTCTCGCCGTGCAGAATACGGTCGAGTTCAAGCACATGGGCGTGGCCACCTCGGGCGCGACGCTGTTCCGCTCGATCGGCGGCTCGATCGGCGTGGCCAGTTTCGGCGCGGTGTTTTCGAACGGCCTCGCCACACGCCTCGAAAAACTGATTCCGCCCGACACCGAATTGCCGCGCGCGCTCGGACCGATGGCCATCCACCAGTTGCCCGAAGCGTTGCGCGACGACTATCTGCAGGCGTTTGCCGGCGCGTTGCACACGGTGTATCTGTCGGCAGCCTGCGTGGTGGTGCTGGCCTTCGCGCTCGCGTGGCTTCTGAAGGATCATCCCCTGCGCAAACGCTGATCGCGTCACGTTTCCTGCAAGCGCTCCCGCCAAGCGCTTGATGACGAGGTCGAACGCCGCCCGTTCGTCCCGCCGACATATCCAGTGTTTCGTCATACCGATAAAAGTGCGCCGACGCAGATAAAGTAGGTGAGAACGTCGATTGACGTTCTCACCGAAACGCCACATATTGCAAGCAGCGGCACCGCAAGCAAGGACTTGCGTCCCGAGGCTCTCCCTTGCATGTGGATCGTGGTTTCCGCGGACATCGGTCCTGCCTCAACACGATCTGGAGCATGCCGTAACGGCATCGTTTTCCAAAGGTGGGTCCACAGTATGTCCACCCAGACAGCACTCGGCCATAGTTTTCCGACGCCCTGCAAACGCTGTGGCGGTGCCCTGTACCGGCAAGTCGACTATTGCCCGTATTGCGGCGAGGTGCATCCGCTCGACACGGGCCCGCACAAGCGCACCGTCATTCCCGGCAGCCGTGCCAGCGCCATGAGTAAATCCGCGCAGAAAAACGGCTTCGAAGCGGTACCGCCCAGCGAAACCGACCTCACCGCACATCCCGCGCCCACCGGCGAGGCTGTGCACGCAGAGACCGCCATCCAGGCGCCGATACTCGCCACGCCCGCTGCGACTATTCCCTCGCTCGACGAGCTGCCGCCTTCGAGCGGTCGCGGCGTGCTCACGGTGCGCCGGGTGTTGCTTGCGATTGTGGCGATTGTCGCCATCGGACTAGCGTATGGCGGCTACGCGCTATTCAACGACAACCACGAGTCGCATACCGGCGATACGGACCAGACCGCCGACAACGTTCAGGATGCCAGGACGACGACTGGCACGATCGCGCCGTATGTCCCCGCTCGGCCGGCCAATCAGGTCGCCGCGGTTAAGCCCATGGTTCCGGCCAATCCTGCAAAGACCGCTCCGGCAACACCAGCACCGCCGATCGTGCCGCCGATAGCCGCAGCGCCTGTCAAACCGGCATCGCCGCAGTTCCGCGATGCCGCGCAAGCGCTGCAGGCGGCGCGGCTCGCCTTCCGCGCCAACGACCTGTCCGCGGCTCAAGCGGCGCTGGGTGCGGCGCAAACGTTGCAGCCCGGCAACCCCGACGCGCAAAACCTGCTGACCGAATTGAGGCCGCTTACCGCGCGTCGCGACACCGCGTTGCAGGCTGCGCAAATGTGCGCCGCGCAGCAGTCGTGGACCTGCGCACGCCAGCACGCCACCGAGGCGCTCACTATCGACACCGGCAATGACGCCGCGAAGACCATCCTCGAACGCGTGATTCGCGAGACCGGCTGGGCGCCGCTCAACCCGCACGCCGCGACAGGCAGTCCGGCGCATTAGCAATCTTTTGGACACCGAATTTCGCAGCCTCTCGCACGATGAAGCGCATGACTTGCTGGATGAAACACGGCATGCCCGATTACATCTCTGTTCGCGTGGGCTGTGAGCGGCAACAGACGGACATTGCACGCGCAGCGCACTGAATATGACATGGCAACCGACTCTCCAGTGCTTCGCGCGCGCGGGCGCGAGAAGCTGTTCAAACCTGACCGATAGGTAGATAGACCATGCTGAAGAGACTTCTGGCGGGATGGCTGGGACTGGCGCTGATGGTCATGTCATCGTTTGCTTTCGCGGAACCCGCTCACTACAAGATCGTCACCGGTCCGGAACGGGGCACGTATATTCAGATCGGCCAGGATCTGTCGAAATGGGTGGCACAGCCGGCGGGCATCGACCTGGAAGTGATGGCGTCGAAGGGCTCGGCTGAAAACGTGCAGCGCATGCGCTTCGAGCCGGGTGTGAAGCTCGCGCTAGTGCAGTCCGATGTGTATCAGGCCTACATCGATATGGCCAACGCCGGCAACGCCGACGCGGGCACGGCGATCCGGCCGCTACGGCTCATCATGCCGCTCTACGACGAGGAAATTAACGTCGTGGTGCGCGCGGACTCGCCGATGAAAACCTTCGCCGACATCAAAGACAAGAGCATCAGCGTCGGCCTGCTCGGCAGCGGCACCGCTCAATCGGCCACGACGCTGTATCACCTCATGTTCGGCCAGACGATTCCCGAGCAGAACGTCCAGCACCTGAGCAACGAAGACGCGCTGGCCGCATTGATCGTCAAGAAGGTGGACGTTGCGATCATCGTGGTCGGGCAGCCGGCAAAACTGTTCAACGACATGAATCCCGACCTGTTGCAACAGATCCGCCTGCTGAAAGTCGATTCCGCCGCGCCCGAAACCGCCCGTGCGAAACAGACGTATTTTCCCGCGACGATCCGCGCGGCCAGCTATCCGAACTGGCTCAAGGAAGACGTCCCCACATTGACCGTGAAGGCCTTTCTCGTCACCTACGATTACGGTCTGCGCGATACCGTCGGCAACCTGAATCACTTTGCCGACTCGCTGTGCGCCAACTTCGACAATCTGCAGGAACACGGGCACCCGAAGTGGAAACAGGTGAAGCTTGAATTGCCGGCGCTCGTGCGCGGATGGAAATACTACGGACCGGTGGAGAAACATTTGCGCGCGTGCCTCGCGAACAGGAGTGCGACGATCAACGCAACGGCCGCCGCTGCGCAAGCCGCGCGGAAACCACGCCCCTCCTGCACGGATCAGGAGCGCCTGCTTTTGCTGTGCAAATAAAGTCGCGCGGCGAAACGCGCGTTCAGGCGTGCGCTTTCGATGCGGCGGATGCTTCCATCGCCCGTTGCAGCGCTTCGTACACCTTCGGGCGGTTGCATTGCGACACATTGAACCGCAGGAACCCGGCCGCCGATTGCGACGCGCTGAACACATTGCCGGGCGCGAACACCACGCTTCCGGCTAACGCATGACGCGCGATGTCGGCGGCGTCGAGCGCATCCGGCAAACGCGCCCACACGAACATACCGGCGCGTGGCCGCGTCCACACTTCCAGGCCTGCATAGCCCAGGCGCCTGACCGTCTCCCCCATGGCGTCCGCGAGCTTCGCGCGCATCGATTCCAGATGCCGCCGATACGTGCCGTCCACCAGCAAACGGTGCACAACGCTCGCCGCGAGCTGGCCGTTGCCGAACGACGTTGCCAGCTTCAGATCGATCAGCGGCTCGATCCATTCGGCACGCGCGGCGATATAGCCGCAACGCACCGCCGCGGACAGCGTCTTCGAAAAACTGCCGATCGACACCACCCGCGAGAGACCGTCGAACGCCGCGAGACGCGGCGCGGGTTCGTCTTCGAAGTCGGCGAAGATATCGTCCTCGACGATCAGCAAATCGTGCTCACCCGCCAGTTTCAGCAGCCGATGCGCGATGGCCGGCGCAAGTGTGGCGCCAGTCGGATTGTGGATGGCGGAATTGGTCACATAAAGCCGCGGACGGTGCTCGATCAGTGCCCGCTCGAATGCCGCCAGATCGGGCCCCGACGGCGTATAAGGCACGCCGACGATGCGGGCGCGATGCGCGCGCAACAGCGCCTGGAAGTTGAAATAGCACGGGTCGTCGATCAGGACGGTGTCGCCGGGTTCGAGCAGCAGGCGGCACACAAGATCGAGCGCGTGCGTGCCGCCATCGGTCAACACGATCTGCTCCGGAGGCGCTTCCACGCCGTGCTGAGCGAGCCGCCACGCAAGTTGCTGACGCAGCGCCGGCAAACCGCGCGGGCTCGCGTATTCGGCGAGCGGCGACTGCGGATCGCGCGCCACCGCACGCAACGCGCGGCGCACGCCGTCCTCCGGCAGCCATGAAGGCGGCATCCAGCCGCATCCCGGCTTGAGGACCTTCGCGTCGGCCTCCAGCGACTGCCGCGTAAGCCACAATGGATCGAGGTCGCGATCCAGGCGTGGTCCGAGATCGGCGAGCGCGAGGGGCGGCGCATGGCCCGACACGAAAAAGCCGGAGCCGCGCCGCGCCACGATCACCCCTTCCGCGACCAGCCGGTCGTACGCTTCCACGACCGTCGACTTCGACACGCCGAGCGTCTCGGTCATTACACGAATCGACGGCACGCGCGCGCCCGGCATCAGCGAACGGCTCGCAATGCGCTCGCGCAAGCTGTCCATCACCGTGCCGACGCGCGTGCCTTGCACACCTGTGGCCGCGCGGTTGCTATCACTTTCCGCCATCTGTACTGCTCCATGTTCGGTACAGTTTGTACGAATTGTACTGATCCGTAGCTTACCCTTTAGAACCGGAAAGCGGATGCTATGGGTTCAATTTTCAAATGCGCATGGGCTCTTCCGATGGACAAGACAACGAACGGCTGGGTGAGCGGCATGGTGGGGGTGTTGATTTTCAGCGGCTCGCTGCCCGCCACGCGAATCGCCGTGCAAGGCCTCGATCCCGTGTTCCTGACGGTAGCCCGCGCGACCATCGCGGGTACCTTGGGTCTGCTGCTATTGCTCGTGTTTCGCCAGGCCCGGCCGGCCAGGCGCGACCTCATCCCGTTGGTGGTGGTCGCACTCGGCGTGGTGGTCGGCTTTCCGCTGTTGACCGCTCTCGCGCTGCGTCACGTGAGTTCTGCGCATGCCGTGGTGTTCGTCGGACTCCTGCCGTTGTCCACCGCGATCTTCGGCGTGCTGCGCGGCGGCGAGCGCCCGCAGCCGGCGTTCTGGCTGTTTTCGGCGCTCGGCAGCAGCGCCGTGGTCGCGTTCGCCTTGCGCCACGGCCTGGACGCGTCGCCGCTCGGCGATGCGCTGATGCTGGCGGCGATCGTTGTCTGCGGTTTGGGTTATGCAGAAGGCGCGCGGCTGTCGCGCCATCTCGGCGGCTGGCAGGTGATTTCGTGGGCGCTGGTACTGTCGCTGCCGGTGATGCTGCCGCTCGCCTGGTGGGCACGGCCTGCATCGTTCGAAGGCGTGAGCCACGCCGCGCTCTGGGGGCTCGCGTACGTGTCGCTGTTCAGCATGCTGATTGGCTTCGTGTTCTGGTATCGCGGACTGGCGCTCGGCGGCATTGCCGGCGTCGGACAGCTGCAATTGCTACAGCCGTTTTTCGGCTTGCTGCTGGCCGCGTTGCTGCTGCATGAACAGGTCCCGCCCGCGATGATTCTGGTCAGCGTGGTAGTGGTGGCGTGCGTGGCTGGGGCGAGGCGCTTTTCCCGACCGGTGCCGGCACGGCAGGTCGTGTAGGAATTGCTTCGCTAAATCCTATCGAACATCGCTTCCCGATTACTTTTTTAAGCTGGCGCTGAGTTTATTGGTTTTGTTAGATACGTGTCATTGCTAAAAATAATGACAAACAACTAACCCCGATCAGCGCCACGATGCCGACTGCTTTCGCCCAGACCGTCGAAGCCCGCTTCGCCGAACTCACGCCTACCGCCAAGCGGATCGCCAGTTATCTGCTCGCCAATCTGGACAGGCTGGGCCTCGAGACCGCCGACCAGATCGCGCAGCAGGCCGGCACGAGCGGCATCTCCGTCGGCCGGTTCCTGCGCAGCGTCGGCTACCAGAATCTCGACGATCTTAAACGCGAACTGCGCGGCACGCAGGAACGCCCGTGGATGATCACGGATCGCCTCGACGCGTTCCGCCGCGTATCCAGCGAACAGGGCGAAGCCGCGCAGGCCGGCACCGCGCCCGCACCGAGTCCCGCCCTCGCCCGCTCGCTCGACCTCGAAATCGGCGCGATTCAGCACGTCTACCAACTCGCGCAGTCGACGATGTTCGCGCGCGTGGCCGAACGCATTTCGAGCGCGGACGCCATCTATATCCTCGGCATTCAATCGACTCGCGGCATCAGCAATGCGTTCTACAGCTACCTCGAATATATCCGCCCGCGAGTGTTCTATTCCGACGGCATGTCAGGCTCGTACGTCGATTCGCTGAACTCCGAGTTCGCGTCGCCGTATCTGATCGTCACCGACACCCGCGCCTACTCGACGATCGCGCGCCGCTATTGTGAGGCCGCCACGCGTCGCGGCCTGCCCTTCGTGCTCGTCACCGATATTTATTGCCCGTGGGCGAGAGACTTTGCGGGCGATCTCCTGCAGGTCAAGACCGACGTCGGCCAGTTCTGGGACTCGCTCGCGCCGCTCACCTGTCTCTTCAATCTGCTGATCAGCGCGATCGTCGACAGGCTCGGACCGACGCTAGACGAACGCGTGGCCCGCAATCGCGAACTGCAAGGCGAACTCAACCAGTTCGATCTTTGAACCTCACTTCACCGACATGAACCACCACCGACTCATCGAGATCACGCCCGCCACGCACGGCGTCCACATCGACCTCGTCTACGCGACGCCGCGCAATCTCACCGGCAAGCCGATCTACAAAGCCGCGCACTGCCTGCTGCTGGAGCCCGCCGAAGCAGCCCTGCGCCGCGCGGTGGAACTCGCGCGCAACATCGGCGCGACCCTGCGCATTTTCGACGCCTACCGTCCGCCGCAAGCACAGCAGGTGCTATGGGACTTTCTGCCCGATCCCACCTACATCGCCGATCTCAGCCGCGGTTCCAACCATAGCCGCGGTACCGCGCTCGACCTGACGCTCGTCGATGCGAACGGTGAGGAACTCGACATGGGCACCGGCTTCGACGCCATGACGATCGAGTCCGAGCACTTTCACCCCGGCTTGCCCGAGCATGTGCAACGCAACCGCACACTGCTGCTCGGCGTGATGCACGGTGCGGGCTTCACCCATATCAAAAGCGAATGGTGGCATTACGAGCTGCCGGGCTCGCTCGCCTTGCCGCTGCTCGACAACAGCGAGAGCGGCCCACTACGCTTGATGTAACGCCTTCGACTTTGCAGTGCCCATCTTCCCAGGTTTTTTACCTTCCTCACGGAGCGAGTATGAAAGTGGTTTTGCGCAATGCGCTGGCAGTGGCCGCCGTCGCGTCGGCTTTGGCGCTGTCTGTGGCGGGTGGCCCCGCTCAGGCGGCCACGCCGAAAGACATGTTCGTCATGGCGACGCTGCTAGATGAATTCACCACGCTCGATCCAGGCGAAATCTACGAGCTCGTGCCGGAAGAATATGTGGCGAACACCTACGACCGCCTCGTGCGCGTCGATCTGCGCGATCCGTCCAGATTCAACGGCGACGTCGCGCAATCGTGGACGGTCAGCCCCGATGGCCTTACCTTCACGTTCAAGATCCGCCCGGGCCTCAAGTTCCACTCGGGCAATCCGCTGACGGCCGACGACGTCGCGTGGTCGATCCAGCGCGCCGTGCTGCTCGACAAAGGCCCGGCGACGGTTCTGCAGGGCATCGGCCTCGGGAAAGACAACGTACTGCAGCGCGTGAAGAAAGTCGACGACAGCACCGTCAGCGTGACGACCGACCAGAAATACGCACCGACCTTCGTGCTCAATGTGCTCGGCTCATGGCCCGCCTCGGTACTCGACCAGAAGCTGTTGATGTCGCATCAGAAGGGTAACGACTTCGGCAACGACTGGCTGCGCACCAACGAGGCCGGCTCCGGCGCATACAAGCTGGTCAAGTGGACCGCCAACGACAGCATCGTGCTGCAACGCTTCGACGGCTACCGTGTGCCGCTCGCGATGAAACGCATCGTGTTGCGCCATGTGCCGGAAGCGGCGAGCCAGCGTCTTCTGCTGGAAAACGGCGACGTCGACGTCGCGCGCGACCTGAGCCCCGACGACCTCGCCGCCCTCGAGAAGAGTGGTAAGGCGCGCGTGACGCCGGTGCCGCAAGCCACGCTGATGTATCTCGGCCTGAACGTGAAGAACCCGAACCTCGCCAAACCCGACGTGCAGGAAGCGATGAAATGGCTGATCGACTACAAGGGCATTCAGGATCACATTGTGCGGTCGACCTACAAGGTGCATGAAACCTTCCTGCCGGAAGGCTTTCTCGGCGCGCTGAATACGAACCCGTATCAGCAGAACGTCGCCAAGGCCCGGGCGCTACTGGCGAAAGCCGGACTCGCCAACGGCTTCACGGTGAAGATGGACGTGCGTAACGACTACCCGTACAACGAAATCGCGCAGGCAGTGCAGGCTAATCTCGCGCAGGCCAATATCAAGGTCGAGATCATTCCGGGCGACAACAAACAGACGCTCGCGAAATATCGCGCCCGTCAGCACGATATCTATATCGGCGAATGGTCGGCGGACTATATCGATCCGCACAGCAACGCCCAGGGGTTCGCGTGGAATCCGGACAACAGCGACGGTTCGAGCTACAAGATGCTCGCCTGGCGCAATGCGTGGAACATTCCCGAGTTGACGAAGGAAACCAACGCGGCGCTCGCCGAATCGTCGACGGTCAAACGCGCGCAGATGTATCAAGCGATGCAGAAGGAAGTGCTGGCGAAGTCGCCGTTCGTCATCATGTTCCAGAAGGTCGCGCAGGTGGCGTACCGTCCGGGCGTGAGCGGTCTGGACGTCGGCCCGATCAATGATCTCGTGTCGTATCGCGATCTGAAGAAGCAGTAAGCGTCGAGCCTGAGCGTGGCCATTGCGAATTGCAGGGTCGCGCTTCAGGCAAGGAAGATAAACATGTCGACTCCCGTCACGCCCGTCAGCCCACTGGACCGCGTACGCGCGTTCTCCGCCGATCACGGCGGCGTACGCTGGACCCTCCTTCTGCTGCGCTGGGCTCTCACGCTGCTGATCACGTTTGTCGGCCTGCTCGCGGTGACCTTCATCATTGGCCGCAAGGTGCCGATCGATCCGGTGCTGGCTGTGCTCGGCGATCGTGCTTCCGCGCACGCCTATGCCGCGATGCGCGTCGAACTCGGCCTCGACAAACCGCTCGCGGTGCAATTTCTCATCTACGTGCGCGACGTGTTGCACGGCAATCTCGGCGTCTCGCTGCTGACCGCGAATCCGGTACTCGACGACATCAAGCGCGTATTCCCCGCCACGCTTGAACTCGCAACGCTATCGACGATTCTCGGCGTGCTGGTGGGTGTCCCGCTCGGCGTGATCGCCGCGGTGCGCCATAACCGCTGGATCGATCATGTTGCCCGCTTCGTGGGGCTCATCGGCAGCTCGGTACCTGTCTTCTGGCTGGGCTTGATGGGCCTGCTGCTGTTCTACGCCAAGCTGCATTGGGTGTCCGGTCCCGGCCGCATCGATCCGGTGTTCGACGGCATGGTCGACACCCATACCGGCAGCCTGCTGATCGACGCGCTGATCGCCGGCGAATGGGACGTCTTCTTCAACGCGCTGTCGCATATCGCGCTGCCCGCGGCGATTCTCGGCTACTACTCGGTCGCTTATCTGAGCCGTATGACACGCTCGTTCATGCTCGACCAGTTGAGCCAGGAGTACATCACCACGGCGCGCGCCAAAGGCCTGCCCGAGCGCCGCGTGATCTGGCGGCACGCGTTCGGCAACATTGCCGTGCCGCTCCTTACCGTGATCGCGCTCACCTACAGCTATCTGCTTGAAGGCTCGGTGCTGACCGAAATCGTATTTGCGTGGCCCGGCATCGGTTCTTACCTCACCGGCGCATTGCTCAATGCCGATATGAACGCGGTACTCGGCAGCACGCTCGTGATCGGCATCACCTTCATCGCCCTCAACCTGCTGACCGACGCGCTGTACCGCGTGTTCGATCCGCGCGCTCGCTGATGCCCCGGAGATCGAAGCCGTGCTCCCTTCCCCCCACGATGCATTGCAGGATCAGCCGATGAACGCCGCGCCCCGACATTGGAAAGACTGGCTGCTGAGCGACACACCGGGTTCGCGCAAACAGGCCGCGCTCGGGCTTGCTTACCGGCGCTGGCGGCGCTTCACCGGCAATCCGCTCTCGGTGTTCGGCTTCGCGATTCTGGTGCTGCTGATTGTGGTCGCGGCGATCGGGCCGTGGTTCGCGCCGCACGATCCATTGCAACAGGTGCTGGCGGACCGCTTGTTGCCGCTCGGTTCCGCGTCGCATTGGCTCGGCACCGACCAGCTCGGACGCGATATTCTCTCGCGCCTGATCTACGGCTCGCGCCTGACGTTGTCGATCGCGATCCTTGTTGTCGTGATCGTCGTGCCGGTCGGCTTGCTGGTGGGCATGACGGCCGGCTTCTTCGGCGGCTGGATCGATAACGTGGCGATGCGCATCACCGATATCGCGCTCGCCTTTCCGAAGATCGTGCTGGCGCTCGCTTTCGCCGCCGCGCTCGGCCCGGGCGTCATCAATGCGGTGATCGCCATTTCGGTCACCGCGTGGCCCGCCTATGCGCGGCTCGCGCGCGCCGAAACGCTGCGCATCGTGCAGGCCGACTTCATGCACGTCGCGCGTTTGCAAGGTGCTTCGCGCCTGCGTTTGCTGCTGCGCTACGTGATGCCGCTGTGCTCGTCGTCGGTGATCGTGCGGGCGACGCTCGACATGGCCGGCATCATTCTGACGGTGGCCGGCCTCGGTTTTCTCGGCCTCGGCGCGCAACCGCCCAGTCCGGAATGGGGCTTCATGGTGGCGTCGGGCCGCAATGTCCTGCTCGACGCCTGGTGGGTCGCGACGATTCCTGGCCTCGCGATTCTGCTCGTGAGCCTGTCGTTCAATCTGCTCGGCGACGGTCTGCGCGACGTCTTCGATCCCCGTCATGGAGGCTAAAAAAATGGCCCTGGATTCCAGCCACCCGCTGTGCGAAATCGATGACCTGCACGTGGGTTTTCCCGGCCACGACGGCAAACTGAGCGACGCGGTGCGCGGTCTCTCGCTAACCGTCAACAAGGGCGAAAGGCTTGGCATCGTCGGCGAGTCGGGCTCGGGAAAATCGCTGACAGGACGCGCGTTGCTCGGCCTGTTGCCGCCGGCCGCGCATTGCACGGCGAAGGCGCTCAGGTTCGACGGCCAGGATCTGCTTGCCATGCCGCCACGCAAACGGCGCCGTCTTTGCGGGCAGCAGATGGGCATGATCCTGCAGGACCCGAAGTATTCGCTCAATCCCGTGATGACCGTCGCGCAGCAGATGCGCGAAGCGTTCGCACTGCGCGATCCGAAACTGAGCCGCAAGGCGATGCGCGAGAAGATCGTCGACGCCCTCGCCTCGGTGCATATTCGCAATCCCGAACGAGTCGCCGATGCCTGGCCGCACGAGCTATCCGGCGGAATGGGCCAGCGCGTGATGATCGCGATGATGGTGTCGTCAGGTCCGCGCCTGCTGGTCGCCGATGAACCGACGAGCGCGCTCGACGTGCTGGTCTCGATACAGGTGCTCGGCATCCTCGACGAAATGATCGCCAGGCACGATACCGGCCTGATCCTGATCAGCCACGACCTGCCGCTAGTCATGTCGTTCTGCGACCGCGTGGTCGTGATGTATGCGGGGCGGGTGGTCGAAACCTGCGCGGCGTGCGATCTGGTCCATGCGCGGCATCCTTATACGCGCGGCCTGCTGGCCGCCAATCCGCCGCTCGTCAATCCGCCGGACGAATTGCCCGTGCTCCAGCGCGACCCCGCGTGGCTCACGGAAACCATCGGAGCAGTGGCATGATCGACGTACAGGCAGCGCGGATCCGGTTCAAAACAAAAACCGGCTATTTCGACGCGGTGAAGGACGCGAGCTTTCAGATCGGCGAAGGGGAGATATTCGGCCTCGTCGGCGAATCAGGCTCCGGCAAGTCGACCATTCTGCGGGCGCTCACGGGTCTGGTGCCGCTGGCAGGCGGAAGCATGCGGGTGGGCAAGCATCTGCTCGGCGAGAAGGTTGACCGCTCGTTCCGACGCGACGTGCAGATGGTGTTCCAGGATCCTTACGCGTCGCTGCACCCACGTTTCACTGTCGATCAGACGCTGCGCGAGCCGCTCGTCATCAACGGGATGGACCGGCAGGAAGAGCGGATCACACAAGCGCTGCTCGAAGTCGGGCTCGGCCCGGCGTTCCGCTTTCGTTATCCGCATCAGCTTTCCGGCGGCCAGCGGCAGCGTGTGGCGATTGCGCGCGCGCTGATCGTCGAACCCCGCGTCTTGTTGCTCGATGAACCGACTTCCGCGCTCGACGTCTCCGTGCAGGCCGAAATCCTCAACCTGCTACGGCGCCTGCACCGTGAACGCAAACCGACCATGGTGCTGGTCAGCCACAACCTTGCGGTGGTCGGCTTTCTTTGCCAGCGCGTCGCGGTGATGCGCAATGGCGAGATCGTCGAACAGCGCGATATCGAGCAAATTCGCGCGCAACGGGTCGAGCACGAATACACGCGCAGCCTGTTGCTCGCGACCGGAGGCTATCAGCGCAAGGCGGTCGACGTGATCGGCGTGGACGCGGCGTTGTAGCTCGCGGATTAAGAATCGCGCCTGTTCCCTCTCCACGCGCTGATACCACCGCTGATACCAGCTATAAGTCGCGGCGATTTTTGACTCCCTTCAAATTCGCACTCGCGACGGGCATAGTAAAACGTATCCTCAGATCCACCGGCCACGCCAGGACACGCATGAGCACCACCCGCCCCGCGCCCTCCACCCCCCATTCGACCGACCGAGCCGCCACCCCGCCACTCATCCGCGACGCCACCGAAGCCGATCTGCCCGCGATCCAGTCGATCTACGCGCACCACGTGCTGAACGGCGTCGCTTCGTTCGAAGAAATTCCGCCTTCCGTCGACGACCTGCGCGCGCGGCTCGCGTCGGTGCGCGGTCATGGGCTGCCGTACATGGTGGCCGAGATCGATCGTGAAGTCGCCGGCTATTGCTACGCGACGCCCTACCGGCTGCGCGCCGCCTATCGCACCACCATCGAAGATTCGATCTACATTGGCGACGCGTATCGTGGGCGCGGCCTGGGCCGCGTGTTATTGCAGGCGCTGATCGAACGCTGCGAAACTGGACCGTGGCGCCAGATGGTCGCCGTGATCGCCGATGGGGGCAGCGGCGGGTCGCTATCGCTGCATACCCAACTGGGTTTCGAATTGACAGGCACATTGAAGGCTGTCGGCTTCAAGCATGGTCGCTGGCTCGACACCACCTTGATGCAGCGGACCTTGGGGGTGGGCGATTCAGCCGTGCCGGACGATGTAACCGGACAAACCTGAAAAATAGCGCAGCGCGCGTCATATTCAAATCTGCATTGCTTCGTTTGAGCGGCGAGACGTCCGTGCGACGATCCTCGACCAATCGAACGCAATGGAGATTCGCCGAATGGCTCCTCATACCCGTTTTTCGCTTCACATCGCCACCGCGTTGCTAGCGGTGTTCACGACATTGAGCGCGACCGCGCAGAGCAGCGGCACTGGCAACGGCAACGCCAACGAACCGGCCAAGGTACTGCGCATCGGTTATCAGAAATCAGGCTTGCTCGCGGTGCTCAAAGCACAAGGCTCGCTCGACGAAAAACTCAAGCCGCTCGGCTACAGCATCAAGTGGTTCGAATTTCCCGCCGGCCCACAACTGCTCGAAGCCCTGAACGCGAACAGTATCGATTTCGGCTACACCGGCGCGCCGCCGCCCGTGTTCGCGCAGGCCGGCGGCGTACGCTTCGTGTACGTCGGCGCGGAGCCGGCGGGCCGTCATAGCGAAGCGGTGCTGGTCAGAAACGATTCGGCATTGCGTAGCGTGGCCGATCTGAAGGGCAAACGCGTCGCGCTGCAGAAGGGTTCGAGCGCGAACTATCTGCTGCTCGAGGCGCTGAAGAAAGCCGGTCTGCGTTACGAGGACATTCGCCCGGTGTATCTGGCGCCCGCGGATGCGCGCGCCGCCTTCGAAAGCGGCACCGTCGATGCATGGGTCATCTGGGACCCGTACTACGCGTCGGCGCAACAGGCGCTGAAAGCGCGCGCGTTGGCTGACTATTCGGATCTCAACGGTCCTTATAACTTCTATGAGGCCACGCGCGACTTCGCTCAGCAGCATCCTGATGTGGTCGGCGCGATTCTCGGACAGTTGCGCACCGCCGGACTGTGGGTCAATGACCATCCGGTGGAAACCGCCGCGCTGATCACGCCAAAGGTCGGTCTGGATCCAAAGCTGGTCGAAACATGGGTCCGCCGGTATCCGTACGGCACCACTGTTGTGACCGACGAGATCGTGCGCGCGCAACAAGTGGTCGCCGATGCGTTTTACGGCGCCCATCTGATTCCGCAGAAAGTTACCGTGAAGGACAACGTATGGCAAAGCCGCGAGGTGGCAGCCAGTCTTGCGGACAAATAGACACTGGCAGTTCGAAAAAATACGGCACGACAGATTATTTCGCTATCCGTAGCACATCATGCGCTGACGGGGCCACGACAACACGCCCCCTCACGTCGCTAGCGCGCGCCCCGCGCATGCGCCAGTGCAGTTCATCTTGCCGATGCGCGATCGCTACGTCGAGCCGGCGCTTTCATTGGATCGAAGGCTGGCTCGGCACTTCGACGATCAACGCCCGTGCGGCAGGCGCGTGAACAGCGTCGGATAATCGGTCACGAGACCGTCTTCATCCACCGTCAGGTTCGCGGCGAAATTGCGGAAGATGCCCTCGTAGCGATACTCGCGATTCAACTCGATGCACGAATATGCCTGCTCGGCACGCGTGACCTGCAAATCCGGCGTCGAAATATACGCCACGGAAATCGGCTGACGTTCGCCTTTGGCCAGTTGCAGACGGCGGATCGGCAGTGTGTTCGTCAAGGGCGTGGCGGCGATATCGATATCGATGCACCCTTCGATCGCGCTGAGCACGAGACCGTGGCCATCGTGCCAATGACCGGCGCCGTCGCCGTGCAATTCCAGTTCCCCACCGCCGACGATCTTCAGCCACGCATAGGTGGTGCGCCATTGCGCATCGCAGCGCACCTTGTAGTGCAGGCCATACGCCTTGCCGTAGCGCTGGCCGACCAGGACGCTCTCCATCGCAAAGCCGTCTTCGCGCGCGTCGAACGCCAGATGTTCGAAACCGTCGCCCTCTTCCGATGCCCACCGTAGTTCACGCATCCGCCTGTCTCCTTGTTAAACGGCGCGGCAAGCGCGCCAGCGCTCTATCGTAGCGCGAAAGCTTTCGGTTCGCCGACAGCGCGCCCATGGCGCGCATGTGTCGCAAATAGCCACTATCAATGGGCGGCGATGCCAGACGCGGTGCCGGTGGCCTATGCTCGCGGTTCACGCTCATTCCGACCCGTCGCGTGCGCCCGTCGCTCACGCGCCGACGTCGCGCATCATCGAATTCACGCAGCCCTCAAACCATGCACGCCGCCGCCGAAGCACAATCCACCGTCTTGCGCACGCTGTTGCGCAGTCTCGGTCAGATCGTGCTGCAACCGAACGCTTTCACCGGCGCCTGCCTGCTCGCCGCGTGGCTGCTATGCGATCCGCGCCTCGCATGCGCGGCGCTGACGGGTGCGGTTGCGGCCAATGTGAGCGCGATACTGGCCGGCTATCGCGAGGATGACACGCGCGCCGGCTTGCACGGCTTTAACGGTGCGCTAGCCGGTCTCGCCGCGTTCAGCTTCATCGCCGACAATGCGACCGCCGCCGCCGTGGCGATTCTCGCCGCGACGGGCACCGCGTGGCTGCTTGAACCGTGGTCGCGCCGGCTGCGCGCGCGTAGGCTTGGCGTGTTTTCGAGCCCCTGTTTGATCGTCACGTGGCTTTGGCTGCCGTTAGTGACCGGCGGCACACTGCCAGCGAACCTGTCCACCGTGTACACGCTCAGCGCAGCACAATTGAGTAGCGGCTTACTCGCCGGGTTCGCGCAAACAGGCTTCGCGACCGGCGCGTGGCCGGGCTTGCTCGTGTTGACCGGAATTGCCGCGGCATCGCGGCGCCACGCGCTATGGGCGTTGATCGGCGCGGGCCTCGCGAGCGCCGCGCACCTGCTGCTCGGCGCGAATGCAGGCTCGTTCGACGCGGGCCTGTTAGGATTCAACGGCGCGCTGACCGCGATCGCGCTGGCCGATTGCGGAGTCGCGATGACGCTCGGCGGGGTTGCCGTTTCGGTTGTGCTGCAAGTGTTCGCTACTTACTTTGGCTGGCCCGCCATGACTGCACCGTTCGTGCTCGCGACGTGGTGCATGCAGTGGCTCATCGGCCGCTTTACGCTTGGCCCAGCGGCGCCCGAAACAATGGAAAGCGCCTCAATCACGCGTTCCGTCACATCGACGGCAGCGGCCGTCCGGCGCGCGGATTAGCGCCGCAGGGTTGGGCCGCAGGTATTAAGTCGCCGGTATTAAGCCGCAGGGTTTTAGGCGGCAGGTTTAGGCCAAAGCTTAGACCCATCGAGCAATCTCAGGAGACAGACATGTCATTCACCCACACGCCCGCAGGCCGTGTCGCCGAGACGGGGCCGCTGTCCGAAGCGGAGCAGCAGACCCGTGTCGACCTCGCCGCCGCCTATCGCCTAGCGGCGCTCAACGGCTGGGACGATCTGATCTACACACATATCTCGGCGAGCGTTCCCGGCGAACCGGGCCACTTCCTGATCAATCCGTTCGGCCTCGCGTTCGACGAAGTGCGTGCGTCCAACCTGGTGAAGATCGATATCGAAGGCAACGTCGTCGGCGCAAGCGAACATCCGGTCAACGCTACCGGTTTCGCGCTGCACGCCGCCGTGCATGCTGCACGCGCTGACGCTTTCTGTGTGATGCACCTGCACAATACAGCGGGCGTTGCGGTTTCCGCGCAACCGGCCGGTTTGCTGCCGGCGTCGCAACATGCGCTGCGTTTTTACGGCCACCTCGCGTATCACGATTACGAAGGCCTGGCCTTTACGCCCACCGAAGGCGCTCGCCTCATCGCGCATCTCGCCGACAAACCGGCCATGCTGTTGCGCAATCACGGCACGCTGACCGCCGGCCGCACCGTCGCCGAAGCCTACGTGCTGATGGCGACGCTGATCAAGGCATGCGAAATCCAGTTGCAGGCGCAAGCATGCGGCGCCGAACTCGTGGTGCCGGGCAATGCCGTAGCCGCCCGCACCGCCGAACAGCTATACGACGGCGGCGCGATCGAGGGCGCGCTGGAATGGCCTGCTTTACTACGCAAGCTCGATCGGCTCGACCGCACTTATCGCGACTGAATTCATTTCTTAACGTTGTTGATCACGGAGTCACGCAATGCCCACGTTTCATATCGAACTCTTCGAAGGCCGCTCGCTGGAACAGAAACGCCAGTTCGTCGAAGCCATCACCCAGGCTACCTGCGAATCGCTTGGCGTCGAACCGAATTCGGTGGACATTATCCTCACCGACGTCAAACGCGAAAACTGGGCAACGGGTGGACGTTTGTGGTCCGAAGCGGACGCCTGAACGTCCATCCCGTGAAGTCCGGATCGGCCGAACTCACCGTGGCGGCATCTCAAGACGCCGCCACGCCACGATTAGAACTTGTGGATGATGCCCACGCCTGCCGCAAACTGGCTGCGTGACGAGGACGGCGCGCCATTCTGGCCGTCGCCGATATCGGCAGTTGCGTTGATGATGCTGGTGCCGGTCTTGGTCGGGGCCAGGGTCTGGCCGCCCGCACGTTGATAGGCCTCCAGCGCATACAGCCCGGTACGCTTGGAAAGGCTGTAGTACTGCGAGAGATTGAACTGCTGATAGCGCGCCGAGCTCGAAATGCCGTTCGACTGCGTTGCGCGCGTATAGCTATAGCCGGCAGCCAGGTCCAGCGTCGACAGCGGCTTGAAGTGCAGCACTGCGCCAGCCGTGTTGAAGATCGCTTCGCTGTGGAACAGCGAGTTCACGCCCGGAACGTATTGCACGTTCGAATACGAGAACGAGACGTCCCATTGCGAACTGAACGCATAACCGCCCGTCACTGCAACCCGCTGCTGCGCCTGCGCCGTCTGATAGCCGTTGTTGATGCCCGACACACCCGCTTGGGCGCCGGCATTCGACGTCGTGGAGTCAGGACCCCACGCACCGCCGCCCGGTGTCGAGTTGTTGATGCGCTGGAAGCCCGCCGCGATACCGAACGGACCGTTGAGGTACTGCGCCGCCGCGCTCCACGTCGAGCCCGCATTGGTGCTGCCCGCCACACCGCCCACCGAATACGAACCGCTCACCGTCAAGCCGTGCATGTTCGGCGACGTATAAACCAGCGAGTTATTCGCGCGGTACAGCGTGTCCAGCGAATCGATATCGCCCGGGTGTGCGCCGTAAGCGCCCGTCAACCACGTGGTCGGGCTATAGGGCGACAGCAGCGTGTAGTACGACGTGTACTGGCGGCCTGCGGTGAACGAGCCGTAGGTGGCATTGGCGAGGCCGACATACGCTTGCCGATTGAACGCCAGGCCGGAGACGGACTGCGCGCCGGTTGCGCTGTTAAAGCCCTCTTCCAACTGGAAGATCGCCTTCGTGCCGCCGCCCAGGTCCTCGCTGCCCTTCATGCCGAAGCGGCTGCCTGCCCAGATCCCGTTGATCATCTTGACGACCGAGTGACCGCCGCTGGTCGAACCGAGCGACGTTTGGCTGCTCTGATAGCCGATCCCCGTATCGACGATACCGTACAACGTCACGCTGCTTTGAGCGTGCGCGCCAAGAGCGACCAACCCAAGGGCCGAGGTTGCTAATACCTTTTTCATTTCTGCTCCTCTGTAAAAAATTTATTCCTTGTGCCTGGCAGTGCATCACCAGCGCCGACTCTTAATCAAGCATTCAAAACACCGGGTGGCCATTGATCAGGCTCGGCAACCATGTCGAAAACATGGGTACGTAAGTCACGAGGTTGATCGCGCTGAAGATAGCCAGGTAATATGGCCAAGCAACCTTCGTGGTTTCACCGATAGACACATTCCCGATTGCACAGCCGATAAACTGCACCGAGCCGATCGGCGGGTGAACCAGGCCCAACGCACAGTTCAGCAGAATCATGATCCCGAACTGCACGGGGCCGACGCCGGCGTGCATCGCCATTGGCAGGAATAACGGCGTGGTGATCAGGATGTGTGCCGCCATGTCGACGAACGTGCCCAGGAAGATCTGGATGACGTTGATGTAAAGCAGCATCAACCAGGGCAGGCTCGTCGCACCATCGAGCATGCGTTCGATTGCATCGGGAATCTCCAGATAAGCCATCTGGAAGCGCAGCATGTTCGACACGCCGATCAGGAGCAGCACCACGCCGGTGGTTTTAGCCGCCTTGGACAGCGCATGAAAGAGCTTCTTCATCGTCATCGTGCGGTACACGACGATGGTCAACACCAGCGAATAAAACACGGCAATGGCTGCCGCTTCCGTCGCTGTGGCAATGCCCTTAGCCACGCAGACCAGAATGATCGCGATCACCATCAAGCCGGGCAACGCGCCGAGGAACGTGCGGGCCACGGCGAACCAGCCGGGAAAGCGCTGCAATTCGGTCGAGCCGTCAGGGCGGCGCGGATAGCCGAACTTGACCGCCTGCCAGTACGCAGCGATGAGCACGAAACCCATCACCCACAGAACCGGCAAGAGACCCGAAAACAACAGATCGCCGATCGACACACCGCTCATCTGGTGACCGTTCAAGGTGCCGGTGATGCCTTGGGCCGCGAACGCATAGATGATCATGTTCGTCGACGTGGGCATCAGCGCGCCCGCCAGCGACGAATGGGTCGTCACGTTGACCGCATAAGCCGCGCTGTAGCCTTCGCGCTTCATCAGCGGAATGACGACGCCGCCCATGGCGGACGTGTCCGCCGTCGGCGAACCGGACACGCCGCCGAACAGCGTGCAGGCAACCACGTTGGCCATGCCGAGCCCGCCGCGAAAATGGCCCACCGTGGCCTGCGCGAAACGCAGGATGCGGTCGGCGATACCGCCGTGCAACATCAACTCGCCGGAGAAAATGAAGAACGGGACCGCGAGGAACGAAAACGCGTTCATTCCCGAAATCATCGACTGCATGGCGGTAGCCGCCGGCAAGCCTTCATACAGATAGGTCAGCACGCATGAGAGTCCCAACGCGAACGAAACGGGAACCCCGAATACGAGGAAAACGAGGAAACTAACTGAGAGGATGGCAAGTTCCATGATTCTTCTATTTTTGTTTCTGTGCGAAAAGCCCCAGCAGGTTCTCGAACGAGAACAGAGCAATGCAGGCGCTGGCAATGATCGGAATCAAATAACGAAGCGCTTCCGGAAGGCCCAGAATCGGGATCTTGTCGTCCATCGTCGTCTCCGCCATCTGCGAACAGCCGAAGAAAATCGCCACGGCCAACACGATCAGGCAGATATGCTGGAACGCGTGGGCGACCACTTGCCCTTTCGGCGGCAACTTCTTGACGAGCGAGTCAAGCCCGATGTGACCGCCCTCGCGAACCTTGAGCGCGGCGCCGAACATGGCGATCACGATCACCAGCAAGAGCGCAATGGGTTCGACGAAATCCGGTGCGTCGCTGAAGACATAGCGCATCACGACGCTGTAGATCACCAACAGGCACAGCGCAGCGAGACTCACCGACGCCACGACAACCAGCACGTGGAAGAGAAAATCATTTGGGCGCTTCATGAATCTCATTGACCCCATCCTTGCATACAACGGACTTATATTTAATCTTCAGGAATCCTGCTAACCGTCACCGGCTCAGGAAACCATACGGCGGGAAAAACCTGCAGCGCTCGCTGCAAGGTCTTTCGCCACCGCGTTACTTCCGAACTTATTTGACCGCCTGGATTTCGTCGACGAGCTGCTTCATTTGCGGGGTCTTTTCATACTTCGCCCAGACCGGCTGCATCGCCTTCACGAAAGCCGGACGGTCGATCTGCGACGCGGTGATGATCGTCGCGCCGCCCTTGGTGACCATCCTGGCCGCATCGTTTTCGCGCGCGGTCCACAGCTTCTCGTAGTAAGGCACCGAATCAGCCGCCGCCTTCTTGATGATTTCCTGCTCTTGCGGCGCTAGTGTGTCCCACACCTTCTTGGAGAACACCAGCACTTCCGGCGTCATCGAATGCCGGGTTTCGGAATAGACCTGCGCGACTTCGAAGTGCTTGGTCTCTTCGTACGACGGCAGATTGTTTTCCGCGCCATCCACCAGACCCGTCTTCAGGCCCGTATAGACTTCGGCGAACGGCATCGGCGTCGGCGTGCCGCCCATCGCCTTGATTTCGTCGACCATCAGATCCGAAGGCTGCACGCGCACCTTGAGGCCCTTCATATCGGCCGGCGAATGGATGGCCTTCTTCGCGTACATGGAACGCGCGCCGCTCTCGTAGAACGTCAGCGCGATCATGCCCTTCGCCTTGAAGGCGTCGAGAATCTTCTGGCCTTCCGGGCCGTACATCACTTTGCGGAAATGGTCGATGTCGCGAAACAGGAACGGCAGCGACGGAATCATCGACTCCGGAACGATCTCGTTGAATGCGGCACCGTTGGCGCGAGCCATATCCAGTGCGCCGATGCGCACCTGATCGATCGTGTCGTTTTCGGAACCCAGCGCGCTATTGCCGAAGACCTTCACGGAATCCTTGCCACCGGTCGCCTTGCTGATTTCCTCACCCATGTATTTCACGGCCATGTTGGTCGGATAGGTGTCGCCATGCACGTCCGATACCCGGAATACGCGCGCGTGCGCCGACACGGTGCTAAATGCGAGCACGGAGGCCGCGACAATCATCGAAACACGGGAAGTGGCAAACTTCTTGTTCATCGTGACATTCCTTGAAAAATAGATCATCAAATCGATTGCGGAGGGCCGCTTTCGGAGGGCCGCTGGCGAATGCGACATGGGTTTGATGCGTCTCCCAACTCCACGCGCGCCGCCCTGCGGGTAGCGAGCGCTTTGCCATGCTGACCTGTTAGACGTCCCCGGCACAGATGCTCAGCACTCCTGTCAGACAACTCGACTTCTTTACTTCGACTGTATCGGCATGAGCCCCGCGCGAGTGGTCACGTGCGCGGAGAACGCTGCCCGCTTCGTCCAGCGATCCAAAGCTATCTCGAAAGGAGTTTGTTTGGACTCGTATGTTGTACGACGACATACGAAGTCTATAAAACACGATTTGAGTTGTACAGCCGGTATTTACCCGCACGACAGAAGTACGGGCGTAATAGTTTCCGTATTAAATCTACACGCCAATAGTCAAGCCAGAAGCGCCGGAGAGCGAATTCCGCGCTTCAAGACACTATATTTTTCGTAGAAAGGAGCGAGGCCGGAAAGTGGTTTTTACGCCACGATGTTGTACGACGAGTGACGAATAAAGGTGGAAAACGTCAAGGATCGGCATGGCAGCACGCCAACGCTCGTCTCACGCACGTATCTTTTATAGTTCGCCCGCATATTCGGGCTCGGGCAACCCGGTCACACCGGGACGAACCGCAAACAGATGGCCGTCGTGCTCATTGGCACCAACTGCCGGACGAATCGACGTGACGAACAAGGTAGCCAGATCGCGGTCGCCGAACGCGCACATCGACGGCTTCACGGCCGGTAACGCAATCTGTCGGTCCAGCTTGCCTTGCGGGGTGAAGCGCAGCAGCAGGCCCGCGTCGTTCGCGCAAATCCAGTAGCAGCCGTCGGCATCCACCGCCGCGCCGTCGGGCCGCCCGGCGTAGTCATGCAGGTCGGCAAACATGCGCCGATTGCGCGGCTCGCCCGCTTCGATGTCGTAATCGAATGCCCAGATCTGCCGGCGCAAAGGATGCGAGTCGGACAGATACATCGTGGTCCCATCGGGCGACCACGCCAGACCATTTTGGGTGATCAACGCATCGACGACGGGCTCGGACAATCCACCTTGCGCGTCGAACCGATACAGCGCGCCGGCAGGATTAGCCGCTGCCATGTCCTGCACCATCGTGCCGGACCAGAAGCGCCCTTGCCGGTCGCAGCGGCCGTCGTTGAAACGCATATCGGCAAATGGGAATATCGGCGCGGCGAGTTTCTTTCCGGTCACTGCCAGCGGTTCGCCGTTGGACGCGCCTTCAGTCAGCGTGACCGCAAAAAGCCCAGTCTCGCAGCCCGCCAGCACCGTGCCGCGATGATCGAACGCCAGGCAGGCCACCTTCTCCGGCAATACCCACTCAGACCGCTCGCCAGTGCCGAGCCGCAGCCGCACGATCTTCCGCGCCGGAATATCCACCCAGTAGAGCGCCTGTTCCGCAGCACGCCACACCGGGCTCTCGCCGACCGACGCGGGCGCCTCCCCTGCCGCCTCGACGCGCTCCACCCGCGGATTCGCCATGACACTCATCGTTTCGGCTCCATCGGACCGGCCAGCACGAACGCGCCGCCCTGGAAACGCTGCGTCGGATCATCCAGTTCGGCGGTGGGCGCTGTGACCGGAAAGAGGTGCTCGAACTCGATCGAACTGTCCTGCGGACGAAAGCCGAGGAATGCGGCCTTCGTGTTATCCACCCACTTGGTCCGGTTATCCGAAACGCCATAAACGATCGCGTGTCCCACCCGGTTGGTGAACAGCGAGCAGCGTACGAGTTCGATGAAGTCGCGAAAGCTCAGATACGTGACGAGCATGCGCGGATTCTTAGGCCGCTCGAACGACGAGCCGATCCGCAGGCACACCGTCTCGAGACCGAAGCGGTCGAAGTAATAGCGCGACAGCGATTCGCCGAAGCACTTCGTCACGCCGTACAGGCTGTCGGGACGCAGCGGCGCGTCGATATCGATCACCGACGTCGTCGGATGAAAACCCACCGCGTGATTCGAGCTGGCGTACACGATGCGCTTGACGCCCTGCTTCTGCGCGGCCGAATAGAGGTTGTACAGACCGCGGATATTCGCTTCGAGCAGATCGTCGAACGGTGCCTCGACGGAAATGCCGCCGAGATGAACGACCGCATCCACACCTTCGAGCAGCGCGTGAACGGCCGCTTCATCTGCAAGGTCGGCAATCGATGCTTCCTCATGCGCCGCCACAACGCCCAGCGGCGCGATATCGGTGACGCGCACAACATCGGCCCACGCGGCGAGCGCACCGCGCAACTGCTGGCCGAGATTGCCGGCAGCGCCGGTGAGCAGAAGACGGCGAAAAGGTTTCTGTGCCGCCGGGCGGTCGAGGTTCGAGTCAGTCATGTCTAAGTCTTTGTCGTGATTTCTATCAGCACTATCAGGTCACCGGCGCCGGATTGAACAGCGTCAACGCATTGTGGAGCTTGAGCTTCTCCGCGCAGGTCTGCTTGCGCCCGCTTGCGACGTCGAGCATCAGGCGGAACAGTTCCCAGCCCACGTCTTCGATCGTCGCGGCGCCGGTGGCGATGGTGCCTGCGTTGATATCCATCAGGTCATGCCAGCGGCGCGCGAGATCGGAGCGCGTGGCGACCTTGATGACGGGGACTTCCGCGAGGCTGTACGGCGTGCCACGGCCCGTGGTGAACACATGCAGGTTGATGCCCGCCGCGACCTGCAGCGTGCCGCAGATGAAATCGCTGGCCGGCGTGGCCGCGTAAATCAGGCCCTTCTGCTTGACCTTTTCGCCCGGCGAGAGCACGCCCGAAATAGCCGAATTGCCCGATTTGATGATCGACCCCATCGCCTTTTCAACGATGTTCGACAAGCCGCCCTTCTTGTTGCCAGGCGTGGTGTTGGCGCTGCGGTCGGCGCCGCCACGCTTCAGATAATCGTCGTACCACTGCATCTCGCGAATGATCGCCGCAGCGACCTCCGCGTTGGCCGCGCGTGCCGTCAGTTGATCGACACCGTCGCGCACTTCGGTGACTTCGGAGAACATTACGGTTGCACCGGCGCGTACCAGCAAGTCGGTGGCGAAGCCCACCGCGGGATTCGCGGTCAGCCCGGAAAATGCGTCGCTGCCGCCGCATTGCACGCCGATCACCAGATCGGAGGCCGGGCAGGTTTCGCGGCGGCGATTGTTCAGCCGCTTCAGATGCCCGTCGGCCATTCTCATGATCGACTCGATCATCGACTGAAAACCGACGTGCGCTTCGTCCTGAAGCACGACCACGTCGCCATTCATGTCTGCCTCGACGTCGCCGATGTCCGCGACTTCGGCGACATTCGCAGCCGCCGCAATAGGAATCGTGCCCGGCGGCATCAGACGTTCAGGCTGCAGCTTCTCGCAACCGAGGCTGACCATCATCACTTCGCCGCCGAAATTCGGATTCAGACTGATGTTGCGCACGGTGCGGATCGGCACCATCGCGTCCGGGGCGTCGATCGCGACGCCGCAACCATACGTGTGGCCGAGGCTCACTACATCGTCGACGTTCGGGTATTGCGGCAGCAACTCGGCCTTGATTCGCGTGACCGCATGCTGAACCACGTCGGCCACGCATTGCACCGTGGTCGTGATCGCCAGAATGTTGCGCGAGCCCACCGAGCCGTCAGCGTTGCGATAGCCCTCGAACGTGAAACCCTCCAGCGGCGGCATGTCCGGCGCCTTGATGGTGGCGATAGGCAGATCGTCCAGTCCCGGCGGACTCGGCATGCGGATCACGTGCTCGTTGATCCAGCTGCCCTTCGGCAAGGCCTTGAGCGCGTAGCCGATCACCACGTTATAGCGGATGACCTCGTCGCCTTCCGCGAGATCGGTCAATGCGACCTTGTGCCCTTGCGGCACACGCTCGCGCAGCGCAAGACCATCGGGAAATACGGCGCCCTCACCCAGACCGCCGTCGTTGACGACGATCGCGACATTGTCATTGGGGTGAACGCGAATGTAGAGCGGGGGTTGTTCCATTGCATCGATCCTTATGGCGCTTAACGCCTGCTGCACCAGCCATTCATACGTCATCCTACAACATGAAAGATTGCGCAGGCGTTCCGTATTTACCCTAGGGCGCGCATTATGCCGCCAAAACATCGTTGAGTTAGCCGATTTGTTGTTGTACGATGACGTATAAGAAATCTCCATTTCTACCTATCGACCTCTATTCGACGCCTTGGATACTCATCATGACGACACCGCAGGAACTGAAGCAGATCGTTTCGGAAGGCCTTCTGTCCTTCCCCGTGACCGACTTCGACGCACAAGGCGAGTTTCGCGCCGACACCTATGCCGAGCGCCTGGAATGGCTCGCTCCTTACGGCGCTTCGGCACTCTTCGTCGCCGGCGGTACGGGCGAATTCTTCTCGCTCACGCACAACGATTATTCCAACGTGGTTCGCACGGCAGCCGAAGTCTGCAAAGGCAAGGTGCCGATCCTCGCCGGCGCCGGCGGCCCGACCCGCGTGGCGATTGCATACGCACGGGAAGCCGAACGTCACGGCGCGAACGGCATTCTGCTAATGCCGCATTACCTGACCGAAGCCTGCCAGGAAGGCATCGCGGCGCACGCGGAAGAAGTCTGCAAGTCCGTGCCGAACATGGGCGTGATCATCTATAACCGCGCGAACTCCAAGCTTAACGCCCACATGCTCGAAGGGCTGGCCGAGCGCTGCCCCAATCTGATCGGTTTCAAGGACGGCGTAGGCGAGATCGAAAACATGGTGACGATCCGCCGCCGTCTGGGCGATCGCTTCTCGTATCTCGGCGGCCTGCCGACCGCGGAAGTCTATGCCGCGGCCTACAAGGCGCTGGGCGTGCCGGTGTATTCGTCGGCGGTATTCAACTTCATCCCGAAGACCGCGATGGACTTCTACCGCGCGATTGCCGCGGACGACCACGCTACCGTCGGCAAGCTGATCGACGAATTCTTCCTGCCGTATCTGGCGATCCGCAACCGCCGTGCGGGCTACGCGGTCAGCATCGTGAAGGCCGGCGCGAAGCTGGTGGGCCATGATGCCGGACCAGTGCGCGCTCCGCTGACCGATCTGACCGAAGAAGAAATGGGCAAGCTCGACGCGCTCATCAAGACGCTCGGCCCGCAGTAAGTCATAAGCGCAGCAAGCGCCCAACGGCCGTGCGAACCTGGGTCGCGCACACGGCTTCGCAAAAAACGCCCGGGACGGCAACGTTGCCGGGCGTTTTTTACCGCGCCATCGCGCCATCGCGCCAGGTTGTGCTTCCCATCAAGAAGCGCGAGCTTGACCGGCGAGAACCGTGGTCAACGGCCGGTTGCGGCGCAAGGCCTGGGAGCCCGCTCCCTTGCATAAAAATTCAGGAGATGACGATGGAAATGAGCCGCGCGGCCAGCCCCGCCCATGCCGGGAAGCGCACTAACGTCCGCTACACGATTCTGCTGTTGATCTTTCTGATCACAACGTTCAATTACGCGGACCGCGCCACGCTCTCGGTAACCGGCTCCGCGATGCGCGCCGAGTTCGGCTTCGACGCGATCAGGATGGGCTACATCTTCTCCGCGTTTAGCTGGGCCTATGTTCTGTCGCAACTGCCGGCAGGGTGGCTCCTCGACCGGTTCGGTGCGCGGCGCGTCTACGCGGCGAGCATTTTCCTGTGGTCGTTGTTTACGTTGCTGCAAAGCTCGATCGGCTTGCTGGGCAGTGCAGCCGCCGCCGTCACTGGGCTGTTCGTCTTGCGCTTCGCGATGGGCGCTGCGGAATCGCCGGCGTTTCCGGCCAATGCCAAGGTCGTTGCCAGCTGGTTCCCCACGAATGAACGTGGCACGGCGTCCGCCATTTTCAATTCGGCCCAATACTTCGCGGCGGTCATTTTCACGCCGCTGATGGCCTGGCTCACCCATGCGTTCGGCTGGCACATGGTCTACCTCGTGACGGGCGTGGCCGGGCTCCTGCTCGCCTTCGCCTGGCTGAAGGTGATGAAGAACCCCGCCGACCACCCACGCGTCTCGCGCGCCGAACTGGACTACATCGAGCAGGGTGGCGGCGTGGTGAACGGGCACCAGAAAGCGGCCCAGCCCGAGGACGTCGCTAGCGTCGGCGGCTGGTCCCTGGTGCGTCAACTGCTGACCACTCGCATGCTGCTCGGCGTGTATCTCGCGCAGTACTGCATCAACGTGCTGACCTACTTCTTCCTGACCTGGTTTCCGATCTACCTCGTGCAGGCACGCGGCATGACGATTCTGCACGCGGGTCTGGTGGCCTCCCTGCCGGCGATTTGCGGGTTCTCCGGTGGCGTGCTCGGCGGCATCCTGTCGGACGGTCTGATCCGGCGCGGCCATTCGCTTACCGTCGCGCGCAAGGTGCCGATTGTCGGCGGCATGCTGCTGTCGGTGTCCATCATCGGCTGCAATTACGTTTCGACCGACTGGGTCGTGGTCGCGCTCATGTCGCTCGCATTCTTCGGCAAAGGCATCGGTGCGCTCGGCTGGGCCGTCGTGGCGGATACGGCGCCGAAGGAAGCCCTCGGTCTGTCGGGTGCGATCTTCAACATGTTCGGCAACGTGGCGGGCATCGTGACGCCCATCGTGATCGGCTATCTCGTCGCGAAGACCGGGTCGTTCAACGGCGCGCTGGTTTTCGTCGGTCTGAATGCGCTGCTGACCGTGTTCAGCTATCTCGTGATCGTGAAAGACATCAAACGGGTCGAACTGCGCCGGCGCTGATCACCGGGCAGTTATCGTACTTCCCGAAAGCGTCTGAGAAAGCACCGCCGCCGCACCAGGAGGCGCCTGCAACCGGGCGCCGACGCGAGATCTGACATCGACGCCGAAAATGATCCGGCGTTTATTTAATCAGTCGTCAGACGACGGTATAATGGGACGCAGGACGTATCTGCAACTATCTGATTCGAGGGGCGTTTTCGATGGCTACACCACTGGCTTCCGCCGCACCGCCACGACGCGCGCGTAATCTTGCCGAGTTTGTCGTCAGCTACGTCACCGAGCAAATTGCGTCCAACGCCTTGAAGCCCGGCGACAAACTGCCGACCGAATCGCAATTGATGGTCACGTTGAGCGTGAGCCGCACCGTCATCCGTGAAGCGATTTCACGCTTGCAGGCGGGCAAGATCATCGAGACACGCCACGGCATCGGCAGCTTCGTGCTGGAACCGCAGCGCGAAAAGCTGGGCATCGACATGGTGCCCGCCACCACGTTGCGCGACGTGCTGTCGATTCTGGAACTGCGCATCAGCCTCGAAACAGAATGCGCGGGTCTCGCGGCTCAACGGGCCAAACCGGACGACCTCGCGCGCATGCGCACGGCGCTCGACGCGATCGAAGCAACCCGCCACAACGGACTGGATAGCGTCGACGCCGATTTGCAGTTCCATATCTCCGTGGCTCGGGCAACCGGCAACCGGTATTTCGTCGACATCCTTACGCAAATGGGCAGCGCGCTGATTCCGCGCAACCGGCTCGACTCCGCGGGCATCGCACGCGCGGAACCGGACGCTTATCTGTCGCTCGTCAACCTCGAGCACGAAAGCATTCTCGAGGCGATCACGCGGCACGATGCCGAGGGTGCGCGCGCGGCAATGCGCATGCATTTGTCAAATAGCCGCGAGCGGCTGAGGCGCGCGAACGAAGCCGCTGAAGCGAACAGCTGATTCGCCACCCGTATCGCTCGCAAGGCCCGCTACTCTTAACCGGGAGCGGGCCTTGCGTTTTGTGCCGGTGAGCCCGTACTAGAGGCGACCATCGAGGTCACGGGTTAGTGTCCGCCTATATGCTGGCAAAGCTGCGAATTTGGGCTCGGTGAAACAAACTCCTTTCGGCGCAGGCCGATGAACCAACCGCACGACGCGTATCCTCTGCGAGACGCGTTATCCCATGGTGAGGGCCGGCCCGACAGCGCTGCGATCGCATTTCGCCGTGCTCGTCCATCAACCCAGTCGATTCCAAATTTCAAAAACTATTTTGGGTACGTAATCGCTCGACTATTAAAAAATTTCTCGATCATTTTTGACGAAATGTCCTCGTCCGCTAATGAGCAGGCGTTATGCCTTCCGATTCGGAATTTCGTAGCAGATGATTTAGAAAAAATTGTCGAAATATGCAAAAATCACAACGCTGTGGGAAACTTTTCCCGCGAACTGCAACCTCAGCTGACTAAGCTAAAAAATAGAAAATCGCCTCGTCGAAACTCCAACTACGGAGACACTCACTTTGTCGATAACGACAAAAAATATTTTCAATATGGGAAAGAACGGCATTCTCGCGTGCAAACAGGAGCTCCCCACAGCCGGCATTGCGGACTCAACGCAAACTTCAGGTTCGGGAAAAGGATAGCTTCCGACCGACACTATAATGTCACGCGAGTATTACGGGAAGAGACGAAAATCAGCGGAGATTTCCGCAACTGCCACGATGAGAGCATCACCGTCCAAGAGACTAGTCACCTGAACATGTTCAGTAATGGTTACTTCTAAATGAAAAAGCGGAAATCTATCGATTTCCGCCCTTGTTCAATATCTATCGCAATTTTCCTCCCGCTGAAGGCGATAGCATGGATTGCGACACTAAAACGAAAAACAACAGTTTCGCTTCTGGCGCTTCTGCACACTACCGAACCTTCACTAGCCGATTCAGAGTCCAAACAACGATATTGGATGCGCTGAATCGAACGGGTTTGGGGCGTAGATTAAGTTTGGAGGCTACCGCGTGTCGCCGGAATGTCAATCGCAGGGGGCGACCGCGTGATTGTCAAAGCTCGCGGGATCGAGCCTCAGCGGCCGGTCCCTTCGGGGACTTTAGCTCTGCCAAACGCGCGCCGCTCACCCATCGTTCAGCTGCGCGTGATCTCGCCATCACGACTGCGCCACAAGTCCAACGGATTGGCGTCGGCCAGCGACTCCGGCAGCAGATCGGCCGGGAAGTCCTGATAGCAAACAGGCCGCAGGAAACGCTCGATCGACGTCGTGCCCACCGAGGTTGCACGGCTGTCAGACGTGGCCGGGAACGGGCCGCCGTGGACCATCGCGTGCGACACCTCGACACCCGTCGGGAAACCGTTGACCAGAATCCGCCCAACCTTGCGCTCGAGGATCGGCACCAGCTTCTTCGCCGCCGGCAGATCGGCGCTGTCCATCTGCACCGTAGCGGTCAGCTGACCGACAAAGTGCTCGGCAACCGTGAGCATTTCCTGCTCGCCCTTGCAACGCACGATGGTCGACGCGGGCCCGAACACCTCATCCTCCAGCGCCGGCGTGGCCAGGAACGTCTGCGCATCCGTCACGAACAATGCCGCGCGCGCCTGCGTCGGGCCCGTCGCGTCGACGCCGCGTGCAACCGCCTCGACGCCCGGGGTCGCCGCCAGCTTGTCCTCGCCTTCTTCATAGGCGGCGTGAATGCCGGCCGTCAGCATGGTCTGAGCCGGCTTGCCGCTCAGCGCCTCGGACGCCGTCGCAACGAAGTCTTTGAGAGCGTCGCCGTCGACAGCGATCGCGAGCCCTGGGTTGGTACAGAACTGCCCCGCGCCGAGCACCAGCGAATCGACGAAGCCACGTGCGATGCTTTCGCCGCGTTGCGACAACGCGTTCGACAGCAGAAACACCGGGTTGATGCTGCTCATTTCGGCGTAGACCGGAATCGGTTCGGCACGAGCGGCCGCGACGCGCATCAGCGACGTGCCGCCTGCGCGCGAACCCGTAAAGCCGACCGCCTTGATCGCCGGATGCGCAACCAGCGCTTCACCGACCAGATTGCCTGCGCCGACGATCAACGAGAACACGCCTTCAGGCAGGTCCATTTCCTGCGCGGCTTGCTGAATCACCCGGCCGACCATCTCCGAAGTGCCCAGGTGAGCGCGATGCGCCTTCACCACCACCGCGCAGCCCGCCGCGAGCGCCGCTGCGGTATCGCCGCCCGCCACCGAAAAAGCGAGCGGGAAGTTGCTGGCGCCGAACACCGCGACCGGGCCCAGCGGAATCTTTTGCATGCGCAGGTCGGAGCGCGGCAGCGGCTTGCGCTCGGGCAGCGGCGAATCGAGCGTCGCGGCGAGCCATTGGCCGGCGCGCACGACTTGCGCAAACAGATTGAGCTGCCCCATCGTGCGGGCGCGCTCGCCCTCAAGGCGAGCCTTGGGCAGGCCGGACTCCTGGTGGGCGCGCTCGATCAATGCATCGCCCAATGCCGCGATGCCGTCGGCGATGCGCTCGAGAAATTTGGCGCGCACCGTAAGCGGCAGTTGCCGGTAAGGGTCGAACGCTTGCTGAGCGAGCTCGCAGGCGAGCCCGACATGCGCGACCGAGCCGCTGCCGAAGACCGGCTCAGCGATGTCCGATCCCGTAGCGGGATTGAACGCGCGCAAGGGTTTCTCATCGCCGCGCACTGCTTTGCGGCCAATCAGCATGTCGCCGGTAATAGACATTTCGCTTTCCTTGGATGGGCATTTTAGATATAAGTCATCCTACAACATAGAGCAGTATGCACGCAAGCTGAAACCCTTTCTCCGACACGAATTCGGGTTTACGAGCCCGTTACAGCAATACGAGCCGGTGCTAATCTTCAATTAGATGTACGACGACCTATAACATGATTTGGGCAAACATCGGCGCTTGTCCGATCAATCGCAGTTCCAGGAGACATGCCATGTCAGCCGCCACGCCTTACCAGCCCTTGCCCAATAGCTTTCGCCGCGCCGTCTGCGGCGGCGAAACCCTGATCGGCTGCTGGGCTTCGCTCGCCAGCCCGATTGCCACGGAACTCCTCGGGATTGTCGGCTTCGACTGGATGCTGCTGGACGCCGAACATGCGCCGAACGACGTCCTGACGCTGATCCCCCAGTTGATGGCGCTCAAGGACAGTCCGAGCGCGCCGGTCGTGCGGCCCCCGGCCAATGACAGCGTGTTCATCAAGCGGCTGCTCGATAGCGGTTTCTCGAATTTTCTGGTCCCGTTCGTCGAGAGCACCGACGACGCCGCGCGCGCCGTGGCCGCGACGCGCTACCCGCCGCAGGGCATCCGCGGTGTGTCGGTGAGTCATCGAGGCAATCGCTATGCGACCGTGGCCAACTACTTCGACATCGCCAACGACAACGTCTGCGTCATCGTTCAGATCGAAAGCCGTAAAGCCGTCGACAACATTGATGAGATTCTTGCCGTGGACGGTGTCGATGCCGTTTTCGTCGGCCCCTCCGATCTTGCGGCCGCCTACGGCCACATCGGCAACCCGAACCATCCCGACGTGCAGCAGGCGATCGCGCATGTCGTCGAGCGCGCGCAGGCCGCCGGCAAACCGAGCGGCATCCTGGCGCCGGTCCAGGCCGACGCGGAGCGCTATATCTCGATGGGTTGCCGCGTCGTCGCGGTCTGTGCGGACATGGGGCTGCTGAAAGCCGCCGCGCAAACAGTTCAAAAACACTTCATGCTGAAACAAGCGGACCGGAAGTAAAGCGGCCGCGATGACATCTCCGGAGATTTCCATGCAAAAGGCAGGCTTTATCGGACTCGGCATCATGGGCAAGCCCATGGCCGCCAACCTTCTCAAGAACGGCGTCGCCCTTGCTGCGTTCACGCGTAGCGGCGTGCCGGACGATCTCACCCAGGCTGGCGCGATTGCGTGCGACAGCCCGGCCGCCGTGGCCGCGCGTGCCGACGTGATCTTCGTCATGGTGCCGGACACGCCGGACGTCGAACGTGTGCTGTTCGGCGAACAGGGACTCGCTGAAGCATTGCGCCCAGGACAAACGGTGGTCGACATGAGCTCGATTTCGCCGATGGCCACCCGCGACTTCGCGGCACGCGTGCGCGAGCGCGGCGCGGACTATCTGGACGCACCGGTGTCTGGCGGCGAAGTCGGCGCGAAGGCGGGCTCGTTGACCATCATGGTGGGCGGCGAAACAGCGACCTTCGAAAGCGTGAAGCCGCTCTTCGACATGATGGGCAAGAACGTCACGCTGATCGGCGCGGTAGGTGCGGGACAGGTGTGCAAGGTCGCCAATCAGGTGATCGTCGCGGCGACGATCGAGGCGGTCGGCGAAGCGCTGCTGCTCGCCTCCAAAGCCGGTGTCGATCCGGCGCGTGTGCGCGAAGCGCTGATGGGCGGATTTGCATCCTCGCGCATTCTCGAAGTGCACGGCGAACGGATGACGAAGCGCACTTTCGATCCGGGTTTCCGAATCGAGCTCCACCAGAAGGATCTGAACCTCGCGCTCTCGACCGCCCAGGCGCTCGGCGTTTCCTTGCCGAATACGGCCACCTGTCAGGCACTCTTCAGCGCCTGCGTGGCGCATGGCGGCAAAGCATGGGATCACTCCGCGATGGTGCGCGCGCTCGAAATACTCGCTAATCACGAAATCGGCCAGCAGACCGCTTAAGCCGGCAGCCGTCGCTCGCAGTGCCGTTCCGTTTGCTCTATGCAAATAGAGAAGATGGAACGGCACACGTGCGCGCTCGGCGTCCGCACGAATCTCTACGACAACCGAATCACACTCACCAATAAAGTTTTATTACGAATATCAAGGATGACTTACGGCCATGGAAGCATGGTTCGATTTCGCCGCATATTCAAGCGACGGATCGACGAGCCATGGCCCATCGAGCAATGACGATCACTCACAACGCCCGCAAAGGGCAAGGAGACATCCATAACGGTGTGACGACGGCAGTCTCCGCCGGACCCGCAAGCGCGACGACGCCTGGGTCGATCTATGCCTACAACGTCAACGGAATCACGTTGAATAACGTGATGATCGGTTCGACAACCTACAACAACACGGTCGTCAATCAGCGTTAAGCGGGAGAGTGTGGGGTGAAGGTGATCCTTCGCCTCGCAGGTTACGCAGATCAGGCAGGCGGCTCGCAGCTTCAAAGCCGGTGGGCCGCGAAACACAGCAGGCAAGTCACAAAAAATGACGGCGCCCGAAGACGCCGCCATTTTTCGCCATTTTCATTACCCGACCTTCCTCGCTGCCGGGCCGACCCGTCACTCACTTGGCCGCAGCAGCCGCCACCGTCCAGCGCGGCTGCGGCGTCTTGTCGGCGCTTCTCGCCAGCAGGCACACTACAACAGCCGCGATGATGTCGAACACCGCCAGCACCACGAACAACGGGCTATAGCCGATCTGCGTGACCAACACGCCGAACAGCGCCGTGAACGCAGCGGCGCCCAGGTAGCCCGCCATCCCGCCCATGCCGGTGGCGGTGGCGACCTCGTTCTTGCCGAACATGTCGGAGGTGATCGCGTACAGCGCACCCGACAAGGTCTGATGGGCAAAGCCGCCGACACACAGCAGCGCAACGGCCGCGTAAGGACTCGCCACCAGCCCGACACATGCCGGCCCGATCATGCAGAGCGCACCGACGACAAAAACCATCTTGCGTGACGTGAACAGCGAAACCTTCGCGTACTGATGAAACAACGGGCTCAGGTAGCCGCCGAGCACGCAGCCGATATCCGCGGCCAGAAAGGGCATCCACGCATACAGCGCGACCTCCTTCAGGTTCATGTGCCGCTCGGTCATCATGTACAGCGGAATCCAGGCGTTGAAGGTCTGCCAGGCCGGCTCGGAGAGAATCCGGGGAATGCCGATTGCCCAGAAGCCGCGGCTGCCGAGCATGGCAGTCCAACTGCGCTTGACCGCGCCGGCGTCGCTGTGCTTCGCCTCCTGCCCGCTAAGGATGTAGTCCCGCTCTGCGTCACCCAGCAGCTTCTGATTGCGCGGGTGCTTGTACAGCAGCATCCACAGCGCGCTCCAGACGATCCCCGCCACGCCGACGATCAGGAAAGCCCACTGCCATTGGCCATGCAACAACGCCCAAACGACCAGCGGCGGCGCGAGCAGCGCGCCGATGGACGAGCCGATGTTGAACCAGCCGATCGCCACCGAACGCTCCTTGGCCGGGAACCATTCGCTCGTCGCCTTGACGCCGGCCGGAATGCCGGCCGCTTCGGCGATACCGAGCACGCCGCGGAAGAACGCCAGGCTGCGCCAGCCCGTCGACCATGCCGCCGCGGCGCAGGCCAGCGACCAGGCCAGCGCGAACACCGCAAAGCCGATCTTGGTGCCGACGGTATCGAGCACGTAGCCCGCGACCGGCTGCATGAAGGCGTAGCACAACTGCCACGCAACCACGACGTGCGAGTACTGCGCGGTCGTGATGTCGAGGTCCTTCATCAACGTCGGCGCCGCCACCGACAGCGTGTTACGCGCAAGGTAGTTGATGATGAGCCCGGCCGCGACCAGGCTGACCATCCACCAGCGGATGCCCTTGATTTTCATGACTGCGTCTCCTCGTATTCTCTAACCAATCAGAAAGGCCGGCCCGCGGCGTCTTCGCTCGCGATGTCGTCGCGCGAGTAGTCGATGCCGACGAAGCTGCCGCCCTGGTAACGCTGGCCCAAAGCGTCGAGCGGGTTCGGTCGCGCCAGAACGTCCTCGGCGTATGCCTCGGCGTCCTGGGTCGGCTGATACCCCAGGCGTTCGGCACTGCTGTTGTCCCACCAGCTGCGTTTGTTGGCCGAGACACCCCAGACGGTGATGAATCCCACGTCGTCTGCCTCGACACAGCGGTCGAGGAAATGCAGCAGGTCGCGATGGCCGAACCATGTGCTCAGGTGCCTGGGCTCGGTCGGCCGTTCGAGGCAACTGCCGATGCGCACGCAAATGCTCTCGATGCCATGCTTGTCCCAATACATCCGTGCCAAGGCTTCGCCCCACACCTTGCTCAGGCCGTAGAAACCGTCCGGGCGCAACTCACAGTCAAGGCTGAGATGTTCCGTGACCGGATACATGCCGATCGCGTGGTTCGAACTGGCGAACACCACGCGCCGAACGCCTTGCCTGCGCGCGCCTTCGTACACCTCGACCAGAGCGCGCAGGTTGTTGTCGATGATTTCGGGCAGCGGACGCTCCACGCTTGTGCCCGCGAAGTGGATCAGCACGTCGACGCCCTTCAGCAGGCGATCCACGACAGCGGGATCGCGCAGGTCGCCGTGCATCACATCCTCTCCGTCAACCAGAGGAACCAGGGGCCTGGAGCCCGCGGCCGAGCGCAACGGGATACCGCGTCCGAGCAACGCAGTCCGCACTACCGAACCGAGCTGGCCGCCGGCCCCGCTCAGGGCAATCTTCTTCATAAGGTTCCTTTACAGCGCCGCGCGCGATAGAGCCGGGGAAAGGCAAGCGGTCAAGCCGTGGCTGCACCGGACCGAAGCCACGCTCTTAGTTGTACGATAACGTACTATCTACGATGCTAAGACGGATTTCAACCAGGCATTTACCCGCACTCCTCCCCCAGCAACCAGCGAATTATCTTTAATAAACTAACATGTACGAACATTGTATTTATATGATGTCGTATAACATAAAGTGCAATAAGTTCCGAGCAATACGTTATCCGGCCAACGTTCCTGCTGGCTCGAAGGGGCAGCCGCACTGAAGCACGCGCAGACCTCAGCATCTGCGCATCCCAGCCGTCCGCGGACAACGGCTAGCCGTGCGGGAAGACAACTGGACGGCCTTTGCCCCAATCCTTGTAGAAGATTTCCGTACCGTCTCCTGTTGACTAGCCAACAGGCTAATAGAAGGTTCGGCGCGAACGGCGTTATTGTCGGTTGTTGACGAGTGGACCTCGTGTCCGCTATTTCGATTCAGTCAACCCGTGCAAAGGGAGACCTCCACCGTGCCGCGCCCGATATCGCGTCCCGCACGAATCAACCCAGCCGAACACCTGGTTGCGCCAACGCCTTCGTAACCGCTCATCGCGGTCCAGCCTTCGCCCTCTTCCCGTCGTTCGATTCCACGCCACGCAACGCCTCCGTTGTTGCTGATTTCAACAACAACCGGCAAGGGCATCTGCTTGCGCAAAAATAACATATTTGTTATCATTGACTCCAATGGCATTTACGATCGGCTTCTACAACGAAAAGGTCAAAGTGAACGTTGCCTCATTGCCGAAAACGCTGCTCGCCCGTTTTATCGCGCTAGCCGATCGCATGGAGGAATACGGTCCGAATCTCGGCGAGCCGCATACCGCGTCCATGGGAGGCGGTTTGTTCGAGATGCGCCTGAAAGGCGCCGAGGGTATCGCCAGAGTGTTCTACTGCGCGATCGTGGAACGGAAAATCGTCATGCTTCACAGCTTCGTGAAGAAGTCGCAACAAACGCCGCGTAACGAACTGGACGTGGCACGCAAAAGACTGCTGGAGATCAGAAATGGCAACCTATAAGGCAATGCGCGAACGCGCGCTCGCCGACCCTGAAGTACGCGCCGAATACGAGCGGCTGAACCGCGAAGAATTCGCGCTGCTCGATCAGATGCTCGCCGCGCGCCGCGAAGCCGGTTTGACGCAGGCGCAAGTCGCTGAGCGCATGGGTACCAAAGCGCCGGCTATCACCCGGCTCGAACGGGCGCTTGCTTCGGGACAACATTCGCCTTCTATCGACACGTTGCGCAGGTACGCGGCCGCTTGCGGCAAGCAACTGTTTATCTCGATCGCGTAGCCCGTGCACCGTGGCGCTGAGTCTTCGCGGTGAAGCGGGCTGCGGAGAAACATCAGGCCGGCATGCTCTCCGACGAAGGCGCACCGGTTGCGTTGTTGCAGCGCGGTCTATTGCCGCACCTCCGCCTCGGCCGAGATAAACAGGCGCAAGAACGCAATAAGGAAAACTTGTTACCCATCAAGGCTTTGCCGTCTCAAAAACGAAATTCCGCGCAAAACAACGCGGTTTTTTGACGCACATCGCGTCGCAGCAAAGAATTCCGCCATCCCCTACTCTTGCGCCATCTGCCCAGCGCAGTGCGCACCGACAACGGTCGACGCGCGTAGTCCGCCCCCACGGGCATCACGTACTTCACGCTCATGAACTCCGCTCTATCGGCATTCGATCTCGCCCGCATTCAGTTTGCGTTCACCGTCTCTTTTCACATCGTTTTTCCGGCGCTCAGCATCGGCCTCGCCAGCTTCATCGCCGTCCTCGAATGGCGCTGGCTGAAAACCGGCAAGGCGTACTACAAAGATCTTTGCCTGTTCTGGTCGAAGATCTTCGCAGTCGCCTTTGGTATGGGCGTCGTTTCCGGCGTCGTGATGAGCTATCAGTTCGGCACCAACTGGTCGGGTTTCTCCAGTTTCGCCGGGCCCATCACCGGACCGCTTCTCATGTACGAGGTCATGACCGCGTTTTTCCTCGAAGCGGGCTTCCTCGGCATCATGTTGTTCGGCTGGCAGCGCGTGAGTCCGCGCGCGCACTTCGGCGCGACGCTGATGGTGGCGATCGGCACGCTGATTTCGACCTTCTGGATTCTCGCGTCCAATAGCTGGATGCAAACGCCGCAAGGCTTCGAAGTCGTGAACGGCCACGTCGTGCCGCTCGACTGGTTCAAGATCATTTTCAATCCGTCGTTCCCGTACCGGCTCGCGCATATGGCGCTCGCGGCGTTCATCGTCGCGGGGCTGGTGGTGTCGGCGGTGGGCGCGTGGCATCTGCTGCGCGGACGACGCGACCCCGCGGTCAAGAAGATGTTCTCAATGGCGCTCTGGTTGCTCCTGATCCTGACGCCGATCCAGGCATTCGTCGGCGATCAGCACGGTCTGAACACGCGCAAGTATCAGCCGGCCAAGATCGCTGCGATCGAGGGTCTGTGGGAAACCGAGAAAGGCGGCACGCCGCTGAACCTGTTCGGCATTCCTGATATGCAGGCGGAAACCACGCGTTATGCCCTGTCGATTCCACACCTGGGCAGCCTGATTCTCACGCATAGCTGGGATGGCGAGATTCGCGGCCTGAAAGAATTTCCGCCGCAAGACCGGCCGAACTCGACCGTGGTGTTCTGGAGCTTCCGCATCATGGCCGGGCTCGGCGTGCTGATGATCCTGATGTCGCTGGCAGCATGGGCACTGCGTCGTCGCGAACGGCTGTTCGAAGCGAAGTGGTTCCAGCGCCTCGCCGTGGCGATGGGCCCGACCGGTTTCATCACCTTGCTGGCCGGCTGGGTCACGACTGAAGCAGGCCGCCAGCCGTGGGTGGTGTACGGCGTGATGCGCACCTCGCAGGCCGTGTCGCCGCTCACCACGCAACAGGTCGGCATCTCGCTGATGGCGTTCGTGGTCGTCTACTTCCTCGTGTTCGGCACCGGCGTCTACTACATGCTCAAGCTGATGCGCTCGGGCCCGGCGCTGCCCGGGCAAACGCCGCACGGCGTGCCTGAGCCCACGCCGAATCAGACCGCGCGCCGCCCGCTGTCCGCCGCCGATCAGATGATCGACGCCGCGTAACCCTACCCCGCTTCACTACCTGCTTGCGAGAAAGAAAATGGACGTCACCGTAGCGTGGGCCGCGATCATCGCGCTGGGCCTTTTCATGTATGTGGTGCTGGATGGCTTCGATCTGGGCATCGGCATCGTCTTCCCGTTCTTCCCCGATGAGAAAGAGCGCGACCTGATGATGAACACCGTCGCGCCCGTGTGGGACGGCAACGAAACCTGGCTGGTGCTCGGCGGCGCCGCACTGTTCGCGGTGTTTCCGGCGGTCTATTCGACCGTGCTGTCCGCGCTGTATCTGCCGCTGATCTTCATGCTCGTGTGCCTGATCTTTCGCGGCGTGTCATTCGAGATTCGCGCCAAGGCCAATCGCACGAAACATCTGTGGGACCTGGCGTTCATCGGCGGCTCGGCGGGCGCGACGTTCTTCCAGGGCATTGTGCTGGGCGCGTTCCTGCAAGGCATTCCGGTGATCGACGGCGCTTATGCGGGCGACGCCTTCGGCTGGCTCACGCCGTTCAGTCTGCTGACGGGCCTCGGCCTCGTCATCACCTACGCGCTGCTCGGCTGCTGCTGGCTGGTCGCGAAGACCGAAGGCGATCTGCAACGCCGTCTGCATCGGGTGGTGTGGCCATTGACGATCGTGCTGCTCGGGTTCATCGCGCTGGTCAGTTTGTGGACGCCGTTACAGGACCCGAATATCGCGCAACGCTGGTTCCACGACGGCCTCTTCTACCGTCTGCTGCCGGTGCCGTTCCTCGTGGCGGTTTGCGCTTTCTTCATGCGCCGCGCAGTGCGTGCGCGGCATCACAACATGCCGTTCGTGCTGGCGCTGCTGCTCGTGCTGCTTGGTTACGTCGGCTTGCTGGTGAGCCTCTGGCCGTATGCGATCCCGTCGAGCATGACGCTCTGGGAAGCCGCCGCGCCGCGCTCGAGCCAGATGTTCACGCTGGTGGGCGCAGCGGTGATCCTGCCTATCATCATCGCCTATACGACGATGGGCTATTGGGTATTTCGTGGCAAGGTGCGTCATGGCGACCAACATCACTACCATCACTAAGCATGCGGGCGGCGGCGCTGCCCGTGACGCATCTCAAACGTCGGCGCGCAAACTACCCGGCTGGCTGTGGTTCATCGCGCTCTGGTGTTTCGGCGTGGCCTCGGCGGTGTCGCTCGGTTTCGCATTCAAGCTTCTGATGAATGCGACGTTATTCGCAGTCAAATGAAACCCGCTTTTGCGTGATTTTATCTGGCGCGCATAACCCTTCGGATTCCTGCGTGGACGACTTCAAAATGGGGGCATGCGGCTCGTCTACGTAGCAAGCCGGAACCTATGCGAGAGAGAGACCTGCCTTACCGCTAACATGGGTGCAGGGGCCCACCGGCGATCATACGAATAGCCAATCGCTGTCGTGTGTGCGGAAGGTGGTCGGCTCGCCACCGTTCGGCATATGATGATCCCGGGGTAGCAGGCAATGCCGCGATTCACGAAAATAGAAGTAAAACCAGCAGTACAGCAGTGCTAGTCCACCACGCGCAGGCCTGACTCGCGGAGACATCATGAAGTTTCTTGTGGCCGACGACCATGAACTGATCCGGCAAGGCGTCAAAGGAATGTTGCGCGGCCTCGACCCCGACGCCCAATTCGACGAAGCCGATACCTGGGAAACGCTTGCCGCCGCTGCGCGGCCGGACGCCGATCACGATCTCGCAATCGTCGATCTGCACATGCCGGGCATGAGCGGCGCTTCGTCGCTTGAAGTGCTGTTGAAGGCGCACCCCGCCTTGCCGGTGGTGGTGCTCTCCGCCGAAGAATCGCCCGACGAAATGCGCGCGGTGCTGGCCGCCGGTGCGCTCGGCTTCGTGCCTAAGAGGCAGCCCGCCAGCGTCATGCTCAAGGCGATCGAACTGGTGTTATCAGGGGGCGCCTATGTGCCGATGGAAGCGCTCAGTTTGCTGGGCTCGCGTGAGACGCAAGCCCAGCCCGCGCGCGCCGATGCGGGCGCCGCCGGGTTGTCCGCTCAGGGCGCCCCTCACGCATCAGCCCAAGGGGGCGCCGCACCGACTGAACCCATCGCGCAAATCCAGGCACTGCAACCGCACCAGCAGCATTTGCTGGAAAACCTGTCGCCGAGACAACAGGACATCATGCGGCTCGTGCATCGCGGCTGGACCAACAAGATGATCGCGCGTGAGCTGGGCGTCGCGGAAGGTACGGTCAAGGTGCATCTGTCGGTGATCTTCCGGGCGCTCGGCGTGCATAACCGGTCCACCGCGATTGCCGTGATCAACGGCTGGCTCGAAGCCGGAAAAACCCTGTAACAACGGATCAGAAGCAAGCCTCGCTCGCGCCGCCTGCCGCCGCCCGCCCCTTGTCCAACTCCGCCTGCTGCCAGAGCATTTCCAGCGTGCGCCGCAAACGCGCCGGCGTGACGGGTTTATGCAGCACCGGAATTCCCTGCAGGGCCAGCGCCGCCAGTTCCGCCGACGCCATATCGCCCGTAATCAGCAACGTCACGACGTCTTCGTGCCCGGCCCTTGCGAGCACATTGCGCACGGCCGTCAACGCCTGCGCGCCGGTTCGGTGATTCGCCAACTGGTAGTCGCATAACACGGCATCCGGCACGAAACCGTCTTCCAACGCCGCGAGCGCATCGACCTCGTCGCGCGCGCCACGCACGGTGCAGCCCCAGCGTCCCAACAGACTGGCGAGGCCTTCGAGAATCGACGGTTCGTCGTCGATGCAGAGTACGCGCCGCCCTTGCGCCGACGGGCCGCCCGCCACCGCTTCGTTCAGGCTTGCGACAATCCCGCCGGGGTCGCCCGCCTGCACCGGAAAGCGAAACACCGAGCCTCGGCCCGGCGCCGAGCGCAACTGCAACTCGCCGCCGAGCATCTCGACCAGCCGCTTGACGGTCGGCAGGCCGAGACCATGACCCTGGCGCGCGTCGCGCTGCGGATTGGCGACCTGATAGAACTCTTCGAAGATGCGCTCGCGTTCCTCCGCCGGAATGCCGATCCCTGAATCGCGCACCTCGATGAAGCCGCCCGAACGGCGCCCGGCACGGCGATAGCCCACCCAGATCGCGCCTTCCTCGGTATAGCGCACGGCGTTCGAGAGCAGGTTGCTCAGCACGCGTTCGAGCAGCACCGGATCGTCGTGCACGACCACCGAGGCCGGTGCGATCCGCAGCGCCAGCCCTTTGGCCGCGGCTTGCGGGCGGTACTGGCTGCCGACCCGCTCGAACAGTTCCGACAGCCGGAAGTGCAGCCGGATCACCTGAGTCACGCCGCTTTCGAGCCGCGCGAGATCGAGCACCTGATTGAACAACTGATTCAACGCCTCGACGTTATACACGATGTGTTCGGTGGTTTTCGCATGTTGCACGGGCGTTGCCGACGTGTCGTTGAGCGAAGCCGCCAGCAGGCCGATCGCATGCAGCGGCTGGCGCAAATCGTGGCTCGCGGCGGCGAAAAAGCGCGTTTTGGCGAGACTGGCCTCTTCGGCGACGCGCTTTTGCGCCGCCAGCGACTCCGCCAGATATTGCTGATCGACCCGCGCCTGCACGACCTGCTGAAACAGCTTGCGATAGCTCAGCGCATAGACGTTGATCGCGCAGAAGAAGAACGCGAGGACGACCGCGAGAATCGTGCGGTCGAACGTATGCGAGCCGAAATGCAGCACGATCGACGGAAACAGCAGAAACGAAATCGCCGTTGAAAAGTTCAGCAGATCGAAGCCGTTCGACATGAACACGCCGGCCGCCAGCGTGACGAGCATTACCGTATGCAGCAACGGCAAATCGGTTTGCGGGCTCTGGAACGCGAACCACACCGCGATGCCCGGCGCACTGTATAGCAGCACGCCGCGCACCGCGTGCAAGTTGATCCAGCCGCGCGGCGAGACGAGGTGCGGATAGCGGCGGTTGCAGATCCACAGGGCGAGGCTGCCGCAATTGGCCGCCGCATAAAACCCGAAGCACGCAATGAACAGCCGCGGCGACGGTATCGTCGGCCAGTAGATCGCCACCAGCACGGCGATCGAGAACCAGTGCGAAAAGAAGGCGATCGGATCTTGCGCGTACAGCACGCGCACGAGGTCTTCGTCGATTGCACGCTGGATAGGGTCAGCCCGCATCATGCGGTCTCCTTTGTCGACCAGAGTTGGCGCTTCAGCGCTTACTCTGGTCCCATGCTTGGCGGTCGACCAGAGTTGGCGCTTCAGCGCTTACTCTGGTCCCATGCTTGGCGGTCGACCAGAGTTGGCGCTTCAGCGCCTACTCTGGTCCCATGCTTGGCGGTCGACCAGAGTTAACGCTTCAGCGCCCACTCCAATCCCATGCAAGATAGTTGCTGTCAGGCACGGCGGATTCGATGGTGTAGCGCGGATGGTTTACCCGGCAGTTTACCCATCAGCTACCACTTAATCCATATAGGCGAAGCCGTCGCCGGAAACCATACTGGCTTCACATTCCAGCGCGGCTTCCAATCTTCACCACGTCACTCCGGCCTGCAGTCCGAGGCTCACCGCGCTCCCGCCTTACCCATATGGAGGCTTTCATGGGCGCAGTTCCGAGCCACGAGTTCGTCCGCAATCTCGACGATGCGATCCTGCCCGATCTGTGGCGCCGGCGCACCCAGCTGTCCGCCGACGAAATGGTGTCGATGGTCGAGCTGGTGAAGCGGGCGCTGCGGACCTATCATCCGCTCGAACTGCAGGCGCTCGGCGAGGACAAGGAAGAACTGGTGGCGCAGTTCATCTACTCGAAGGTGCTGCGCCTCGCGCCCGGCCACACGGAAACCAACGCCTGCGCCGACAGCGCGCCGTCCAATGGCTACGCACTGTGCGCGTATTTTCGCCGCTACCTGATCGACTGCCTGCGCAGCGCCTGCCATCAGCGCAATGTGTCGATGGAAAACGAAGGCATGGCGCAGGAAATCGATCTCCACGCACAAGCGCTGGAAGACCCGGTGGAAAGCGTCTTGCTGCAATATGGCCTCGACGAGCAGCGTGTGCGGCTCGCGGCGCGCGCCTTTATCGAAAGCCTCGACGAGCCGGAGCGTATCGTGCTGGCCGGCAGCCTCGGCTGGTGCTCGGAAGGGAAAGGCGGCCTGTCGGCAGTCGCTGCTCAGCATCGTGTGCCCTCGTATCACTATCGCGCCGTCAAACTGGGCGTCACCATGAAAAAGACGGCCGGTGCGGACGAATTTTCCAATACCAAGATCGGCCGCTGGCTGACTGACGTACTCGGCATCGAGATCGACATCGACAATCGCACGGCAATTCTGCTCGCGTTGAACCTGCTTGCCGCCGAATCGAGCGACAGCGAAATGAATGAAGTAGCCGCGTAATAGCGCACCTGCAGGCTAGCGCAGAGCGGCGGCAGCCTTTCCGAAAATCGCGCACGCTTCACGCACGTCTCACGCGCCCCGTACGATGCGCCTTTTTTTGTCATCGCGCACCGCCTACGATTAAAAGCCGCAGCCGCGATGCCGTCTTCCTTCCGAAGTCCGGGCTCCCTACCCGGCATCCCATTCCTGACGAGGTGGTCCTGATGAACCGCTTATCGAGCGCCATGACGGCGATGCAATCGCACTACGAAGTGGTAGTGGTCGGTTCGGGCTACGGCGGTGCGATTGCCGCGAGCCGCATGGCGCGCGCCGGCCGCAGTGTGTGTGTGCTGGAACGCGGGCGCGAATTCATGGCCGGCGACTACCCGCGCACGCCGTTCGAAGGCGCCGCGCAGGTGCAATACAACACCGCCCTGGCGCAAATCGGCTCGCCGCTCGCGCTGCTCGAAGTGCACGTGAATGAAGACGTGAATGCCGTGGTGGGCTGCGGACTGGGCGGCACGTCGCTGATTAATGCGAATGTCGCGCTCGAAGCCGATCCGCGGTTATGGGACGACAACCGTTGGCCCGCTGCGCTGCGCGCCGACAAGGCGGCCCGCGACAAAGGCTACGAACTTGCCCGCGCCATGCTGCAACCGTCGTCGGTGTCCGGCGATTTCTTGCAGTTGCCGAAACTGCTGGCGCTTAAAAAATCCGCGCAGGCGCTCGGCATGGAAGACCGCTTTTACCCACCGCCGATCACCGTCACCTTCGAGGACCGCACGAATGCCGCAGGCGTCGAGCAGAAAGCCTGCGTCGGTTGCGGCGATTGCAACTCGGGCTGCAACTACGACGCGAAAAATTCGACGCACATGAACTATCTGCCCGACGCGGTCGCGCACGGTGCACACATCTTCACGGGCACAGCGGTGCATTCGGTGTTGCGCGACGCAACCACGCAAAAGTGGATCGTACGCTTTCAGGAGGTGAAACTCGGCCGCGAGCGTTATCACGCGCCCGATCTGTTCGTGAGCGCCGATATCGTCATTGTGTCGGCCGGGACGATCGGGTCCACTGCGCTGCTGCTGCGCTCGCGCAAGGAGGGGCTGACCGTTTCGGACATGCTCGGCAAACACTTCACCGGTAACGGCGACGTCCTCGCCTTCGCGTACAACACCGAGGACGTGATCAACGGCGTCGGCTGGGGTGCTCACGAGAAGGGCGAGATCCCGCCGGTCGGGCCGACCATCACCGGCATCATCGATCACCGCGACACTGCTAACGTGAAGGACGGCTTCGTGATCGAAGAAGGCTCGCTCGCCGGACCGGTTGGCGCGGCGATGATCGCCCTGCTCGGCGGCGCCGCGCCGCTCGAAGGCGTGGCCATTCCTGGGCCGCGCCCGGCCGGCGAACGCCTCGACTACGACGCGCGGGCGATCGAGAGCGTTCTGCGCGGCCCGTATCACGGCGCCCTCAACAACACGCAAACCTATCTGGTCATGGCGCATGACGACGAAAGCGGCCAGATCAGCGTGAACGACACAGGCCGGCCGCGCATCGAGTGGCCGAACGCGGGCAAGCAGCCCATCTTCCAAAAGGTTGAAGAAACGCTCGAGAAGTCGCAGGCGCTACTCGGCGGCAAATACGTGCGCAACCCGATTTCGACCAGAATGCTCAAGAACCGCACCGTCACCGTGCATCCGCTCGGCGGCTGCGGAATGGGCGAGGACGGCGCGCGCGGCGTGGTCGACCACATGGGCCGTGTATTCAGCGGCACGGCCGGCAACGCGGTGCACGATGGCCTGTATGTGATGGACGGCGCCGTGATGCCGATGTCGCTCGGCGTTAATCCACTGCTAACCATTTCCGCGTTGGCCGAACGCAATTGCGCGCTGCTCGCGGCCTCGCGCGACTGGACGATCGACTACGCGTCCAAGGGCACGGCCGGCACGCCACCGCCCCAAAAAATCGGCCTGCACTTCACCGAAACGATGGTCGGCACCTACACACCGGTCGTCGCGGGCGACGCCGCCACCAGTCCGATCGAATTCACGCTAACCGTCGAATCGGACGACCTGGCCGACATGCTGAGCAATTCGCAACATCTTGCCCAGACTGCCGGCACGCTGACCTGCCCCGCACTCTCTGCGCAACCGATGACGATCACCGACGGCACCTTCAACCTGTTCGTGGTCAATGAATCGGACGTGGACGAGCGCAACATGAACTACCGCATGACGCTCATTGCCACCGAAGGCAAGAAGTACTGCCTGACCGGTCAGAAGATCATCACGCGTACGTCGCCGATCAATCTGTGGAAACAGACCAACACGCTATACGCCGAGATTCGCGAATCGGTGCAAGCCGACTCGCCGGTGATCGGCAAAGCCACACTGATTATCACGCCCGAGAATTTCCTCAAGCAACAGCGCACGCTTGAAGTCACCCACGCGCCCGATCTGAAAACGCGCCTCGAATGGACCTTGAAGTTCGGCAAGTTTTTCGCGGGCGTGCTGTTTGACGAATACGGCGGCGTGGCGGCGCCCTTGCAGTTTTACGACCCGAAGGCAACGCCGCGCCTGAAGCGGTCGCTGCGCGCACCGGCACCGCAGGTATTCTTCTTCGACACGCCCGATGGAACCACACTGCGGCTCACGCGCTACGCTGGCCCGACCAACAAACCGGCGCGCCCATTGCTGCTGATTCACGGCTCAGGCGTATCGAGCCGGATTTACTCCACCGACCTGATTGCGACCAACCTGGTCGAATACCTGTGTGCGGCAGGCTACGACGTGTGGCTCGTCGATCTGCGTGTCAGCATCGAAATGCCAAGCGTGCTCGTGCCGACCAACGTCGACAAGATCGCCCGCGAGGACATTCCGGCCGCCGTCGCCAAGGTGCGGGAGCTGACCGGCGTGCCGCAGATTCAGGTACTGGGCCACTGCATGGGCGGCCTGGCGTTGAGCATGTCGCTGCTGTACGGCCTCGGGGGCGTGCGCTCGGCGGTCATTTCGCAGGTGTCGGCGCATCCGGTGCCGGGCACGCTGGAAAAGATCAAGGCCGGCCTGCATATCCCGGACATCATGGAGCATCTCGGTGTGCTCGACCTGAGCGCTTTTACAGAGCACAAGTCGTGGCCCCAAAACCTGCTCGATGAAGCACTACGGCTCTACCCGCTCAATCACAAACAGGGCTGCGGCAATCCGATCTGCCACCGTGCGACCTTCCTTTACGGCTTGCTCTACGAACATGAGCAATTGAACGAGACGCTTCATTCGAACCTGCAGGAATTGCTCGGCGTGCATGACGTCGAGGTGTTCAAGCATCTGGCCGCCATGGTGCGAGCAGGCAAAGTTGTCGACGCAAAAGGCAAAGACGTGTACCTGACAGGTACGGATGGCATGAAGGGCCTTGAGGGCATGCGCTTGCCGATCGGCTTCATCCATGGCGAAAAAAACGAAACCTATCTGCCGGAGAGCACCCAACTGACCTACGACATGCTGGTCCAGCACTTCCCCGAGCAGCCTTACGAGCGGCATCTGATTCCCGGCTACGGCCACCTCGACTGTATCTTCGGCAAGAACGCGGCGGCGGAAGTTTATCCGGTGATTGCGAGCTATCTGAACGCGCATTGAGCCAGAGCGCTCGATGGTCAGCCCACTCAAAACAGCTTGCCCGGATTCAGAATGCCGTGCGGGTCCAGCGCATGTTTGATCGCGGCCATTGCGGTCAATTCAGCAGGCGAGCGTGAGATCGGCAGGAACTCGCGCTTGAGCAAGCCGATCCCGTGCTCCGCCGACACCGAGCCGTGCAAGGGCCTAAGCATCTCGTAGACGAACGCATACACCGCATGATGATCGACGCCGGGGATGGAATGGCCGTCCACGGTGACATGCAGATTCGAATCGCCGATGTGGCCGAAAAAATACGACTCGTTGCCCGGCCAGCGCTGATCGAGCGCCGCGCGGCAACGGTCGACGAAAGTGCCGATCTCGCTGATAGGCAAGCTCACGTCGAAGTTGATCGCGTCGAGCCGCACCGGAAACTCCGCGGTGCATTCGCGAATCGCCCACAGCGCGCGCACGTCGGCCACCGATTGCGCGATCACCGCATCGCGGATCGCTTCTGAATCGAGCGCTTCGGTCAGCGCGGCGGAGAAGCGTTCGCCGTCGTCGCTGGCGTCGAAACTCGCGTGTTCGATCAGTGCATAAAGCGGGTGTGAGTCGGCGAACGGCGAGCGCGTGCCCGTCAGCTTCACGCCGAAATCGTAGAAATCCGGCCACATGATTTCGAACGCGCCAATGTCGTTGCCAAAACGCGTTGCCAGGCGGCGCAGCAGGTTCACGGCGGCGGCGTAACCGTCGAGTGCAACCAGCGCCGTGTGGCGCGCCGCGCGTGGCGGATGAAGCCGCAACACCGCGCGCGTAATCACGCCGAGCGTGCCCTCCGAACCGATGAACCAGTGTTTCAGGTCATAGCCGGTGTTGTTCTTGACCATCTTGCCGAGCGACGTCAGCACATCGCCGTTGGCCAGCACGACTTCGAGTCCGAGCACCTGGTCGCGCGCGGTGCCCGACTGGATCACGCGATTGCCGCCCGCGTTGGTCGCCAGATTGCCGCCGATCTGGCAAGAGCCGCGCGCGCCTAGATCGAGCGCGAGTTCGAAGCCTGCTTCGGCGGCGGCTTCCTGCGCGGTTTGCAAGGTCGTGCCGGCGCGCACGGTCAGCGTGGCCGAGGCGGCATCGATTTCTTCGACGCCAGTGAGTCGTTCTAGCGACAAGGCGATATCGGTAGAGCGTGCAATCGCGCCGCCTGCGAGGCCGGTCATGCCGCCCTGCGGCACGACCGGTTGATGGGCAGCGTGGCAGATGGCCAGAGCGCGCGAAACTTCTTCCGTGCTGCGCGGCAAGAGCAGCGCAGCGGGACGCGTCGGATCGTGGCGCGTCCAGTCGGTCATCGCGTGTTCACCGATCTGCTCGCCGACACGCACCGCGTCGTCACCGAGCGCGGCGCGTAGCGCATCGAGTGTTTCGGAAAGCGGCGCGGCGCTGTGGGTTGCGCGATGGCTTGTGTTGCTCGCCCCGCCGTTTTCCCTATTTTTATCTGTCATGCGGTGGTTCCTTGCGTTCCTTCGACTGCCTGTTTCTTCCGATAACCCATCGAATCGTTGATCCGCCCGAGGATATAGTCGCCTGCGGCGACCGGTTGGTACTTGAGGTCGGCGTCGCTGGTACCAAGCTCACGCGGATCGACCCTCGCGCCGTAAGTCGGATCATAGAACGTCGCAATCGAATAGCGCTCACGCCCCGACGTATTGATCACGCGATGCAAGGTGGAGCGGAAGCGGTCGTTGGTCCAGCGCGCCAGCAGATCGCCGACGTTCACCACGAAGCTGCCTTCGATCGGCGGTGCATCGACCCACGTATCGTTGGCGATTTCGCGCACCTGCAGGCCGCCTACCTGATCCTGCCACAACAACGTGATGCAACCGTAGTCGGTATGCGGCGCGACGCCGAACTGATCCTCGTCGGACTGGGGCGGCTGCGGCGGATAGTAGACCATCTGCGTGCGCTGCATCCGCTTCGTATAGCGTGGCGCGAAAAAATGCTCGTCGACGCCGAGGCTCACCGCCACGGCCCGCAGCAGATCGGCCCCGCACGCGGCGACCGCTTCGTAATAGCCATAGAGCGCAGGACGCAACGCCGGCATGAAGTCCGGCCAGTTGTTCGGCCCGCGCAACGCCTGCCCGGCGAGTACATCGGGATCGTCCTCCGGCAACTCGAGGCCAATGCTGAAGAACTCCTTGTAGTCGGGACGCTTCGCCTGGTACATGGTCGCGTCGCCGAGCGCATTGAAACCACGATGCCGTTGATTGACCGCCGCGCGCCGCTTGGTCTCCACCGGAAACGCGAAGAACGTGCGCGCCGCCTGTTCGGCTGCATCGATCGCCGCTTGCGGCACGCCGTGATTGACGATGTAGAAGAAGCCGATCGTCGTGCATGCTTCGTGGATTTCGTGCGCCACGCGCGTCAGAGCCTGCGGGTCGCCCGCGCGAACGCCGGCGAGGTCGATGATCGGAATGCGGGTCACGGGCATCTCCATGCTCCTTGAAAGGCGGCCAATTCAACTGACGAAAAAGGCGCGCGAATCGCTTGCGACCAACCTCGCGCGCCTCGCGCATTCCAGTTGTATATACCGCCAAAAGCGCCTTCGCAAGTCGCTTCGTAGCGCCTCAAATAAGGGCTTTTCTCTACTCGTTCGTTTATTTATTTCAAACGAAAACTGCGGTATATACTGCTTCGCATGACTCGCGCCGAGCCCGTTCCATGAGTCGCTATCGCGCAACATCGCTTTGCCAACCGGAGAATCCCATGAGCATCCTTGCAGGCTGGAAGTGTCGTTTGGTCATGATGGCGTTGTGCGCGGCGAGTGTGACCGCCCACGCGGAAGACCAGCTCGCCAAAGTGAAGAAAGCGGGCGAACTGGTGGTCGGCACCGAAATGCAGTTCGCGCCTTTCGACTTCCTTGAAAACGGCCAGCAAGCAGGCTTCAACAAGGATCTGTTCGCCGAGGTCGGCAAGGAAATGGGTGTGAAGGTGCGCTTCATCGATTTGCCGTGGCCGAGCGTGCTGCCGGGGCTCGAAGCCGGCAAGTTCGACATGGTGGGCGGCCCGCTGACGGTCACCAAGGCGCGCATGGAGCGCTACACCTACACCCTGCCGATCGCGGACGCCACCGACGCGCTGCTCAAGCGGGCCAACGATTCCTCAGTCAGGCAATCGTCGGATATCGCCGGCAAGACGGTCGGCGCGGGCAAAGGTTCGGCACAGCTCGACCAGTTGAAAACCTATGTCGCCACCTTGCCGAAGCCGCCTGAAATCCGCGAATACGTCGACAACAATCAGGCTTATGCCGATCTCGCCGCCGGCCGCATCGCGGCGGTCGCGAACTCGATGACCAATATCGCGTATGTCGCCAAGCAGCGTCCCGAAGCCTTCGCCGTGGTGCAGCCGCCGTTCGGCGCGAAAGTGTACTTTGCTTACTGCCTGCGTAAAGACGCGGACAGCAAGCCGCTCGCCGATGCCTTCAACGCCGCGCTCGTGAAAATGCACAGCGACGGGCGCCTCGCGGCCTTGCAGAAGAAGTGGTTCGGCGTTGCGATGGATGCGCCGACTACGATGCCGGCGCCGAACTATTGACGTGCTGATGCATTGACGGCCTGACGGCCTGATGGCCTGATATTTTTTGTTTTGAGGCAGGCGTTTTCGATGTATGCGATGCCGGCTCTCCGATGAGCCGCATCGCCCTCTCCGTTCTACCGAGTGCAACGCTTATGTTCAGCACGACCGTCTTCGTTCAGGGCTTGCCGCTGCTGCTGCACGCGGCGCTCGCCACCATCGGCATTTCGCTGACGGGCCTTCTGATCGGGTTCTTCGTCGCGATCGGCGTATGCGCGGCACGCCTCTCCCCTAAGCGTGCGGCCCGCATGTTCGGCGGCGCCTACGTGTTCTTCTTTCGCGGCGTGCCGATGCTGGTGCAACTGCTGCTGGTGTACTACCTGCTGCCGTTCGCCGGGATCAATGTGTCGCCCATCGTCGCGGCGGTCAGCGCCGTATCGCTGTGCTCCGCATCCTATATCGCCGAGATTCTGCGCGGCGGCTTTCTCAGCATTCCGCCGGGTCATATCGAAGCCGCGCGCATGCTTGGGCTGTCGCCATTCGATATGCTGCGGCGTATTCTGGTGCCGCAAGCATTTCGTTTGACGCTGCCCTCGCTCGTCAATGAAATGGTGCTGCTGATCAAGGCTTCGTCGTTGATCTCGGTGGTGGGCGTGGCGGAGCTGACGCGTACCGCACAGAACATCGCCGCCAGCACTTACCGTCCGCTCGAAGCGTACCTCGCCGCCGGGCTGATTTACTTCGTGATCTGCGGTACGTTGGCGCTTGTCGCGCATGCCGCCGAATACCGTTTGCAGCATGCCTGACCGAACCTGAGCCTACGTCATGCAAAAGCTCGACCCTACCGTCATCACGCACAACCTGCAGCCCATCGCCGCCGGTCTCGCGACGACACTCGGCACGTGGGCCACAGGCGTCGCGATCGGTATTCTGATCGGCTTTCTGATCGCCGTGCTGCAGCTCTTTTGCGGACGCTGGGTGCGCGGCGTATTGCGCTTTTATATCGAGCTGTTTCGCGGCACGCCGTTTCTGGTGCAACTGTTTTTGCTGTACTACGGCGGCCCATCCTTCGGTCTCACGCTTGAACCGATGACGGCCGGCATACTCGGTTTAGGCCTCTACGGCGGCGCCTATTTCGCCGAAGCCTTCCGCTCCGGTTTTCAATCGGTGCCGCCGGGTCATCTCGAGGCGGCGTCCTGTCTCGGGCTCACCCGCTGGCAAGCCGTCTTGCGCATTCAGGTGCCGCAAATGCTGGTGCTGATCGTGCCCGCGCTGACCAATCTGATTATCGTGTTGAGCAAGGAAACCGCGGTGCTGTCGATCGTCACCGTGCCCGAGCTCACGTTCGTGCTGACCGGCATCGGTTCGGCCACCTTCGCTTTCGTCGAAACGTTGCTGGTGCTGTGCGCATGCTATCTCGCGCTGGTCGAACTGACTTCGCGCGCGGGTATGTGGGCCGAAACCCGCATCGCGCGCTTCATGGCATGAACGGAATCCGGACAATCTTATGAACGCCATCGCCGACATGCCCTCCCCTGCGTCCACCGCTGCCATCGATACGCCACCCGGCGCGCCGCTGGTGGAAGTGCGCGACCTGCGCAAACGCTTCGGCGAAGTCGAAGTGCTGCGCGGTGTCGATCTCGAGATCGCCCGCTCCGAAGTGGTTTGCATTATCGGGCCGTCGGGCTCGGGCAAGAGTACGCTGCTGCGCTGCCTCGCCGCGCTCGAAACTTATGATCAGGGCGACGTGCGCATCGAGGGCGAACTGCTCGGCTATAGCGAGCGCAATGGCAAACGCGTGCGAGCGTCGCAAAGCGAGATCAATCGCGTGCGGCGCAACGTCGGCATGGTGTTTCAACAATTCAATCTGTGGCCGCACATGACGGCACTCGGCAACGTGATGGAAGCGTTGCTGCGCGCGCGCCATCTGTCACGCGACGAAGCGCGCCGCCGCGCCAATGCGATGCTCGAAACGGTCGGCCTCGCGCACAAGGGCGATGCGTACCCATCGAAACTCTCGGGCGGACAGCAGCAGCGCGTCGCGATTGCGCGCGCGCTGGCGATGGAGCCGCACATCATGCTATTTGACGAGCCAACCTCGGCGCTCGATCCGGAACTGGTCGGCGAAGTGCTGCAAGTGATGAAGCAACTCGCGCGCGACGGCATGACGATGGCCGTGGTCACGCACGAAATGGGCTTTGCCGCCCAGGTGGCGGACAAAGTGATGTTCATCGACCAGGGCCGCATCGCCGTGCAAGGCAAGCCGCGCGAAGTCTTTCACGATGCCGGGCAGCCGCGGTTGCGGCAGTTCCTGCAAAACTACTTCGACCGCAATGCGTTCTGGGCACGCGGTCCTGATGATGCGGAGCCGGTATGAGCGCGCACCTGGCTCAGCCCGTCTCACACCGATCGTAGCGAAGGCCGCCGATGTCCTCCACGGTTCGCAGCAAAGCTCACGACAAGCCGCCTGCCGCAGCGTTGAAAACCGCGCGCGTTGCAGTCGACGCACCGGCCGCGCGCTACGAACAGGTCAAAAACCATATTCGCCAGATCATCGAATCGGGCGCGCGGCAGGCGGGTGACCGTCTGCCGTCCGAGCTGGACCTGGTCGCGACGCTAGGCGTGTCGCGCATGACGGTGAATCGCGCGCTGCGTGAACTCGCCGATGAAGGACTCGTGACGCGCGTGTCCGGCGTCGGTACGTTCGTCGCGCAAACCAAGCCGCAATCGACGCTGCTGATGATCGCCCATATCGGCGACGAGATCCGCTCGCGGGGTCACGAATACAGCTACGACATGGTGCTGTCGCAACGCGAAACCGCGCCGGTGACGGTGTCGAACGCTTTGGCGCTCGCGCCCGGCACTTCCGTCTTTCATGTGATTTGCGTGCATCGCGAGAACGGTTTGCCGGTGCAGCTCGAAGACCGCTATGTGAATCCGGCGATCGCGCCGGACTTCCTGAAGCAGGATTTCTCCACGACCCGGCCGTCCGAGTATCTGTACGAGATCGTGCCGGCGCACGACGTCGAGCACGTCGTCGACGCGGGCCTGCCGACGCACACCGAAGCCGAGCTCCTCGAAATCCGCGCGGAGGAGCCGTGCCTGACGCTGATGCGCCGCACGTGGACGAGCGGTGTCGCCGTCACGTTCGCACGCTTTGTGCATCCGGGCTCGCGGTATCGGCTGGGTTGCCGCTTTTCGCCGGAGCTGTCGCAGCGCCAGGGTTAGCGGCGCAAAAGATGCGAAATTCCGCGCGCTGGAGCGGCGCGAGGCTCGTGACGCGCTTCGAATGGGCGCATTGCGCGCCTTACCAGATGAGCGGCACGAAGCGGTAGCGCACGCGTGTGGTGTAGCCGGTATAGCCGTCGAGTTGCACTGCCAGTACGCGCTCCTCGCGCACCGCGCGCCAGCCCATACCCATTATCAGCACCGGCACGCAGGCAAGACCCCACCACGAGCCGAGCAGGAGCGGCGTGCCGACGAACAGCAGCAGCGCGGCGGAGTACATCGGATGACGGACATAGGCGTAAGGGCCGGTGTCGATGACTTTGTGACCACGGCTTGCCTGGATCTTCACGACGGGCGCGGCATAGCTATTGACGCGGAACACGATCCGGCACATGAAGAGGCAGAGGAAGATGCACAGCGAGCCGAGGCTCACCAGCCATATCGGCAGCGGCGCCGACCACCGATAGCGCATCGCGTCGAGTCCCATCAGGACGAGCCAGGCGCTCCACATCAACGCGACACCCACCATGAAGAAGCGGTCCCAGCGGCTTTGCTGCGCCTGCACGATCGGCGCGAGACGCTCGGCGAGCAGGCCGGGATCGTGGCGCGCCAGCCAAAGCCCGATCCACAAACTCAGCACGCCGGTTTCGATCAGATACCACCAGCCGGCGGCCCACGCGAGCGTGCCCGCGGCGCCGAACAGCAGTACGCCCATGCATGCGAGCCAGAGTACCGTTTGCAGGATGAGGCGCGTGATCATGGTTCGTTCCTGACACTCATTGCGCTCATTGCGCTCGTTAAGTTCTTTGACTCAGGCGGCGGCCGCATCGGGGGAACGCACCCGGCCGAATAGGTCGGCGATGTCGATGTCGCCGGTGTTCAGGCCGAATTGATCGCGCAGGCAGGCGCCGAGTTCGTCTGCGTTGTGCAGTTTGCGCTCGTTGATCAGCTGGCCGTCCGCGGCGCGTTCGTTCAGTTGGTCGTTGAGCAGCGTAAGACGCGATTCCGGCAGGACCCGGCACACGATCAGGTTGTTCAGGAAGACAGAATCCGGTGCGGTCGAGGTGTACCAGTTCGAGGTTTCGTAATCGATCCATTCGACCGGGTGCAGGTCGAAACGGTAAACGCGGGACCAGGTTTCATCGCGAGACTGCACTTCGAGGTAGAGCGCGTCGTGCGATGCATCCGCCAGCCGGAACGTGCCGAGTTGCGTGGACTGCGCGGTGCCTGCGATCAGGCGCAACGGTGCTGTTAACGTCACGCTGCCGAAACCGACGTCAGCGATCCATGCTTCGTCTTTTATGTCGACGCGCAGGACCATGTGCGTGCGAGGGGGAATTGCGTCGGGTTCGCGGCCCCACAGGACGCGGCCTAGCAGGGGTGTTACTTTGAAACCCAACTGCGTCAAGGCGCTCGCGAAAAGCGCGTTTTGTTCGAAGCAATAGCCGCCGCGTTTTTGGGTTATCAGCTTTTCCTCAATCGATTCGAGGTCCAGTTTTATCGGGCGGCGGGCGAGCGGGTTCAGGTTTTCGAAGGGGATCGCTCGTGGGTGCAGCTTGTGGAGTTCCTGGAGTACTTCGAGCGTCGCCGTACGGGAGCCTGGGTAGCCTATGCGGGTGAAGTAGTTTTCCAGATTCACTGTGTGTGGCATCGGTGTCGTCCCGGTATGGGTTGGGGTGCTGGGCGCTTAAGGGCTTTGCGCTGCGCTTGACCCGGGGAGATGATCATAGCTTTTTTTGTTGCCTGCCCAGGGAAGCAGGCTTCCCTGGGCAGATCACGTCATTCTCTCAATCCTGTAAAGGCGCATACCCTTGCCTGTGCCGGGGTGGTGCAGTTCATCGTTACTGCCCACCCCTCAATGCCGACGATGCAATCGACGGCACGCTGATCCCATGGCTTGATGCAAACTGTACCGCCGAGCTCAGCGTCGACATCAACGACTGCAATTGGCCCGGCGCGGACTGCGCGATATAAGACGCGCTCTGCGCCGTCTGCGGATTCATCCCCGCCTGCAAGAGCGAAACCGGATTCATCTGGCCGATACTGCCCAGCCCCGACTGCAAACTCGAGTACTGGCTCACACCTTTACCCAGCGACGCCAACCCATCCGTGAACGCCTGCTTGTTCACCTGCGTGGCCGACGCGCCGCCGCTCGCGCGGCTCGCGAACGCCTGGGTCAGCGTCTGCGACAACGACTGCTGCGTGCTGCCCATCTGAGTCAACTGACTCACCGACGGCGTTCCGCCACTCAGCAATCCGGCCGCCTGTTGTGCCTGCCCCGCCGCGCTGCTCATTCCCATCGCCGAGGCAAGACTCGATTGGCCGCTCAGCACCTGCTGGTTCGCGCCCACGTACGTCTGCAACAACTGCGATAGGCCACCCGACGATGCGCTCGCACCTGCATCCGCCGAACTATTCCCGCCACCTATGCCGAACTGCTTCAGGTTCAACTGCGCGTTCGATACGCCACTCACCAGCACACCGCCGCTTGCAAGCAACGAAAGCAAAAGGATGCGTTTTTTCATCTCTATCTCCTGACTGTGACCTTACGGGATACTCGTGCGCTTCGACATCGCTCTCCGGCACGGGTTCGATATGAACTTCACCCTACATAAACATTACCGATTAATTCTTTTTTACTTACATTCAAATGACTGGAATTAACAGTACGTTAATTTCTAAATTACACACTCGTAATATTGATGCGAATCGTTCTCATTTGTGTTGACGCATTTATTTCGCATGCGTACGATCTCGTCATCTGCTGCATCCGGCGTCGCCGCCCGATGCAGCCAATCGCCGGCACACCGTGAAGTAACGCCGCGATGGTTAGATCAGTCGATACAACACAAACAAGGATTTCGATGAAGTTCGCTCGAACCAACAGACCCGCCGCTCAAGCGCATTCGCGTTTGCCTTCGATACGGCGCGCCGCGCTGTGCACGGCGTTCGCCTGGGCCTCGTTGACGGCCGGCGCAGCCATGGCCGAAGCCAATCCCGATGCCGCACCGGAAGCGCCTGAGGCCGACCTCAACATCAAGGCGACGCAAACGAATCAGTGGACCGGCTTCTGGAATCGTCCGACGATGCTCGGCGACATCGGCGGTTTGCGCCCCTGGCTCGGCAAATACGGCGTGACATTCGCGCTCACCGAAACCAGCGAAATTCTCGGCAACGTGCGCGGCGGTCTCGCGCGCGGCGCGGACTACGACGGCCTGACGACGGCAACCGTGCAAATGGATACGCAAAAAGCGTTCGGTTTGCCGGGCGGCCTGTTCAACGTCAGCGCATTGCAGATTCATGGGGCCAATCTCAGCGCCAACAAGCTCGGCACGCTCAACACGGCGAGCGGCATCGAAGCCGACGACACCACGCGCCTGTGGGAACTGTGGTACCAGCAGTCGTTCCTGAACAAGCGCGTCGACGTCAAGATCGGTCAGCAAAGTATCGACCAGGAATTCATCACCAGCACGAGTTCGGCACTGTTCGTCAATACGATGTTCGGCTGGCCTGCCCTGCCGTCGTATGACATGCCTAGCGGCGGCCCCGCTTATCCGCTGGCCGACCTCGGCGTGCGCGTGCGCGGCCAGATCACGCCTTCGTTGACGGCGCTGGCCGGCGTATTCGACGGCGATCCGCTCGGCAACAATCCGAACAACAAGAGCGGTACCAACTTCAACCTGCATAACGGCACGCTGTTCATCGGCGAGTTGCAGTACGCGATCAACCAGCCGGCCGACGGCGAAATGGTCGGTGCGGGCGGTGCTGGTTTGCCAGGTACCTACAAGCTCGGCGTCTGGTACAACAACGGCCGCTTCGCCGACCAGCGCTTCGACAACACCGGCCTTTCGCTTGCGAACCCGGCGAGCACCGGCATCCCGCAGAATCATCGCGGCGACTATAGCTTCTACGCGGTAGCCGACCAGATGATCTGGCGCCCGGATCCGGACGGCCCGCGCAGCCTCAACGTCTTCGCGCGCGTCATGGGCGCACCGGGCGACCGCAACCTCGTGAGCGTCGCAGCCAACCTGGGCGTCGTACTGAAAGCCCCGTTCGCCGGCCGCGACAATGACAGTGCCGGCATCGCGCTCACCTACATCAAGATCGGCAACCACACGAACGGTCTGGACCAGGACAACCTTGCATTCAGCGGCGGCCCGTACGGCGTGCGCACCAGCGAAACCGCGCTCGAAGCGACCTACCAGTATCAGGTCAACCCGTGGTGGCAGCTGCAAGCCGATGCGCAATACACGTTCAATGCCGGCGCCGGCCAGAATCCAAACGACCCGACGCAGCCGCTGCGCAACACATTCGTCATCGGCGTGCGGACCAACATCACGTTCTGATGAGGTTTGCGCTCATTCCACACGCGAATTCGCCCGCTCTAGCCAAATCGAATCCCATGCTTTCGATCATGACCGCAATCACCACTTTGTGCGCAGGCACGACAGGCTCACTCGTGAACAATCCCACGCGCCTTAGTTCGCCGCGCGCCGCGCGGGCCCTGATCGCCGCCACCGTCAGCGCCGCTGCGTTCGCGACGGCCGGCATCGCGCACGCCGAGCCGCAAGGTTTCCTCGAAACCGTCAAGCATCACACCACGCTGATCAACACCGTGCCGGAGAACGGCGACCAGAACCCCTACGCGGTCGTGGTCGCGCCGGTCACGGCCGGTACCGTCAAACAGGGCGACGTGCTGGTCGGCAACTTCAATAACTCGACGAATCTGCAAGGCACCGGCAGCACGATCATCAACTATCACCCGGACACCCGGCAGATGACGGTGTTCGCCACGGTGCCGCGCGATCTGAAGGAATGCCCGGGTGGCATCGGCCTGTCGACCGCGATGACAATGCTCAAGTCGGGCTACGTGATCGTCGGCAGCACGCCGAGCAACGACGGCACCACCGGCACCAAGGGCGCCGGCTGCCTGATCGTGATCGATCCGAACGGCAAGGTCGCCTCGACCATTAGCAGCCCGAACATCAACGATCCGTGGGGCAACATGGCGGTCGTCGACCACGGCACGAGCGCGACGCTGTTCGTCAGCAACGCGGGGTTCGGCGTGGGCGGTGCGGACGGCAATCCGCCGGTGTTCAAGCAGGCCACCGTGCTGCGTCTGGACCTCGACGTGCCTACGGGCAAGCCGCCGGTCGTGAGGAAGGAAACCGTGATCGCCAGCGGCTTCGGCGCGCAGGCCGACAAGGGTGTGTTCCTCGTCGGTCCGACCGGCCTTGCGCTGTCGGGCGATCAGAAACTGCTGTACGTGTCCGATGCAATCGGCAACCGCGTCACCGAAATCGATGATCCGATGACGCGCGACAGCAGCGCAGGCGTGGGCCGCCAGCTGACCGCCGACGGCCTGCTGCATCGTCCGCTTGCGATGGTCACCGCGCCCAATGGCCACCTGCTCGTCACCAACGCGCTGAACGGCCAGATCGTCGAAATCGATCCGGCCAGCGGCAAGCAACTCTACGCACGCTGGATCGACACCGACAAGGCGCAATCGCCTCCGGGCAACGGCGACCTGTTCGGGCTTGCGATGACGCCGGAAGGTGACGGTTTCTACTACGTGCAGGATGACGTGAACACACTCGTGCTGGCGAAGTAAAGCGAAGCGAACCCGCACGCGGATGCCCACGCCGCCCATTCAAGGCCAAACGAAGGCGAAGTAATCATGGCAAACGATCACCCCCCGCGGCCCTCACGGCGCGGCTTTCTCAAGACGGGCGGCGCAGCGGTAGCGGCCGGCGCGAGCCTCGGTGCGGGTCTGGGTACACCCCAGGCCGCGCTCGCCAGAACGCCGGCGCACCATGCCGATCCGCAGATGGCGATCGAGCCGTTCTACGGCTTGCATCAAGGCGGCATCGTCACGCCGCAGCAGAGTCACACGTACGTTGCCGCGCTCGATCTGACGACCGGCAAACGCGACGACGTCATCGGCCTGCTGCGCGCCTGGACCGATGCCGCAGCACGCCTCACGCAAGGCGGCACCGCCGCGCCCTTGCCCGCTGGCGACGACAAGGCCGCCCCCGATTCCGGCGACGTGCTCGGTCTCGGCCCGTGCGGCCTGACGATCACGTTCGGCTTCGGCCCTAGCCTCTTCACGCATGAAGGCAAGGACCGCTACGGGCTGGCCTCGCGCCGCCCTGCCGCGCTCGTCGATCTGCCGCGCTTCAACGGCGACCAGCTGATCGCCGGGAAGACCGGCGGCGACCTGTTCATCCAGGCCTGCGCGAACGATCAGCAAGTCGCTTTCCACGCGGTGCGGCAACTGTCGCGCCTCGGCTACGGCGTCACGACGATGCGTTGGGGCCAGTCCGGCTTCCTGTCGGGTCCGCGCGGTCAGACACCGCGCAATCTGATGGGCTTCAAGGACGGCACCAACAATCCGTCGACCGCGAAACCGCAGTTGATGAACGAATTCGTCTGGGCCGGCGCCAGCGCCGACGCGCCGTGGATGGAAGGGGGCACCTACACGGTGGTGCGGCGCATCCGCATCACGCTTGAACACTGGGACAACACCGAAATGGGTTTCCAGGAGCAGGTATTCGGCCGTCACAAATACAGCGGCGCGCCGATCGGCAAAAAGAACGAATTCGACGCCGTGGACCTGAAGGAAGAGGACAAGGACGGCAATCCGGTGATTCCGGAGAACTCGCACGTGCGTCTGTCGAATCAGGCGAGCAACAACGGGGCGCAGATTCTGCGCCGCTCGTACTCGTACAACGACGGCACGAACTTCTACATCGAGCGCTGGCCGCCATGGCGTCAGGAAACCGAGTACGACGCGGGTCTCATCTTCATCGCCCATCAGGGCGACCCGCGCACCGGCTTCATTCCGATCAACGACAAGCTCGCGAAGTTCGACATGATGAACCAGTTCACGACGCACGTCGGCAGCGCCGTGTTCGCCGTGCCGCCGGGCGCGAAGCCGGGTTCGTACATCGGCGCGGGGCTGTTCGAGACGTAATGCAAGCCGCGAAGCACGCGGCACACCACAGATCAACGACAACATCATTAACGGATTTTAGGATCATGGCTCATTCCTGGTTTGTCACCCGCCTGCGTCTGCTTGGCAGCGCAGCCGCGCTCACGCTCACGGCCTTCGCAACGGTGCCCTCGGCGGCGCACGCTGCATCGATCACGCTATACAGCGCGCAGCACCAGCAGGTCGTCAACCTGCTGGCTAAAGACTTCGAAAAAGAGTCGGGCATTTCGGTGAAGATCCGCAGCGGCGAAGGCCCGGCGATGGCCGCGCAACTCGTCGCGGAAGGCACGGCCACGCCCGCTGATGTGTACTTCACGGAAAACTCGCCCGAGTTGATGCTGCTCGAAGAGAAAGGCCTGCTGAGCAAAGTGAACAGCTCGACACTCGCCACCGTGCCGGCCCGCTTCAATTCGCCGAGCGGCGCATGGGTCGGCGTGACCGCGCGTGAAAGCGTGCTGGCCTACAACACAGCCAAGGTCCAGGCATCGCAACTGCCGCAATCGCTGTTCGACCTCGTCAAGCCGGAGTGGAAAGGCAAGGTCGGCATTGCACCGAGCGACAGCGACTTCCTGCCGCTCGTGAGCGCCGTGCTCGCGCTGAAAGGCGAAGCGCAAACCGTGCAATGGCTCAAGGGCCTGAAGGCCAACGCGCAGATTTTCGACGACGACGAAGGCGTGATCGCGGCAGTAAACCGCGGCGGCGTCGCAACCGGTCTGATCAACAACTACTATTGGGCCCGTCTGCATGCCGAGATCGGCGATGCGAAAACCCGCAGCGCGATCTACCACTTCGGCAATGGCGACGCCGGCGCGTTAGTCAACGTGTCGGGGGCGGCGGTGCTGAAGTCTGCGCACAACGCGGACGGTGCGCAGAAGTTTCTCGCCTATCTGGTCAGCGAACGCGCGCAGAAGCTGATGGCGAACAGCCACATCGAGTTCGAATATCCGCTGCACGCAGGCGTCGCGCCGGACCCGATTCTCAAGCCCTTCACTGAGTTGAACCCGCCGGCGCTGACCATCCAGCAACTCGGCGACGACAGCCAGGCCGGCAAACTCCTGCGCCAGGCAGGCTTGCTGTAAATGAGCGACGCCGTGTCAGCCGGCCCTCCGGCTGTACCCCCCGGCCCGGTGCGCGCCCGTTCGCGCGCGCCGCGCGGTTTGTTTGCGGCAGCAGCACTCAGCGCTTTGCTGGTGCTGCTGCCGATTGCGTTTACGTTCTGGCGCGCGGCGAGCTTTGGTATCGGCGAAGCGGTCGATCTGATCTTCCGGCCGCTGGTCGGCGAATTGCTGGTCAATACGCTGCTGATCACGGTATCGACCACGCTTGTCTGTGCTCTCGTCGGCACGGCGGCGGCATGGTTTGTCGAACGCACGCATTTGCCGGGGCGCCGTATATGGGCCGTGCTCACCGCCGCGCCGCTCGCGATGCCGGCGTTCATTTCGAGCTACGCCTGGGTCTCGCTGAGTCTGGATTTGCAGGACTTCAACGGCGCGTTGCTCGTGCTGAGTTCCGCGTATTTCCCGCTCGTCTACTTGCCGGTGGCAGCGGCGTTGCGCAGCATGGACCCGGCGCTCGAAGAAAGCGCACGCGCGCTCGGCTGCAACCGTTGGACCACCTTCATTCGCGTGGTGCTGCCGCAACTGCGCCCCGCGCTGCTCGGCGGCATGCTGCTGGTGGCGCTCGGCGTGCTGTCCGAATTCGGCGCATTTACGCTGCTGCGCTTTCGTACGTTCACCACGCAAATCTACGCGGAATACCGCACCAGTTTCGATGGCGGCGGCGCTTCGCTGCTCGCGTGCCTGCTGATCGTGATCTGCCTGATCGTGCTGGCGTTCGAGTTTCGTGTGCGCGGCGCGGCGCGTTATGAACGCGTCGATCGCGGGACACGGCGCGCGGTATTGCGCTATGACCTCGGTATGTGGCGTTGGATCGTCGTGGCCGGTTTCGCCGCGCTGGCAATCGCAACGCTCGGCGTGCCGCTTGGCATGATCGGCTACTGGCTCACGCAACCGGGCGCGGCCGCCGTCACGCCCGCCGATGTATCGCCCGAACTGCTGTTCAACGCAACGATCTCATCGCTCGGCTTCGGCCTCGCCGCCGCGGTGCTGACCACGCTCCTGGTCGTGCCGCTCGCGTTCCTGCTGGTGCGCTATCCGACGCGTTTCGCCACGCTGTTCGAGCGCACCGTGTTTCTCGCGCAAGGCATTCCGGGGCTCGTGATCGCGCTGGCGATCGTGTCGCTTGCGGTGCACGCGCTGCAACCGCTTTATCAAAGCGCGACGCTGCTGGTAATCGCCTACGCGATGCTGTTCATGCCGGTTGCGCTGGTGAGCGTGCGCGCCGCCTTCATGCAGGCCCAGCCGCGCCTCGAAGAGACCGCGCGCGCGCTCGGCCTGACCTGGTCGCAGACCCTGTTTCGCGTGGTATTGCCGCTGGCGGGCCCCGGACTCGGCGCGGCGGCGGCGATGGTGTTCATCTCGGTCGTCACGGAACTGAACGCGACGCTGCTGCTCTCCCCCATCGACACGCAGACGCTCGCGACACAAGTCTGGGCCGATACTTCGACGATGGCGTTCGCTGCCGCCGCGCCTTATGCGGCGCTGCTCACCGGCATTTCGCTATTCGCCTCCGGTCTCCTGTTCGCGCTGCTCGGCAAATCGGCGCTGCTCGGCGAACGCAGCTGACGCGGCGCGCCTTTTCCATCGGATTTTCATGAGCGACCTTCGTATACGCGGACTGCAGAAATCGTTCGACGGCCATCCGGTGCTGCACGGCATCGACCTCTCCGTCGAGCGCGGCACGCTGCTCGCGCTGCTCGGACCGTCCGGCAGCGGCAAGACCACCTTGCTGCGCCTGTTATGCGGCTTCGAACGCGCGGATAGCGGCAGCGTCGAAATCGACGGCCGCCGCGTGGCCGGCGACAACCTGCATGTGCCGTCCGAACAGCGCCGTATCGGTTATGTGCCGCAGGAGGGGGCGCTGTTTCCGCATCTGTCGGTGGCGGACAATATCGTGTTCGGCTTGCCTCGGACGCAGCGTCGCGCGCGTCATCGGGTGGCCGAATTGCTGGAGCTGGTCGGCTTACCGGCGAACTTCGGCGAGCGTGCGCCGCAGCAGTTGTCGGGCGGTCAGCAGCAGCGGGTGGCGGTGGCTCGCGCGCTCGCGCCGTCGCCCACTTTGGTGATGCTCGACGAGCCGTTCTCGTCGCTCGACGCGGCTTTGCGGCTCGAAACGCGACAAGCCGTGGCCAGCGCGTTGGCCGCAACCGGTGCGACTGCGGTGCTGGTAACGCACGATCAATCGGAAGCCCTGTCGCTCGGCCATGAAGTCGCTGTGCTGTGGAACGGCAGGCTGATCCAGACCGCGACGCCGGAGACGCTTTATCGACGGCCAGTGACGCGTGAGCTGGCATCGTTTGTCGGCGAGGCGGTGTTGTTGCCGGGTGTGGTCAGGCAGGATCGCGTGAGTTGCGAGCTCGGTGAATTGCCGTTGTGTGCGCCGATGGGTAATGGCGCGGTCGATGTGATGGTGAGGCCTGAGCAAATCCGTCTGCTACGTGCCGAAGAAGCGATGCCGAATGGCATGGCGTCCCATGACGCCGTCGTGCAGGAAGTGATCTTTCAGGGGCAGGACGCAGGCGTCGCGCTGCAGTTGCAGTCCGATGCACGGACGGTGGTGCGCGCTCGGGTGCCCGGGTATCTGTCGCCGCGGCCGGGGGAACACGTGCGGCTCGCGGTGGATGGCACGGTGACGGCTTATCCGCGGAGTTAAGCGGCCCCACGGGTCTGCGTGCGCAGCGACAAATCCTGCACCATCTGCGCGGCCAGATAATCACAGGTCGGCCGGTCCGATTTGGCACTGCGCGCCACCACGATTTCCAGCGGCGCGATCTTCGGCAAACCTTGCGCTTCGCCGAGAATCGCCAGCCGCGCCGGCACGCTGCAACGCGTGAGCGCGATCACTGAAAGCCCCGCATCCACGGTCGCCACCAGACCCATCAGGCTCGCACTGCTAAACGCAGCCCGATAACGGATGCGCGCACCGTCCAGCGCAGCCAGCGTATGCTGGCGCGCGACACATCCCGGCTCATAGAGCCCGACCGGCAAAGGCGACGCCGCCAGCACCGGCGTATCCACCGACGCCCCCACCCACACCATCGGCTCACTGCGCACGAATTCGCCGCGCAATTTTTTGTCGCGCGTGACGAAGGCCAGATCGATCTTGTTATCGGCCAGCATCGGCGCGAGCGACGTGCTCTGCGCGCAGACGATCTCGATCTCCACGTGCGGATACAGGTTCGAAAAGCGCCGCAATACCGGCGACAGCAATGACGACACGTAATCGTCCGGTGCGCCGAGCACCACGCGCCCGGTCACCTCGGGGCGCACGATCGCCGACCATGCCTCCTCATGCAGCGCCAGCACGCGCCGCGCGTATTCCAGCAGCGTGTTGCCGGGCCGCGTGAGCGACAGATTGCGCGTATTGCGGGCAAACAGCGTGGTGCCGAGCATGGTTTCGAGCCGCTTGATCTGCATGCTGACCGCCGCCTGCGACCGGTGCACGGTTGCCGACGCTTTCGTGAAGCTGCCCGTTTCCACCACCGCAACGAAGGTGCGCAGCAAATCGACGTCGAATTCGGGGTGCATGATTCATCAATTCGGCTTATGGAATTACTCAATTTAATTCGTTTGTCGGTGACACGCAAGCGGCGCAATACTGAAGGCTTCATTGTTCGGAGCCGTTTCGCATGTCCCTCACCCAACGTCGACAAGGCGCAATTACGCTGGCCAGCGGCGGCCTTTTGATGGGCACGATCGGCATCTTCGTCGAGGAAGCGCGACTCGGCGCGCTGACGCTGGTGTTCTTTCGCTGCCTGTTTGGTTTCCTCTCGCTCGCCGCGTATTGCGCGTGGAAGGGGTTTTTCACGCGAGCGCATTTCACGCGGCGCACGGTCGTACTGGCGCTGATTTCCGGCGTGCTGATGGTCACGCAGTGGGTCGGCTTCTTCGATGCGATTCACCGCACCAGCATTGCGGTAGCGACGGTGGTGTTTCATGTGCAGCCGTTCTGGGTCGTGCTGATGGGCGCAGCCCTGTTCAATGAGCGCCTCGGCGTCGACCGGCTCGGCTGGATCGCAACCGCGTTCGTCGGACTCGTGCTCGCGTCGGGCGTCGCGTCCACCGGGAATCTGCAGGGGCATGCGAGCTATCTGATCGGCATCGGTGAAGCGTTGGTTGGATCGGTGCTGTATGCGAGCGTCACGCTGATCGCCAAAGGGCTCGGCGATTTGCGGCCGCATTTGCTGACGCTCGCGCAATGCGCGGTCGGTGTGGTGTGCCTGCCATTCATCGCGCCACTCACTGCCGCGCATATCGGACCGATGCAGTGGTTCTGGCTGGTGGGCATGGGCGTGCTGCATACGGGGCTGTCGTATGTGCTGATCTACGGCGCGCTGCCGAAACTGACCACGCCGATCATCGCCGTGCTGCTGTTCGTCTATCCGCTGACAGCGATCGTGGTCGATGCCGTCGTGTATGGGCGGGCGCTGTCGGTGCCGCAACTCGCGGGGATGGGACTGATCGTAGTGGCGAGTCTGGGCGTCAATCTCGGCTGGCCGCTGCTTTCGTTACTGCGTCCTCGTGGGCAGGCGCGGCATCACATTGAATAAGCGTTAGGCGCACGGGCCTGGGTGAGGGGTTTCGGCTTCGCGCGCCCGGTGGCTTTTCAAGCGTCGAATGAAAAACCGGGCGCTGTGCCCGGTTCTCTTTCAGTCGTCATAGTGGAAGCGGCAGGCAATCACGTAGATCTTGCCGTCCCGCGGCATATAAACGAGACGATCGGAATGCGTAATACGGCGTGACCAGAATCCACTCAAGCTGCCGACCAGCGCCTCCGGTTTTCCGGTGCCGTTATACGGATCACGCCGGCACTCCTCAAGCAACGTATTGATCTTGCGCAGCACTTTGCGATCAGCGTTCTGCCAGTGCAGGTAATCATCCCAGGCATCGTCGGTGAACATAAAAACACTGTCAGCCTTGACGGCCTCCTCGTTTCGGCTTTTCTGTTGGTTCATCGGTTTGCAGTTCACGCGCAACCGCACTGCCGGCATTCATTTGAGCAATAGACCTGGCGAGCCGCTGGGCGTTCTTCGACGAACTCAACAGATACAAGGTCTCCTGCATCGCATTGAAGTCTTCGAGCGAAACCATGACCACGTTCTCGCCACCCTGCCGGGTTATCAGCATAGGCGTGTGATCGCGGCAGACGTCGTCCATCGCTTGCTTAAAGCCGGCACGCGCCTCGCTATAAGTAAGGACATTCATTCGCTTTCTCGACTTGAGGGGGTGCCCTCCAGTCGCTCCTGTCAAAAAATTAGAGATGGTTCCCACCACCGAACGGGATGCCTAGCCGCGCAGCAGTGGCCAGTTGGACCAAGGGCGGAAATACAAGCCATTGGGAGCCGCGCAATCATTGTACAGTTATCGGTACAATTCAGCAAACCGGATACGGCGCGGGAACACGTCGTCTAATGGAGAGAAAGCATGCCCGCTCGCGCCCGCGCCCGCCACTCAGCCAAACGGCCAACCTCACTGCGGCAACACCTCTCCCTTCGTCTCCGGCGCAAACGGAATCACGAACAAACCCACGATAAATGCAAGCGCCGTCAACGCGACCGGCAAGCCCAGCGTATGCATATGCAACACAGCCGCGCCGAGCAAAAAATTGACGCCCGCGCCGACAAACCGCCCGAACGACGTGCAGAACGCAAACGCCGTCGCCCGTACGCGGGTCTCGAACTGCTCCGGCAGCCACAAGCTGAACAACGCGAAATTGCCGCCGAAGAAGCCCAACACGAAGAGCCATGCAATGAACGGCGCCAATCCATTCGGCAGATAGAAGGCCCACCCGAAACTGCCGACAATCGCCACCGCCATACCGATGAAGTAAATCGCCAGCGTCTTCTTGCGGCCGATGCGCTCAGCCAGCGGCGGCAACGCCAGACAGCCGAGAATCGTCGCAATCGACAACAAGCCGGTCGCAAGCGACGCCGTCCTGATCGCATCGTTCTTCGCCATGCCGGCCTTCGTCGCCAGTTGAATCACCGCAGAAGGCTCATACACCGCGCCCGCCCACAAACCGACGATCGCGATCGTCAGCAGAATGCACGCGACCCATGTCCGACGCCGATACGCCGGCCCGAGGATTTCGCGCAGCGGTTTGACGTGCACGGTGCCCGCTTCCGCCTTCTGCCACTTCTCCGACTCCTTCACGCGCAGCAACACCAGAATCGCGACCACCACCGGCACCGCGCCGGTCAGGAACATCGCGCGCCAGCCGTAATGCACGCCGATCGTGTAATTGAGCGCGGCAGCGAGGAAGAACCCGGCGTAATAGCCTGTTTGCAGATAACCCGCGCCCATCTTGCGGCGATCTTCCGGCCACGCTTCGGCGACGTACGTTCCCGCCAAGGCCCACTCGCCGCCGATCCCCACCCCGGCAATGAAACGATAGATGGCGAGCTCCCACACGTTGTGCGAGGTTGCGGCAAGTCCCGTGAAAATGGCGAACGTGAAGATCGTGCCGGCCAGCACCTTGGTACGGCCGAAGCGGTCGGCAAGCGGCCCCCAGATGAACGACAGCCCCCAGCCGACCAGGAACAGCGCGAACAGAATCGAGCCGGCGAGGCCGACATTCGCGGGCGTCGCCGCGTAGCCCGAACGCGGCAACAGCTCAGTCAAGGCCGGCGTCAACACGAGCGCGTAGATGAACGAGTCCATCCCGTCGAGCGTCCAGCCGGCCCACGCTCCCCAAAAACCTGCGATCTGCGAACGATTGAGCGGCGTGCGGCGCCGCACGACCGACGTGCGGTCGGTTAGTGAATTCATCATGCTCCTCCGGCCCTGCGGTTGGCGTACGTGGCGTACATAAAAGGGAACGACGAGATCGCGCGCTTGATACTTGAGCGATGTGCCTCGTATAACCATGAGAGACACCGCAGGCGGCCGGCAATGGTGGAAAACTTTCCGGGTTTGCCCGCCTGTAAAACGCATCTTTTTATATATAATATTTGATCCTATGAGCGACGCAACAGATGGTTTTCCCCTGGACGCCCCGGCGCGCAGCCCGCTTCTCCCCGCGGCGGCGCCGCGTGAGAGCACGTCCCACGTGATCGCGGAGGCGCTGCGCGCGGCGATCGTCGACGGCACGCTGGCGCCTGGCGCGCCGCTGCGGCAGGACGCGATCGCGCGGCATTTCTCGGTCAGCGCAATTCCCGTGCGCGAGGCTTTGCGGCAGCTCGAAAGCGAGGGCTGGGCCAAGGCCGCCGTGCATAAAGGCGCGACCGTCGCGCCTTTATCGGCGGATGAAGCCCGCGAAATCTACGAGATTCGCTCCGCGCTGGAGAGCCTCGCCATCGGCCTCGCGATTCCGAATCACACCGCCGTCACGCTGCGCGAATCCGCCAGCCTGTGCCGCGCCGCCGAACGCGAGGCGGACCCGTCTCTGTATGTCGCGCGCAATGTCGCGTTTCATATGAGCCTGTATGCGCCTGCCGCCCGTCCGCAACTCGAGGACATGATCGGCACGCTGCATCGGCGTGGCGAACGGTATTTGCGGCTGAAGTTCGGCTTGCCGTCGTACAAAGGCGAATCCGACGAAGAACACGCCGCCTTGCTGGACGCCGTGCAACGCCGCGATATTCCAGCGGCACAGGCGCTGGTCGTCGCGCATCTGCTCGGCACCGGCGACCTGCTCCATCATTTCCTCACTGACCGCGCGCAGGCCGAAGCCGCGCTTGCGAATCAACCCAAGCCGCGCGCCAGACGCGCGCGCATCACCACCGGGAGCTGAATCCGCCGATGAACCGACCCGCCGAAGCGTCACCCGCCCCACGTTCATGGACCACGCGCCGCGACGAGAAGAACCGTCGCCTCGCGGCCATTGCACCGTGGCTGGAAGACGGCGTCCTGCCGACCCACCGCATCGTCGATGCGCTCGAAACGCTGATTCGACCTGGCGACCGCGTCGCGCTCGAAGGCGACAACCAGAAGCAGGCCGACTTCCTGTCGCGCTCGCTCGCCAAAGTCGATCCGCAAAAAATTCACGACGTGCATCTGCTGATTTCGAGCATCGGCCGGCCTGAGCATCTGACGCTGTTCGAGCGCGGTATCGCGCACAAGGTCGATTTCTCGTTCGCGGGGCCGCAGAGTTTGCGCGTCGCGCAATTGCTCGAAGACGGTCATCTGGAAATCGGCGCGATCTACACGTACGTCGAGTTGTACGCGCGGATGTTCGTCGATCTGACGCCGCACGTCGCGCTGCTGTGCGCGGAGAAGGCCGACCGTCACGGCAATCTGTACACCGGCCCGAACACCGAGGACACGCCCACCATCGCCGAAGCCGCCGCGTTCCGGCACGGCATCGTGATCGTGCAGGTCAACGAGATCGTCGATGAACTGCCGCGCGTGGATATCCCCGGTTCGTGGGTCGACGTGGTCGTGCAGGCGGATAGGCCCTTCGCTGTCGAGCCTTTGTTCACGCGCGACCCGCGTCATATCGGCGACTTGCAGGTGCTCACCGCGATGATGGTGATTCGCGGCATCTATGAACCGTATGGCGTGACGTCGCTGAATCACGGCATCGGTTTCGATACCGCGGCGATCGAACTGCTCTTGCCCACCTACGGCGAATCACTTGGCCTGAAGGGCAAAATCTGCCGCAACTGGACGCTCAATCCGCATCCCACGATGATCCCGGCGATCGAATCGGGCTGGGTCGACAGCATCCATTGCTTCGGCAGCGAAGTCGGCATGGAAGCGTATATCGAAGCGCGCCCCGACGTGTTTTTCACCGGCAACGACGGCAGCCTCCGCTCGAATCGCGTGCTGTGCCAGTTGGCCGGCCAGTACGGCGTCGATCTGTTTATCGGTTCGACCTTGCAGATCGACGCGGACGCGAATTCATCGACGGTGACGCGTGGCCGTCTTGCCGGCTTCGGCGGTGCGCCGAACATGGGCCACGATCCGCGTGGCCGGCGTCATTCGAGCGAGGCGTGGCTCAAGCTGCTGAAGGATCAAGGGCCGGTTTCGCGCGGACACAAGCTGGTCGTGCAATTGGTCGAGACGTACAAGAAAGGCGGCGAGCCGACCTTCGTCGATGAACTCGATGCGGTCGCGGTCGGCGCGAAAAGCGGCATGCCGATCGCCCCCGTGATGATCTATGGCGACGACGTGAGCCACGTCGTCACCGAAGAGGGTATCGCGCACCTGCACAAAGCCGAAGGCATCGAGGAACGGCGCGCGGCGCTGGCCGCCGTGGCCGGCGTGACGCCGATCGGGCTGCGCGCCAAGCCGGAGAAGACGGCCGAGTTGCGCCGCCGCGGCATCGTCGCGTATCCGGAAGATCTCGGCATTCGACGCGGCGAAGCGAAGCGTTCGTTGCTGGCCGCACGCAGCATCGACGATCTGGTGACGTGGTCGGGCGGCTTGTACGCGCCGCCGGCGCGCTTCAGGAGCTGGTGACGATGGGCTCGCGCGACGCTTTGCTCGAACCCGCGGTCGAAGGCGCACCGCAGCAGAAGATGGAAGATGAACTCGCCGCCCTGCGCTGGCCCGTTGCGCCCGCGCGCCACCCAGGCACGGCGGTGCATGGGGCGCGCACGGCAAACCGCGCTGCGGTGGTGGGGCAGACAGGACTGTCCGATGCGCAGCTCGCGCGCTACGCCGTGACCGCGCTGATCGAAGAAGCGCAACTCACGCCGAAACCCGCGTTGGTCGACCGCCGCGGCAGCGGTGCGCATCGCGACCTCGATCTCGCCACCATGCTGCGCTCGGCACATGCGCTCGAGCCGACGTTCGCGGCGCTCGCGCGCGCGGCGCGGCGGCGAGGTGAACCCTCCGCGCTGTTACGTGCCGAACTCGCGCAAATTGGCCGCGCCGGTGAGCAGGACATGCTGCACGCCACCGGCGGCAGCAACGCGCATCGCGGCGCGATCTGGATCGTCGGCTTGCTGGTGGCGGGTGCGTCGATACCGAATGGCGCCGCGCGTCTGAGCGCGTCGCACGTCTCTACACTCGCTGCCCAGATTGCCTGCTTCCCGGACCGCTTCGCCGCGTCCTCCGATAGCCACGGCGAACGCGCGCGGCAGCGTTACCAGGTGGGTGGCGCGCGCCGCGAAGCGCAAGACGGTTTCCCGCATGTCATCGGTATCGGCCTGCCCGCGTTGCTCGCAGCGCGAGCCGGCCGAGTCGACGAAAACGCCGCGCGCATCGACGCCCTGCTCTCGATCATGGTTTCGCTCGACGACACCTGTCTATTGCATCGCGCGGGTTTGCCCGGTTTGCACGCCGCTCAACAAGGCGCGCGCCGCGTGCTGGAAGCCGGCGGGAGTTCCACGCCGGACGGGCACGCCGCCCTCGCCGCGCTCGAACACGAATTGCTGTCGCTCAATGCCTCGCCTGGCGGCGCAGCCGATCTGCTCGCCGCCACCCTCTTTCTCGACAAGCTGGCGCATCACGACGCTGGCGGGAGTTCAGTCTTATGGAACATCTGACCTTCGACTATCCGGCGCAACGCGCTGTCACGACCCGCGCGCACGTCGGCGTGGTCGGTTCGGGCGATCTGGAAGTGCTGCTGTCACCGGCCGATAACGCCAGCGCGCTGACCGCGCACGTGGTCGTGCGCACCAGCGTCGACGGCTACAGTCACATCTGGAAAAGCGTGCTCGACCGCTTCTTCACCCGCTACGATGGCGCAGCACAAATCGAAATCAACGACTTCGGCGCGACACCCGGCGTCGTGGCGCTGCGGCTCGCGGAGGCCATTGAAGCGGCGGAACAAGGAGACGACGCATGAATACCGTCGCTACCACCCGTCCCGCGCCGATGCTGCGCGAGAGTTTCATCGAACTGCCCGCACGTGAGCGCGCCCGTACGCTGCTGGACCCGGGCACCTTCCGCGAACTGCTCGGACCGTTCGACAAGATCGAGTCCCCGTGGCTGCCGCTGCAAGGCGTCGTCTGCCAGGCGGATGACGGCTGCGTGATCGCGCGCGGCACCATCGACGGCGAGCCTGCCGTGGTCGCCGCGATCGAGTCCGCGTTCCAGGGCGGCAGCATCGGCGAAGTGTCGGGCAGCAAGATCGCCGCGGCACTCGAAATGGCGCTGCGCGACTGCGAACGCGGCAAGATCGTGCGCCCTGTCGTGCTGTTCGAAACCGGTGGCGTGCGGCTTCAGGAAGCCAATCTCGGTCTTGCGGTGATCGCCGAGATTCAGGCCGCGATCGTCGCGTTGCGCCGGCATGTGCCGGTGGTCGGCGTGATCGCGGGGATGGTCGGCTGCTTCGGCGGCATGTCGCTGGCGGCGGCGCTGTGCTCGTATCTGGTCATGACGAAGCAAGGGCGGCTCGGCATGAACGGCCCCGAAGTGATCGAACAGGAAGCCGGCATCGAAGAACTCGATGCGAGCGATAGGCGCCGCGTGTGGCAATTGATCGGCGGCGAGCAACGAGCGGCGACCGCACTCGCCGACCGGTTGGTCGACGACGACGCTAACGCAGTGCACGCCGCAGTGCGCTCAGCATTCACGCAAGGACGGCCGGATGCGCACCGCAGCGCACAGGTCGACGCGTTTCTGCACCGCCTCGCGCAAATCGACCCGGCCCGCGTCACGCCGGAAACGATGCGTGACGTGTATAACCCGCATGTCCCCGGTAAGGAGCAGGTATGAGCGACACCCACCTCAGCCGCGGCGCGCGCTGGTTCCATGCGCTGGCCGGTGAACCATCCGGCAAGGCGCCCGTATGGAGCGGCGATGCACCGCTCGGCGACGAGATCGCGCGTTTCATCGCGGTGGTTCCCGATCCCGACAACCGCTTTCCGCGCGCGACCGATAACGTCGTCGGTCTCGAGCAAGGCTGGCAGCTTGCACGCGCTGTACGCGAGGCCATCGCCCAGGACGAAACGAGCGGCACGCCTCGCCCGATCGTCGCGATCGTCGATGTGAAAAGTCAGGCCTATGGCTTTCGTGAAGAGATGCTCGGCATTCACCTCGCCTGCGCTGCGGCGGTCGATGCGTACGCATCGGCGCGTGACGCCGGGCATCCGGTGATCGCGCTGATCGTCGGACCGGCCATGTCGGGCGCCTTCCTCGCGCACGGCTATCAGGCCAACCGGATCGTCGCGCTCGACGCGCCCGGCACGATGGTCCATGCAATGGGCAAGGAAGCGGCGGCACGCGTCACGCGGCGCACCGTCGAAGCCCTCGACGCGCTCGGCGAAACCATCGTGCCGATGTCGTACTCGATGGCGTCGTTCGCCAAACTCGGCCTGCTCGACCAGTTGATCGAAGGCGTCGATGCGGATGCGCCGGATGCCGCGCAAATCGAGCACGTGTGTCAGGTGTTGGCCGAGCAGATCCGTAGCGCGCGCGACGGTCGCCGCGATCTGTCGCATCGTCTGGAATCGGCGGCGGCTCGAGAGAACCGTGCGGCGTCGATCGAAGTGCGGCGGCGCCTCGCCGAACAATGGGATGCCGCGTGATGCAGGTCTGCGCAGCGCCGCCGTTTGCAGCCGATCACGCGTTGTCGTGCGATGCGCGGTGGCGGCCGCATGATCTGCTGCGCTTGCACTGCTTGCCGCAGTTCGACGGGGAACCGGCATGGGTTCGCGACGCTTTCGAACGCGCGCCGTATGCGGTTGTGAGACGCGCGCTGGCCGCCGAAGGCTTCGTTGCGATCGGCCTGCGCGGTATGGAGCGAGCGCAACGCTACGGCACGTGGGTGCATGTAGACGACATCGAGACCGCTACGCCGCCAGACGCTTTAGCGCGACGCAACCCTCTTGCGGAGCGCAACGCATTGCCCGCTTTCGTGGGACTGGCTGAATTGCAACGCGACACATCCGGCGCGTTGAGTGGATTCGTTTGGGGACCGACCGGCAGCGCAGGCTTCGAACTGGCAACACAGGTGCCCACGGTCACTGCGGCGAGCGATCTCGACCTGCTGATTCGCACGCCGCAAAAACTCTCGCGCGATACCGCCCTTCAGTTGCTGAACCCTCTGCAGGCGCTCGCGCAACGCGTCGGCATTCGTGTGGACGCGCAACTGGAAACGCCCGCAGGCGGCGTTGCGCTGGCTGAATGGGCAGCGGGCAAAGCACGCGTGATGGCGCGCCACGCTCGCGGCCCGCAGTTGATTGCCGATCCGTGGGCGCCCGCTCACGGCGATGCCTGATGCTGGCCCTTCTGTTTCCTGGTCAAGGCGCGCAAACAGACGGTTTCCTGCACCGTCTGCCGGAGCACCAGGCCGTGCGCGACACGCTCGAAGAAGCGTCTCAGGTACTCGGCATCGATGTCCTGACACTCGACACCCCCCACGCGCTGCACTCCACCGTCGCTGTGCAGATCGGCCTGACCGTCGCGGGCGCGGCCATCACACGCGCACTTGCCGAGGAACGACTCACGCCTGAGATCAGTGCGGGTTTGTCGGTGGGGGCGTATGCCGCGGCGATCAGTTGTGGCGCGGTTCGGTTTGGCGACGCATTAAAGATGGTTCGTAAGCGTGCCGAGCTAATGGAGACGGCGTACCCGTCGGGCTACGGTCTCGCGGCTGTGTCGGGGCTGACTGAACACCAACTGGAAACGCTTGCCGCGCAACACGCTGATGCGGGCGAGCAGCACGTCTATATCGGCAATGTGAATGCGCCACGTCAGATCGTCATGGCGGGTGCGAACGCCGCGCTGGACACATTTATAGAGCGCGCACTAGCGGCAGGTGCTCGCAAGGCCACTCGCCTCGCCGTAAGCGTGCCGTCGCATTGCGAACTGCTTGCGCATGCAACAGACGAACTGGTTGCGTACGCGCAGGATGTGCCTTTTCATGCGCCCCAAAGCATCTACATCGGCAATCGCGGCGGCCGGCCTTTGTACACGGCTCAAGCTATTCGCGACGATCTCGCGACCAATATGTGCTACACCGTGCGTTGGTACGATGCGCTTACAGTCATGCAGGAAATGGGCGCACACGTACTGATCGAAGCGCCACCGGGCCAGGTACTAACGGACATTGCTCGCGAGAACTTTCCGGACACCACCGCGTTTGCCGCGAGCAGCTTTTCGTTCGACAGACTCGTGGCGACTACCCGACGGCGCCTCGAGACAGACTGAGCGAACTACGCCGCCAGTCGGCCGACGCACGCATCATCTTCACTCGACGAAGATTTCCTGCAGCGTAGACAACGCATTCGACAGTGCCGTATCCGACACCGAGCCGGCGCGCTTCACAAGCCGCGTCTTGTCTACCGTGCGAATCTGGTCGAGCAGGATCAAACCCTTCTTGCGCAAGAAAGTGAGCGGAACGCGAAAAGGTGCTGCACGGCCGGCAGTGGTCATCGGCGCGACGATCACCGTGCGCAGGTGATCGTGCAATTCGGGCGGCGAAACAACAACGCAAGGACGCGTTTTCTGAATCTCGCTGCCAACGGTGGGGTCCAGCGCGACGAGCCAGACTTCGCCGCGCGCTACCACTCGAGCTCCGCGTCATCGGCATTGGGAAATTCACCCATGACCAGCGCGTCGTCTTTGGACGCCGCCAACGAACGGCTTGCATCGGCCCATCCCACACGCGCCTTTTTCTGCGGACGCCGTATTACGAGCGTGTTTCCTTCCACTTGCATATCCACTTCATCCTCCAGCCCAAGTTGGGTCAAGATCGGTTTCGGAATCAGTACGCCATGGGAGTTACCCATTCTGCGGATAGTCGTTTTCATGGCTGCACCTGAACTGGAATCCTAAGCGGTTGAACCTGGAAAGTAAACACAATGTTAGTACATTGTAGCACGGCAAATGGCATAGGACGAATGACGTATTTGTTGCGCTTTTACGCCCGCCTTACGGCCGCGCTGACGTTGCCGGAAACCAAAGGCGGTGAGCTCGGCGCTTGTCCTACAAGGCCTGTTCCGGCGCGCGTCCGATCGCATGTGAATCGGACGCCGCGGCTGCATTGCCGCAGCCGCGCTTACGGCCTGGCGTCACGACCGCGCCGGTGCCACCCGGCCGCTGCACCGATTTCGCATGCCGCTCGATCAGCCGTTGCAGCAGGCAGAACGCACACAACAGCGCGCCGATCACAATGCGGGTCCACCACGAACTCAGCGTGCCGTCGAAGGTAATCAGCGTCTGGATGGTGCCGAGAATGCCGACGCCGAACAGCGAACCGATCACGTAGCCGACGCCGCCCGTCAGCAAGGTTCCGCCGATCACTGTCGCCGCGATCGCGTCGAGTTCCATGCCCTGCCCTTGCAGGCCATAGCCCGACAGCACATAAAACGTGAACACCGCACCGCCTAGCGCCGAACAGAAACCGCTCAGGGCATACACGCCGATGCGCGTACGCGCAACCGGCAAGCCCATCAGCAACGCCGAGCGCGCATTGCCGCCGACCGCATACACGTTGCGGCCAAAGCGCGTGAAATGCGCTACATAGATCGCCGCGACGAGCGTGACGAAAGCGATCAGCACGTTGGCTGTGACCGAACCGACGCCGATGTCGAGGCGAAACGCCGAAATCTTCTGAAACGTTGGATCGGTGATCGTGATCGACTGCGTCGTGATCAGAAAGCACAAGCCGCGCGCGAAGAACATGCCGGCCAGCGTGACGATGAACGCCTGCAAACGGAAGAAGTGAATCAGCGCGCCCTGCACGGCGCCGAACACGGTGCCCATCAACAACACGATCGGCACGATCAACCAGACCGGCAGATGCATGTGCTCGGACAGCACCGCTTCGACGATCGTGGTCAGCGCCACCACCGACCCCACCGACAGGTCGATCCCACCCGACACGATCACAAACGTCATGCCAATTGCGACAATCAGCAGGAACGCGTTGTCGACCAGCAGATCGAGCAGCACCTGCCACGAGAAAAAGCCGGTGTACATCACCGAGCCGAAACCGAACAGCGCGCAAAACAGCAGGATGGTGACGACGATCGGCAGCGTGCGCGGATCGACGATACGGGCCCAGACTTCGAGAAGTCGCCTCATCGGGCCACCCCGCGCTGCGTGAAGAACGACAGGGCGAGCGCCCGGGCCGACGGCGACTGGATCACACTCACCGCGAGCACCACGGCCGCCTTGACGACGAGCGTCGCCTCCGGCGGCACGCCGATCGAATAGGTCGTGTAGGTCAGCGTCTGGATGATCAGCGCACCCAGCATCGTGCCGGTGAGACTGAAACGGCCGCCGAGCAGCGATGTGCCGCCGAGCGTCACAGCCAGAATCGCGTCGAGTTCGAGCAGCAGGCCGGCGTTGTTGCCGTCGGCGCTGCGCACATTCGAACTGATGAGGATGCCTGCCATCGCTGCGGTCAATCCCGAGAAACCATACACCGCGAATACGAGCGCTTTCGAGCGCAGGCCGACGAGGCGCGTCGCGACCGGATTCACGCCGATCGCGCGGATGAACAGCCCGAGCGCGGTGCCTTCGACCAGCAAGGCAGTGGCCAGCACCGCAACGCTCGCGATCCACACCGAGCACGGCACGCCCAGCCAATACCCGCCGCCGAGGAACAGATAGCCCGGTGCGCCGATCGGAATGATCTGCCCCGCCGTCAGCAATTGCGCAACGCCACGGCCGGCGACCATCAGGATCAACGTCGCGATGATCGGTTGCATGCCGACGAACGACACCAGCAACCCGTTCCACATTCCACTCGCCATGCCGACGACCAACGCCGCCATCAGCGCCTGTGAGATCAATCCGGCACTCGGCACGGGTTGCGTCGCCAGTATCGTGGCTGCGGCGGCGCCGGCAATCGCCACCACCGCGCCGACCGATATATCGATGCCGCGTGTCGCGATCGCGAGCGTCATGCCGGTCGCGACCAGCGCCAACGGCGCCGCGCGGTTCAATACGTCGATCGGCGCGCCGAACAGGTGGCCGTCGAGCATCCGTAAAGAAAGAAAATGCGGATTCACCCACAGGTTCAGGCCGCACAACAGCATCAGCGTGACACATGGCCAGAGCAACGGACGCTCCGCGCCATCGCGCACGAACCAGTTCGATCGCTTCATTCGCCGCTCCCCGCAATGAGTCGATAGATGTTGTCTTCATTCGAAGCGTTGCCGGCCACTTCAGCGATCTTGCGGCGGTCGCGCAGCACCGCCACGCGATGGCTCACGCGCAGCACCTCGCTAATCTCGGACGAAATGAACAAGATGCTCAGACCGTTCGCGCACAGCGCCAGCAAGCGGTCCATGATGTCGAACTTGGCAGCCACGTCGATGCCGCGGGTGGGTTCATCGAGAATCAGCAGCTTGGGGTCCGTGGCAAGCCAGCGCGCCAGCAGCGCTTTCTGCTGGTTGCCGCCGGAGAGCAGCCCGATCGGCTGTTCGGCATCCGTCGCCTTGATACCGAGGCGGTCTATCCACATGTCCGCGAGTTCATGCGCGCGATGCCGGCTGATCTTGCGCCACCAGCCGCGCCTCGCCTGCAACGCCAGCAGGATGTTCTCGCGGATCGACAGTTCGGCGACGATGCCTTCCTTTTTGCGGTCCTCGGCGCAATAACCAATGCCGTGACGCACTGCGTCCCGCGGCGAACGCAGCCGCACGGGCCGCCCTTCAATCAGGATGGTCCCGCTGTCGGCGCGATCCGCCCCGAACAACAGCCGCGCGGTCTCCGTGCGGCCTGAGCCGAGCAGACCGGCCAGGCCCAGGATCTGGCCCGGCTGCATGTCGAGGTCGATCGGCTGCATCGTGCCTCGCCGTCCGACGCCGCGCAGTTCGACGAAGGGCTGAACCGATTGCTTGCTCTGCGGCGCTTCATGGACAGCGTGCCCGTCATGTGCCGCTTCGCGCAACCGCGCGCTCATGCGCTCGTGACCAACCATCCTCGCGACCAGTTGATCGGCCGGCAGATCGCGTGCGAGATACTCGCCTTCACGCTCGCCATTGCGCATTACCGTGATGCGATCGGAGATGGCATAGGTCTGCTCGATAAAATGCGTGACGAACAGAATTGCCATTCCAGACTTCTTAAGATGCCGAAGTATTTTGAAAAGCTGGGCGACTTCGCTGTCGTCGAGGCTCGAGGTTGGCTCATCGAGGATCAACACGCGCGCATCGACGGACAGCGCTCTGGCAATCGCCACCATCTGCTGAACGGCGATCGGATAGGCATCAAGCGATCGGGTGACGTCGAGTGTCACGTCGAGACGCGCAAGCGCGGCCTGCGCACGCCGCTTGATATCGGGCCAGTCGATCGCGCCAAAGCGTTTCGGCTGCCTGCCCGCAAAGATGTTCTCCGCCACCGAGAGATTCGGGCATAGGTTTACTTCCTGATACAGCGTGCGTACGCCGGCCGCCTCGGCCTCCTGTGGCGAAGCGAACGCCACGATCTCGCCACCGAGGCGGATCGTGCCGGTGTCAGGCGCGACCACGCCGGTCAGCACGTTGATCAAGGTGGATTTGCCGGCGCCATTCTGCCCCATCAGCGTGTGGATCTCGCCGGGGAACAGGCGGAAGTCGACCCGTTGTAGCGCTTGCACGCCCGGAAACGTTTTGCTGACGCCCGCGGTGGCCAGAATGGGCGCGAGTGCGTTCGAGGCGACGACTGCGCGAGCGTTGGCTGAGATGGCGCTACGGGTGCCGATGGCCGGCGGATTCGGTTCGGAAGCGGGATGCGTCATAGACCTCGCTCGATCGGCTGTGCGTTGGCTCGGGCGGGTTCAGCCCGGCTCAACTGAAAAGAGACCGCCCGCGGCCGAAGCAGCCGGGCGGTCAAGCACCACTGGAGAAATCCTGCGATCTGTCCGTACTTCGCTTGCGTGCTGCGCCTATCGTAGGGATCGCTAATTAATTATCTCGCGTACTTCGCATCAGTACTTGCGTGTCGGCAGAGTCTGCGCCGCGACGCTCATCGGGAACACGGTCTCTTCCGTCAGGATGCGCTTGGGCAGCGGCTTGCCTGCCACCACGTCCTTGACCGCCGACATCAGTTGCGGCCCCAGCAGCGGGCTGCATTCCACATCGACGTTCATCTTGCCCGCGGCCATCGCCTGGAAGCCGCCCTTGGTCGCATCGAACGAGACGACGGTGATGTCCTTGCCCGGATGCATGCCGGCCTCTTCCATTGCCTGGATGGCGCCGAGCGCCATATCGTCGTTATGCGCATAAACTACATTTATTTTATTTCCATAAGTTTTTATAAACGCTTCCATCACCTGCTTGCCGCCGGCAAGCGTGAAGTCGCCGCTTTGCGACGCGATTATCTTGAATTTGGGATCGCTCTTGATCACTTCGATCAGGCCTGAATGCCGGTCGTTGGCGGGCGCCGAGCCGACCGTTCCCTGCAGTTCGGCGATGTTGACGGGACCTGGGTCATTTTTATAGTGATCTGCGAGCCAATGCCCACCGCGCCGTCCCTCTTCCATGAAGTCCGAGCCGATCATCGTGACGTACAAAGAGGTGTCCTTCACGTCGATGTTGCGGTCGGTCAGAATCACCGGAATCTTCGCGGCTTTGGCCTCACGTAGCACTGGCTCCCAGCCGGATTCGACCACCGGCGAAAACGCGATCACGTCGACTTTCTGCGCAATGTAGGAGCGGATCGCCTTGATCTGGTTTTCCTGCTTTTGCTGGGCGTCGGAGAATTTGAGTTTGATCTTCGCGTCCGCCGCCGCGGACTTCACCGACTCGGTATTGGCAGTTCGCCATGCGCTTTCCGCGCCGACCTGCGCGAAACCGAGCGTGATCTGTTTGTCTTGCGCATAAGCGCCCGGCGTTGCCAGCGTCAGCGCACCGATGCCCGCGCAAAATGCGAGCGCACCTAACGCACGACATGCGGCGCGTCGTGTATTCGCCATGACTGTCTCCTGATCGTTGTTGTGTAGGCGATCCATCGAACCCGCCCAGCGTTGCGGCCCTCTCGGTGCGTGGATCGTGATGTAGCGTAGTGTCCAGGGCGTTACCCGTCCAATCATATGATTCGCGTCGGCGATATCAATTTCGGTATAGCGGGCTTTCGGGATGATAGGCTGATGGGCCAAGCGCCCACGCGCCCAAGCGGCTAACGGCCAACGGCTAGAGCGCACTCCGGAGCGCCGCGCGCGGCGTCACCCAACGGAACGTCAGATTGATTCGCTCGCCGGCCACACGCGGCTCTTTCGGCACGCGGTGCCGCCAGTCGGCCTGTGTGTCGCCTTTCATCACAAGCAGGCTGCCGCCCTTCAGCGAAAACGACTGCACGACGCCGGTCTTGTTGTGCCGCAAATCGAAAGTGCGCGCCACACCTAGGCTGATCGACGCTATCACCGGCTGTGCGCCGAGTTCGGGCTCGCGGTCGGCGTGCCACCCCATGCTGTCGGTGCCGCTGCGATAGCGGTTGATCAGCACGCTGTTAAAACGCGTGTTGCAGGCCGCCTCGGCGGCGACCCTCAATCCGGCGACGGTGGCGGTCCACGGCTGCGGCACGTTACGAATACCGGAGTAGACATAGACAGCGTCCGGCTCGCCCTGCCAGGCAGTCAGCCGCGGCAGCGGCACACGGCCGGCAGGCGTGCCCATCATGTCCTGACGCCATTCGACTTCGCCGATGAGTTGCGTTAAAGCGTGCGCCGCGACGGCGGGCGCCAGCCAGTCGGGATACCAGTCCACGTCGGGCGCCGGAAGGTCGTCGAAAAGGTCCGCCATGAGATTGCCTGGATGCGATTGCGCACGCGACGCGTGCTCGAGTGAAAACCTTGGCTATTATGGCGGCAACAACAGCGCTGCTCACGCCTGCGGCTTGCGCTGTCATCTTGTCTTCTCTCTCTGCTACTTCAACGGACCACCACCATGATTCTTTCCGATCAGGCTCTAGATCAGCTCTTTCGCGAAGCGCGCACGCATAACGGCTGGCTGCCCAAAGCGGTCGACGACACCGCGCTCAAGCAGCTCACCGAACTTGTGCTGCTCGGCCCGACTTCGGCCAATTCGAGCCCTGGCCGCTTCGTCTACGTGAAAACGCCTGAAGGTAAAGACAAGCTGCGTCCGGCCTTGTCGCAGGGCAATCTCGAGAAAACAATGGCGGCGCCGGTCACGGTGATCGTCGGGATGGATATGGCGTTTTACGAGCATCTGCCGAAACTGTTTCCGCATGCCGACGCGCGCAGCTGGTTCGCCGGCAACGATAAGGCGATCGCGGATACGGCCTTTCGCAATTCGACGCTGCAAGGCGGCTATCTGATTCTCGCAGCCCGCGCGCTCGGTCTGGACACGGGTGCGATGTCGGGCTTCGACGCCGCCAAGGTCGACGAAGCCTTCTTCGCCGGCACGACCGTAAAGTCGAACTTCCTGGTCAATCTGGGCTACGGCGACGCATCGAAACTGTTCCCGCGCAGCCCGCGCTTCTCCTTCGACGAAGCCGCGCGGATCGTCTGACGGGTCTGGGCCGCCGGTGCATTTATCTGAAGAGCGCCACGTAGAACACCACTGCGCCGATCAACGCTCCGACAAAGCAGAAGCCTTCTTCGGCGTCGTCGCCATTGGAACGCAACCACGCGCCGACGACGCCAAACAGCCCCGCGATGCCCAGCGCGACGCACACCATCACCACATCGAACAACGCGCTTTTGCCTAGTTCGGAGAAGTCGATGTCACGCACGCCGAAGTACAAAGCGATCGCCATCAACGATATGCCCACCAACGGCAGCATGACGTGACTGCCTTCGTGTCCAACGTGATGCACGTGATGGACGTGGGGTGCGTGATTGCCTGATCTGAGCAGTTTCATGATACGTCTCCTGCCTCGCCTTCTGCCGACCACAAAACGAACCGCCTTTGGGCCGCGACGGCCCTGATATAAGCCGGTTCTCTTTGAGAATAGTCCACGCGAAACGCAATTCAAAGCCCATTTAATTAGGTTGCCGCGAATGTTTTCCCGGGCTTCGTGCAGTAAGGGAGATTGCTGCAATGCCGCACCGGTGTGCAGTCGCCGGCATGAACTGGTTCGCCTTCCTCCGAAGCGAATTTGGCGCCGTCGGCACGCGGTTGCACATGTCGGTAGAATGATTCGGCTCGCCTACCAGTTCACAGTTGCGGCTGACGAGCTGCCGCCGTTCCTCCGCTCGAGTCGGCCCCTTCCCGCCCCTATCCTCTCTATGCGCCGCTCATCGTTTCTTGTTCGCATCATCCTGATTGGCATCCTGCTGCATATCTACGTCGGCTTCCGCCTGATTCCCGATATGCCGGTCGATACGGCTGGCCGATGGCTGTGCGCGTTATGGCTGGTGTCGTCGATCCTTCTGATTCCGCTCGGCATGCTGGCGCGCACCATCAAGCAGCAACCGCTCGCCGACCGGCTCGCGTGGGTCGGCCTGCTGGCGATGGGCTTCTTCTCGTCGTTGCTGGTCCTGACATTCGTGCGCGACCTGGTTCTCGCTTCGCTGCTGACCGTCGATGCAATCTGGCCGAACACCATCGCCATCGCGCACTGGCGTACCGGCTCCGCGGCGGCGGTGCCGTTGCTCGCGCTGCTCTCCACGCTCGTCGGCCTGTTCAACGCACGACGCCGCGCCAAGGTGGTCACGATCGAGGTGCCGATCGACGATTTGCCGGCCGCACTCGACGGTTTTACGATCGTTCAGATCAGCGATATCCACGTGGGCCCAACCATCAAAGGCCGTTACGTGGATGCGATCGTCGACGCGGTGAATCGTCTGAAGCCGGATCTGATTGCCGTCACTGGCGACGTAGTGGACGGCAGCGTGCCCCAGTTGACCAGGCACACGCAGCCGCTGTCACGGCTCAGCGCGCGTCATGGCGCGTTCCTCGTGACTGGCAACCACGAGTACTACGCCGGCGCGAACGCCTGGATTGACGAATTCCGGCGTCTGGGACTGACCGTGCTGCTTAACGAGCACGTGATCGTCGACCACGACGGCGCGCGCGCCGTGATTGCCGGCGTAACCGATTACTCGGCGGGTCACCATGATCCGTTACATCGCAGCGATCCCGTTGCGGCGCTCGCCGGCGCGCCTGGTGACGTGCTGATCAAAGTGCTGCTCGCCCACCAGCCACGCTCGGCTGAAGCCGCCGCAGCAGCAGGCTTCACGTTGCAGTTGTCCGGCCACACGCACGGCGGCCAGTTCTTCCCGTGGAATTTCTTTGTGCGCTTTCAGCAGCCGTTCACGGCCGGTCTTGCGCGCCTGAATGGCCTGTGGGTCTACACGAGCCGCGGCACCGGCTATTGGGGGCCGCCGAAGCGCCTTGGCGCGCCTTCTGAGATCACGCGATTGCGCCTCGTGCCCGGCGAGCCCGACTAAGGGCATCAAATTGAGCGCCGAATCAAGCGGCGTCCCAAGTCATATTGGATTGAGCTGTAAAAAAGCGCGGACATCCTGACAGGACGACCGCGCCTTGGCGCTAACGCGCCGCTTCAGTTCAATTGCGTTACTGCGCGGGAGCCACAGCCACGCTGACTTGCGGTGCAAATGCCACCGACACTTGCATGCCCGGCGCCACGTTAGCCACCTTTGCCGGCTCGCGACCCTGGATATGAAACACCGCGCCATTCGGGCCCTTCAAGGCCATGATGCCCGAGGCGTGGTCGACAGCCTGAACTTCGGCAACCACGTTCTGTACCGTGTTCTGCTGCACCGGCTGAGCAGCCGCGCCGTGACCGTCAGCACCACGCGTTACGCTGACCATGGCGGTGCGCATCATGCGGATGTGGACCTTGCCGCCCTGTTTGATCTGCGCCAGATTGCTCGTATCGGTGATATTGAACGAAGCTTCGCCGCCCTGCGCATCGAGTACCGTCACCGAATGTTTCGCCTGGTCCACGTACTTGACGACACCATCTGCCTGGAGCGTGCTGCTGCCTTCAAACGGCGCGGGCAGACCAGCGGCAAACGACACGAGCGGAGCGGCAGCAATCAACGCGCCGGCAATGATGCCAAGAGCTTTATCTTTCATACATTCCTCAATTGGGGTGAACAGCGAAAAGAGATGATGTCGTGCGGATCGGATGCGCCTGGCATAGCGCAAGGACAACCGAACAATGCCTGGGCGAAACCGTAAGGAGTGAAACGCGGATTGAGCGCCAAAACAGCACGACGTGTTTCGAAGTGTGCCAACAGTGTGTTTTCCGGGATGAACACCGTCAACATTCGGAGTCCGTATTTATGCAATGAAAATTCCGAGTGCGCCGCAGAAATTTCCTCGATCATGCGAAAACGGATCCCGCCGCCCTCCTTCATCCCGGCTTGACTTAACTTTACAGAGCTGCCTAAAATTCGCCCAGTTTATTTAACCGGAATCACGATCTTGGACAGTAGCAGTAGTACCAGTCGAGCTTCGATCCGCCCGATCGCCTGATCGGCAAGATTTCCGCGCCAGCCTTTTTCCTGTCGCCGTCTTGCCTTCGGGCCTGACGGTGCACGTCGCTATACCCTCGTACTGCCAATGAAGCGCCGCATGGCTCGATGCCTTGCGCATGCTCCATGAGTTTGCGTCGCGAGCCCTGGCTCGCGTGCCTCGCCACGCCTGACCCCAGCCGCGTTCCACATCCGGAACGCACCACTGTCACGCGTGGGGTTCACACTGTGCGAATACGCGCCCTAACCTTTCTTATCGATGACAATTGAATTCGTCTGGCGGCTCTTTGCCGCCTTCTCCTGCGGCGTCGCGATCGGCCTCGAACGGCAGATGCGCCAGCGCAGCGCCGGCCTACGCACCATCACGCTGGTCGCCAGCGGCGCGTGTCTGTTCGTTACGCTCGGCGTGCTGACCGGCAACGGCACGGCCGGCATCACGCAGATTGCCGCGTATGTCGTGTCCGGCGTCGGCTTTCTCGGCGGCGGTGTGATCATGCGCGACAAGGGTTCCATTCAGGGGATCAACACCGCAGCGACTTTATGGTGCTCGGCGGCGGTCGGTGTACTGTGCGGTGCGGGCTATTACGGCCCGGCGCTCGCCGGCACCGCAGTCGTACTGCTGACCAATACGGTGCTGCGTGAAGTCAGCCGTACTATCAACGCGACGCCCGTTTCGAACGCCGACCTGGTGCGTGAGTACGTGCTGACAATCGTGTGCAGGGAGGCTGACGAGATTCACATCCGTACCGCCGTATCCAACTCGATGTATTCGACGCCACTGTCGTTCCAGAGTCTCACGAGCGAAGACGTCGAAGGCGATGCAGGACGCATTCGCGTGACAGCGACGTTAAAGCTGCATCCGAAAGATCAGTCGAAGCTAGAACAGATGGCAAGCCGCATTAGCATGGAAAAGAGTGTATCGAGCGTGAGTTGGACAGCTAGAGAAGCGGAGCCCTCGCCGGAGTGAGTCGTCATGCGCAAGTTCCCCCTATTCGCGCGCATCGTCTACACTTAGCTGGCAATAGATTTAGACAATGTTAATTCCGCGTCCTGAATATGGACTGTCCCATAACCTTCGACTAAGCTCTGTCACCGTGAATTTTTCACACTCAACCATGGAGTCTCGATTATGGAACACGGCATCATTGCATGGCTCATCATCGGCGCGATCGCCGGCTGGCTGGCTGGCGTGCTTGTCAAAGGCGGAGGCTTCGGCCTGATCGTCGACATCATCGTCGGGATTGTCGGCGCGTTCATTGGCGGCTGGCTTGCCGGCGTGCTGCATATCTCGCTGGGCGGCGGCTGGATCGGCTCGATCATCACTGCCGTGATCGGCGCGGTCATTCTGTTGTTTCTTATCCGGCTCATCCGGCGTGGTACCTGAGCGTAGCACCTGATGTCCTTACGGCGTCAGAGGCGAATGCCGCCTGACGCCGGCTTAACTGCTTAAAGACCCGCTTCCACTGCCGGCAGCATCGAGCCGGTATCACGCAGCCGCGTATGCCATGCGAAAGCCTGGTCCAATCGATGCGGCGTTTGCCCACCCCATTGCAAGGCGTCCCGATAGTAGTCGCGAAGCAGATCGCGATAGAGCGGATGCGCGCAGTTTTCGACAATCAGTGTGGCGCGTTCTCGTGGCGCCAGGCCGCGCAGATCGGCGAGGCCCTGTTCCGTCACGACCACGTCCACATCGTGTTCATTGTGATCGCAGTGCGGCACCATCGGCACGACGCTCGAAATGCGGCCATCCTTGGCCATCGACTTGGTGGCAAAGATCGCGCATGACGCATTACGCGCGAAATCTCCCGAGCCGCCGATGCCGTTCATCATGTGTGTGCCGCCCACGTGCGTGGAATTAACGTTACCGTAAATGTCGAACTCCAACGCGGTATTCAATGCGATCAGACCGAGCCGGCGAATCACCTCAGGATGGTTGCTGACCTCTTGCGGACGCAACACCAGGCGATCGCGATAGCGTTCGAGTTCGCCGAACACCTGCACCTGGCGCGCGGCCGACAACGTGATCGACGCACCTGATGCAAAGGTCACCTTGCCGGCATCCATCAGGTCGAAGGTGGAATCCTGCAGTACTTCTGAGTAAATTTCGAAGGCTTCGAAAGGCGAGTCGGCAAAACCGGCCAACACCGCGTTGGCAATCGTGCCGATGCCGGCCTGCAACGGCGGCAAGTGCCGGGACATCCGCCCGCGCGACACCTCGTGCTGGAAAAATTCAATCAGATGACCGGCGATCAATTCGGTTTCGGTATCCGCGGGCAGAACGGTGGACGGGCTGTCCGCCTTATCGGTGATCACGATCGCCGCGATTTTTTCGAACGGGATCTCGATCGCCGGCGTGCCAACGCGGTCTTGCGGACGCACGATCGGCAGCGGTTCGCGGTTCGGTCTGCGGCCCGGAATCCAGATGTCGTGCAGCCCTTCCAGAGCGAGCGGCTGGGCAAGATTGATTTCGACGATGACCTTGTCGGCGAGGATCGCGAAGCTGGCCGAATTGCCGACCGAGGTGGTCGGCACAATGCCGCCGGTTTCGGTGATCGCGGCGGCTTCGATAATGGCGACGTCGAGTTTGCCAAGCTGATTCGCGCGCAGCATCTCGACCGTTTCGGAGAGGTGCTGATCGACGAACATCACCTCGCCACGGTTGATCGCATCGCGCAGGGTCTTGTCCACTTGAAACGGCAAGCGGCGCGCCAATACATGAGCCTCAGTGAGCATGCGGTCCACATCATGACCAAGCGAGGCGCCGGTCATCAATGTAATTTGCAGCGGCTTGCCTTCGTGGCGCACCCGCTCGGCAAGCGCGACAGGGACGGCTTTCGCGTCGCCCGCGCGCGTAAAGCCGCTGGCGCCGACGCGCATGCCGTCCTGAATCAGAAGCGCCGCCTCAGCGGCTGAAGTGATTTTTCCGCGCAGCGCGGCACAACGAATCCGGTCTTCATACATGAAACTGAGTCTCTCCATATCACCAGTCCAGTCTACCGGTGCGCACGTCTGTGGTGTGCTTCGCTCAGTAGCCAGATTGTCGCACCAGCCGCGGCGTCTCATTAGGACGGCTTCGCAGCCAGGCATTTCGTCGCACGCAAAAGTCCGGCGACATGTCGTGCAGGTACTGCTGGTGTTACGCGTGGCGCTATTTAGCTGCCAAAGTAGATATTGCAGAAGCTCACAGGGCCGACGCACTCTTCGGCTTTGGCCGCCAGTGCAGCGACGCGCGCTTGCGCGGCGACGCTGTTGGCGAGCTGTCCATTCGCTTGCGCAACCTGCTGCTTCGGGGCGACCGGCGCCGTTTGTGCATGAGCGCCAGCAGCGAACAAAGAGCAGGCAATCAGGGCAATCTTCAACACTTTCATTTCGTTCTCCAGTACTTACCGGGTACGCTCCGGCAATCCCCTTGGGGGACTGCGTGGCAGTGATGAAACTATATGACCGCCACTCACGCAGATAAACGGGGCGGAACGGAAGTGATCTTTCCATCTGGCAGAAGAATCGCGGCGAACAGCCGATCCAAAGCGCATCGGTCAACGCGCGTTGAAAGGCGCGTCTTTGTCGAGCAACGCTGTACGAATGAAATGCAGGCAACTCAGGATACGTTGCAGATCGTGGCGCCTGTTGCGGTCGGCATAAACGGTTATCAGCACGTCCTGCGCTATCCACGTAGCACAGCGCACGGATACGAGCGCCCGCTCGAGACCACGCGCTTCAGGCCGCGCGAAGAGCTGCGCGAGATCGTCCCGGATATGCTTGAGGCTGCTGCTCCAGCGTGGATGAAGTACTGCAGCGTAGTCGGCACGAGCCGCTTCGTTGCGTAGATCGATCACAGCGTGACCGACTTCGAGTGTGGCAAGCATCCAGCGAAGGGCATCACGGCGGCGTCGGGAGCGGCGCGTCAGCAGCATGCGCAACTGCGAGGCCAGATCGTGTGTGCTCGACTGAAAGCGCTGATTGAGCCCTGGCAGGTCGTCCTTGCACGCGGACACGACTTGCGCGCGCAAATCACCCATGGTTCTCTCGATGAGCCACGGCATGTCGGCAGGGAAAACCACCGCGAAAACGATCGCCGCCAACAGTAGCGATGCCGTGATCGCTAGGCCGTTGTTGATCAGCAGATCGGGGGAATACGTGACGACGTTGTCCGGCCCGGCGAGCAGGCAGAAGAACACCGAAAAGCCGATGCCATATCCCGCCGCGAGCTTGCTTTGCGCGATGAACGCGCCGAATGCGAGCACCGGGGCGAGCATCGCGCAAAGCAAGGGAAAGCCGTCGATCATGGGATACACGTAGCAGGTGAAAAGGTAGCCAGCCATGGTCGCCAGTACTGCACCAACTGCCATCTGAACGGCCATCTTCGACGCGTTCGGCGCAGCGGATGTCAATGCGCAGGCCAGCGCTGCGCCGATCAACGCAAGACCGCCGCTCGGCCAGTCGGTCGCAATCCAGAACCAGCTGGTTATCGCCATGACCGCAGCCGATCTGGCGAACGTGAACGCGACGACAAAGCCGTTCGTCTTACTTACGTATCGGCCGACGGTGCGCTGCTGGCCTCCGGGCTTGCTCCGCGCCAAAGACGCGTAAGTCTCCGAGTAACGGATCCACTCGTCGACAAACCGATACAGCAATTCCGCGGCCGTATCGAAGTCCGCTAGTGATTCAGCGGGCGCGGCTTCCAGTGGCCGTCTCGTTTCGCGCACACGTCGTGGCAAGCTCGCCTGAAAGAGCCGCATACGGGCTGCCAGGTGCGATGCAGTGACGCTCCCGCCGCGGCTTGGCGCCAGCAGCGCCGATAGCTCGTGGAAGTACGGGGTGATGGCGTCGACCATCCAGCGCGGGCCATTGGCGCGCAGACGCTTGAGCAGCTGATGCAGTGCATGCAGTCGCGCGCACGCGTCCATGAATTCGCCGTTCAGCCGGCCCAGATGCTGGCTGCGCAAACGCATGGCCGGATCTTCGAAAGCGGCAAACGCGCGTGTCGCTTCGAAACCGACGATCTCGTCGACGAGGTCCGCGAAGCGCCGCTCGAACCGGCCACGCTCGATGCCATGGCCCAGCACGTCGGAGGCGAAGGCAGTAAAATTTGTATATCGAATTTGTAGCGCACGCCGCAATGCAAGGCTGGAACGCTGGGGTGCGATCAGCGCGCTCACCGCGCTCGAGCACACAATGCCGAGCGCCACTTCCGCCGCGCGCGTGAGCGCCGCCAGAAACAGGTCGTGTGGCGCCGAGACATTCGGAACGCCGATCAGGGCGGCGGTGTAACCCGCCAGTACAAAGCCATACCATCTGAAATGCCGATACCGGACCGCTGCAGCGATACAGGCGCTCACCCAGCCGATCATGCCGAGCATGTACAGCTCGCGCTGCTGGATGAACAGCGCGCCGAGTACCAGTGCCGCGACCGTGCCCACGGCGGTTCCGAGAATCCGGTAGAAACTCTTGGCGAGCACCATGCCGCTGAACGGTTGCATCAGCACAAACACTGTCGTCATCGCGATGCGCGGCTGCGGCAGATCCAGCAGCATCGCAATGCCCAGTGCGAGGAGACCCGCAGTAACGGTTTTCAGCAGATGCAGCCAGATCAGAGCGTCGCTGTTGGCCCAGTCGCGAATGGCCACGCTGAGCGCTGGCAACATACCGTTCCACGGCTGGCGGGAAGCCGCCGTCGGTTTGATCGCATGTTGGCGTTTCATCAGAATGCAACGCGTCCCCGCTTATCGCTGACAGAAGCGCCGATGAACTCTCCGCACACCGGCAGGCAAGGCGCCGATTGTAGGAGCATGCGTTGCGCGCATTAATACGACGGGCGCGGAACGTCCCTTCCAGAACGAACAACAATGCGCGTGCGGGACAGGCGGACAATATGGCTTCAGCCGTGAAATAGAAGGATCGATGGATACGTTACAAAATATGCGAGTGTTCGTGCGCGTGGTCGAAGCCGGAAGTTTCACCGCCGCCGCGCAGTCGCTCAATTCGACGACCGGCGCGATGTCTCGCGCGGTCTCGGAACTGGAAGCTCATCTGCGTACGCGCTTGCTGAACCGCTCGACGCGGCGGCTCGCGCTCACCACAGCGGGCGAACGTTACCTGAAGCGATGTCAGCAGATCCTTGCGGACGTTGATACGGCGGAAGAAGAAGCAAGTTGCGCGCACGAGCGTCCTAACGGCGCGTTACGCATGCACAGCTTTGCCAGCATCGGCCAACATTACGTGCTGCCGGCTATCTCGCGCTACCGCGCGCTTTATCCCGAAGTGACCGTCGAGCTGACGTTGTCGCAGCGCATGCCTGATCTATTCGAAGGCAGCGCCGACGTCGCGGTGATCACCGCCTCGACTTTGCCCAATTCGGAGCTCGTGTCGCTCCCGCTTGGCACAACTTTCAGCATCCTGTGTGCATCGCCTGCCTATGTGCGTGCGCATGGCGCGCCGCAACAGCCGAGCGACCTGGCGCATCACGAGTGTCTGATCTTGCACACGCCGGCGTTTCCGCCCCACGAATGGGTGCTTGACGGCCCCAATGGCAGCGAGATGATGGAAGTGAACGGACCTGTGCACGTGAACATCGCGGAATCGCTGATCGTCGCGATTCGCGAAGGAATGGGCATCGGTATGGTGCCGCTCTATGCGGTAATCGCTGGATTGCGTGATGGGACGCTAGTCCGCGTGTTGCCCGAATATACGCTGCAGAAGACGAACGTTTATGCGCTGTATCCGTCACGCAAGTTCATTGACGCGAAGACGCGGACGTGGGTCGAGTTTTTGCGTACCCATCTGCCGAAGGTGATTGCGCGCGACGAGGCGTTGCTTGTGGAAGTCGGCAAGACTGATGCGGCAGATGGTGTGGCGCCTGTTCGTACTACCCGTTTTGGAGACGAGGACGTCGCTGCGCATTGAAGCAAAAATGCACGACGAGACGCCGAGTGCGCTTGCGCGCTGCGACCGCTGTTATCTCACGAGGGCGGCCGATTATGGACGCCGCGCATGCCAGACAGATTAGCGCTTTACATCGTTACGGACTAAGCTACAGCCCGGATTTTTTTCGTTACAGCTTCCGGCTGCCGTAAACGCAGAAACCCCACCTTTGAGGGGTGGGGTTTCTGGCCATGCAGGGGAGCCTGACGATTACCTACTTTCACACGGGAATCCGCAC
>NZ_JBGGWA010000011.1:0-300681 GCF_041321145.1 Paraburkholderia sp. IW21 | reverse complement strand
ATCCGCAGCGCGTGCATTGATATCGGCGAAGGCCGTCTCACGCTGGTTCATTGCTCTGCTCCTTCATTGCGGCTCGCGAATTCGTCGGCAAGACCGCTCCAGCGACGCGCGATTTCGCGATGCCGACGACGATACGCTCAGTCATGATGGCGGCTTAGATAGGCATCGAACGCGTGGTTGTCCGCTGCGACGAGCACGTCGAGATCGACCGTGTCCTGGCCGGGGATATGCACGCGCGTGAAGACGTGCGCCGGATAGACTGCCGGACGCGTGGCGTCGAGGCCCATCTTCGCGCTCACGCCCTGCAGATGCGGCGGGGCATCCTCGGGCCGGCCAACGGTCGTCGAGGGATCGAGCGGCGAGCCCTGCGCGCCTTCGATCACGACGAGATCGCGATCCGCCTGGAAGCGCGTGGCGATTGCCCATTCGATTTCGGCCGGATCATGCACGTCCACATCGGTATCGACGACGACCACCAGCTTGATGTCGTAATGCGCACCGAATGCGCAAAGAATCACGTTCTTCGCTTCGCCTTCGCGCTTCTTGTCGAACTGCACCCACAAGTGATAACGGCACACGCCACCCACCGAAAGATGCACGCCTTTCACGCCGGGATGGCTGCGTTGCAGATGCGCGAGCAGCGTCGCTTCGCGCGGAATCGCGCCGAGCAGCAGATGCTCCATCTCGGCCGGCACAATTGTGTGAAAGATCGGATCGCTGCGATGCGTGACCGCCGTAACCTCGATCACCTCGCGCGCTTCCTTCGCGCTGTAGTACTTCGGGAATTCGCCGAACGGACCTTCCGGCTCGCGCACGTTCGGCAGGATGCGGCCTTCGATCACGATCTCGGCGAACGCCGGCACATGCACGTCGTTCGTCACGCACTTCGCAACCGGCAGCGGCGCGCCATGCAGCGCACCGGCAATTTCCAGCTCGTCGTGATCGATGGGAGTGATGGCTTGCGAGGCGAGCATCGTCAGCGGATCGACGCCGATGGCGACCGCCACGTCGAGCGCATCGCCGGCTTCCTCGGCTGCCTTCTGAAACGCATGCAAGTGGCGCGGCAGAAGCAGAATCGCCATGCGGTCCGGGCCGTGCACCTGGATGCGGTTGATCGACACGTTCTGCACGCCGGTACGCGGATTGCGGGCGATCACGAGGCCCGCAGTGATGTACGGACCGTTGTCATGTTCGCTGTGCGTGGGGATCGGCAGCAGCGCGTGCAGATCGATGCCGCTCGTATGGACGACCTGCTGGCAAGCGGCGTCGGCACGATCCAGAAGCTTCGACGCGACCGGCTTTTCGGCCGCGCGGCGAAAGTGTGCGAGCAGGTCCGATTCTTCGATACCCATCGCTTCGGCGATCCACGCGCGCTTCGACATGAAGCCGCTCACCACCGGCACGTCGTGCCGTCCCGGCTTCGTGAAGAATGCGGCCTGCGCGCCGTCGAGGCGTTTGGCGATGGCCGCGAGTTCGTGTTCGAGCGCGACCGGCTCGTCGATCGTCGCTACGCGCCCGGTCTTCGCGAGATGCACGAGCCAGTCGCGCAGCGTGAGCGTGCCGGATTGCGGGGCCCGCGAAAAAGGGAAGGTGCCGTTCGTTGCGGCATCGCGTGTGTTCATCTGCGTCTCCGTCGTTGTCCGCTGCTTGAGTGAAAAGCCGCAGCGAGACATGGAACGAAGCGTAGCCAGATCCCCCTATAAGTTCTAATACTATCTTTTGATGTGTTAGATCATCAATACTGATATCAGTGTTAGCCCCGATGACACCCGACTTTCAGAACGATACTAATGGACAAGCAATGTTTGGGCGACCCACAGTGAGATCGCCAGGTGCGGCCGCCGAGGCGGATTCTTCCATCGACTGATAACATGCCCATCAGTCATTAGTTTCGATGATGTTTAGATCATACGAATATGGACCTCAAGCAAATCCAGTACTTCATCGCGCTCTTCGAGGACGGCTCGGTCACGCGGGCGGCGAAGCGCCTGAGCATCGTGCAGCCCGCGTTGAGCATGCAGATTGCGAAGCTCGAAGAGGAGCTGCATCAGCAGCTCTTCGAACGCGGCGCGCACGGCATGGCGCCGACAGCCGCCGGACGACTGATGTACCGCCTCTTTCTGCCGATCGTGCGTGATCTCGCGCACGCGCGGCAACAGCTCGTGCAGCGCGACGAGGGGGTAGCCGGGCACGTCGCGATCGGCCTGATCGCATCGATCACCGAGAGTGTCCTCGCGGATTCGCTGTCGCGCTTTCACGCCCGCTATCCGCAGGTCGATGTCACGGTGGCGGACGGCTACAGTGCGACGTTCATCGACTGGGTCGCGGGCGGCCAGTTGGATGCCGCGATCATCAACAAGCCGCGCTCGCGCCTGTCACTCGATTCGCAGGCGCTACTCGATGAAGAAATGGTGCTGGCGACGAGTGTCGTGCACGGTCCCGATCTTCCGCACGCGATCGAACTCGCGCAGTTGCCCGAACTCGAACTCGTGCTCCCGACCAAGCGTAACGGCTTGCGCGGCGTGCTCGATACCGCCGCGCAGCACGAAGACGTACTGTTCACGCCGCGTTTCGAAATCGACGTGTTGAGCACGATCGTGAAACTCGTCGAGAGCACGCGCTTTGCGACCATCCTGCCGCGCATCGCCGTCGAGCGAGCGGTGCGGCGAGGCAGGCTGCGCGCGTATCCGATCGTCGCGCCGCGCATCGTGCGCCAGATCGTGCGGGTGAGTCACCCGCGACGTCCGTTGAGCGCGGCGGCCGAGGCGCTGATCGCAATCATCGCGGACGAACTGCATCAGGTTTCGAACGCATCGGACATGAACAGCCCTCTTCTTCGCAAGGAAACCTCAGCATGAACGCGCCACACTGGATTGCCGGCGCATGGGTCGCGCGTGACGATCGGAACACGAGCCTCGGCACACAGGCTCACGCATGCCGCCACCTCGACGGTGCTGGCCGGCCGCACGACGGCTTGCGCGTGGCCGGCGTAGAGCCCGTGCCAGTCCGATAGATCGATAGGGGAAACGCGCGAACGCCCGCGGGTTTCTTGGCCTGCAATCAAGCCTGCGCGTTCTGCAACGTAAAGATGCCTGAATAACCGTTGTCGAAGTCGGGCGGCAACTCGATCAAGCCCTCCTCCACGCGAGCAAACCTCGGCGGTTCGCCGCGCACCATCTTCCCGCGATGCACGCTGTCAATCACAGGTGCGGTGTAAGCGAACGCATCCGCTGCGACGTATTGAATGATGTAGGTGCTGCGCATCGAGGCGGAGAGATTGACGCCCGAGCCGTGCACCGTCAGCCCGTGATGCGCGACGATATCGCCGGGATCCAGTTCGCTGTCGAGCGCGTGCGCCAGTTCAGCGTCCGTCATGCTGGGATTGCAGTTCAACGTGTACTGTCCGTCGGACCAATGACTGCGAGCGCCGCCCTTGTGACTTCCCGCAATGGTGCGCAGGCACCCGTTGCCGGCTCGCGATGCATTTAGCGGCACGCTCAGCGCAACAAGATTCGTGTTCGTGTGCGGAAACACTGGCCAGTCCTGATGCCAGCCGATCTCGGCGCCGCCCTCCGGCAACTTGAAATTGAGCTTCGAGTGATAGAACTTCACTGCGCCGCCGACCAGTTCGGCTGCGATGTCGCCAAGGATCGAATCGAAGGCGATCTCGCGGAAGACCGCATCAAGTTCCGTCGGGCTTGATATGCGTCTAACTCGCGGACGCTCTGCGCTATGCCCCTTCGCCAGATCGACATGCTTCGTGCGCGCCGTCAGGTGGCGTGCCTCTTCCCGCAGGCGATCAGTCACATCGTTCAGCCGCTGCAACAGTTCGCTTGCAAGCACGCGGCGCATCGTCAGAAAGCCGTCGTCGCGGTAGGTCTCCAACTCACGCGCGCTCAGCACCGTATCCGCTTTTTGAAGAACCGCGCTCATGCGTGCACCGCGTCGGTGATCGTGTCGTTGCCCAATTGCAGCGGCGCAAAGTTCGTCGAGCGCACATAGTCCGGTCGAGGGTTGGCGACGTCGGCGGGACGGTTCGCCACCGGGTTGTACACCACGTAGATCTGCCAGCGGTCGTGTCGTGACAGGTTGTGCCCCGATGCATGCAGGATGTTGGCATCGAAGAAGACCACCGTTCCGGGCGGCCCGACGATCGGCACCGGCTCCGGGCTGCGCTCCATGATTTCCAGCAGTTGCGTCTTCGGCACAACCCAGAACTTGTAGGCGGTGGCTTCATCGAAGGCCGGTTCGAGATGGCCCTCCTTGTGACTTCCGGGGATGAAGTACAGGCAGCCGCCCATCTCGGTCGGCTCATCGAGCATCACGAGCGCGGTTGTCATGCCCGGCGTCGGGACGCCGTCCCGACGCCACGTTCCATAGTCCTGATGCCACTGCCACACCGAGCCGTCGATCGCCGTCTTCAAGTTGCATTTGGTGTGATAGACGTAGAGTTGCGCATCGTCGAGGAGCTGCTGTGCCGGTTCCAGCAGGCGCGGCGCACGCGCGGCCGCACGAAAGACCGGCGAGGCCGTCGGGCCGTCTGCCTCATGCACTCTGTAAATCGTCTTGGCGATACCTCCGGTCTTCTCGCGTACGAGATGGTCCGTGTCGATATCCTGGATGCGCTGCAAGTCGTGCTTCATCGCCTGCACTTCGTCCGGCGAAAAGAGGGTCGGCAGGATAAGAAAGCCGTCGCGCGCATAGGCGCGGAGTTGGTCCTGTGTGAGCTTCATCCGATGTCATCCTGATGAGTGATGTGTGTTTTCTCAACTCATCGTAGGCGCGTCCTACCTGAATGTAAAAGATATAATAAGTACGCTATCCATACCTAAAAGGTACCGATATGGAGTTTCGACACCTGCGGTACTTCTTGACCGTCGCAGAGACGCTCAATTTCACGAAGGCGGCCGCGCGGCTGCACATCGCTCAGCCACCGCTTAGCCGGCAGATACGCGAGCTGGAAGAAGAATTGGGCGTCATACTCTTCGACAGAAGCGGCAGGCGCGTGGAATTGTCGGCGGCGGGGCATGTGTTCGCCGAGCGTGCCCGTCAGATCCTGGCGGCCGCGGACTCCGCCGTGATCGATTCACAACGCGCCCAGCGCGGCGAGATCGGCCGGCTCGCAATCGGCTTTTTCGAGCACGCGGCTTACACGCTGCTGCCACCGATCCTGAGAGAGTTTCAGCAGCGATTTCCCGGCGTCGAGGTGGAGTTGCGCTGGTTCCCTGTCGTCGAGCAGGTCAACGCACTCGCGCGCGGCGACATCGATCTGGCGTTCGTGCGTCCGGTATCGAATCTGAAGGGGCTCGAAACGCAGTTGATCCTCGAGGAGCCGTTCGTTCTTGGTTTACCTGAAGACAGCCCGTTGACGGCGACGCGCCAGGTGTCGATCGCCGATTGCTCCGAGCAGCGCGTGATCAATTTCATCGAGACGCTCGCGCCGGACTACCATGCGATCATCACGAGCCTTTGCGCGCTCGGCGGCTTCACGCCTTCGCCGCTGTCGGAAGTGGGCCAGGTCTATACGTCGCTGGGACTCGTGAGTGCGGGTTTCGGCGTGGCCATTGTGCCGGCTTCGGTGCAGCGCGTGCGAGTCGAGAACGTCGTCTATCGAATGATCAGGGAACCGCACGCGATGAGCGCAACCTTGCTCGCGTGGCATCATTCGCCGCCGTCAGCCGCATTGATGGCTTTCGTGCGAGTGGCGCGCGAGGTCGCCCAAATCCGTTTTGGAGCGGACAGCGGCGGATGAACGAAGAATGAATGTGCGGGAATGGTCGCGTGAACAGACGTGACCGCAAGGCGCGTTCATCTGGCCGCTATCGGCTTCAATGGAGATCAGGTTCGCATGTCTGCTGCTGGCCCTTTGTGACCGATATCGGGCAATGCGGGTTCAGGCAACCTCTTTTACCAGTTCCGGCACGAGCGTGAACAGATCGCCCACCAGACCGTAGTCGGCGACACCGAAGATCGGTGCTTCCGCGTCCTTGTTGATCGCGACGATCATCTTCGAGTCCTTCATGCCCGCCAGGTGCTGGATCGCGCCCGAAATACCGACTGCCACGTACAGCTGCGGTGCGACGATCTTGCCGGTTTGACCGACTTGATAATCGTTCGGTACGAAGCCCGCATCGACTGCTGCGCGCGATGCGCCGAGTGCCGCGCCGAGTTTGTCCGCCAGCGGTTCCAGAATCTTCGCGTAGTTCTCGCCGTTGCCCAAACCGCGTCCGCCCGACACGATGGTCGTCGCCGAGGTCAACTCGGGACGGTCCAGCCTGGTGAGTTCACGGCTCACGAACTGCGAAATGCCGGCTTCGGCGGCGGCTTCGATTTTCTCGATCGATGCGCTGCCGCCTTGCGCCGCGACCGGATCGAAGCCCGTTGTACGCACCGTGATGACCTTGATCGGATCGCTCGATTGCACCGTCGCGATCGCGTTGCCGGCGTAGATCGGCCGCTCGAATGTGTCTGCGCTGACGGCGGCGGTGATGTCGCTGATCTGCGCGACGTCCAGATGCGCGGCGATACGCGGCGCAATGTTCTTGCCGTATGCGGTCGCGGGCGCGAGGACATGTGAATAATCTCTCGCGATCCTCAGCACCGTGCCGTCGATGTTTTCCGCGAGGCCATCGCCCAGTTGCGGCGCATCGGCGAGTAATATCCTGCTCACGCCTGCGATTTTCGCGGCCGCATCCGCTGCGGCTTGGGCGTTCGAACCCGCCACCAGCACGTGAATATCACCGCCGATCTTTTGTGCGGCAGCAATCGTGTTCAAGGTCGCCGCCTTGATCGATGCGTTGTCGTGTTCTGCAATTACCAGAATCGTCATGCTTGTCTCCCTTACAGGACCTTGGCTTCGTTCTTCAATTTCTCGACTAGCGTCTTCACGTCCGGCACCATCACGCCCGCCGAGCGCTTGGGCGGCTCGACGACTTTCAGCGTCTTCAGGCGCGGCGTGACATCCACTCCGAGGTCTGCCGGCTTCACCGTTGTCAGCGGCTTCTTCTTCGCCTTCATGATGTTGGGCAGCGTCACGTAGCGCGGCTCGTTCAGGCGCAGGTCAGTGGTCACGACAGCGGGCAGCTTCAGCGAAAGAGTCTCGGATCCGCCATCGACTTCACGCGACACGGTCGCTTTGCCATCGGCCACAACGACCTTCGATGCAAACGTCGCCTGCGGCAGGCCCGCCAACGCGGCGAGCATCTGACCGGTTTGATTCGAATCGTCGTCGATGGCCTGCTTGCCGAGGATGATCAGCCCAGGCTGCTCCTTGTCGACCAGCGTCTTGAGAATCTTCGCGACTGCGAGCGGCTGCAATTCGTCAGTGGATTCAACGAGAATCGCGCGATCCGCGCCGATCGCCATCGCCGTGCGCAGCGTCTCCTGACATTGCGTGACGCCGCACGAGACGGCTACGACCTCAGTCGCCACGCCCGCTTCGCGCAGCCGCACCGCTTCTTCTACCGCGATCTCGTCGAACGGGTTCATCGACATCTTCACATTCGCAACGTCGACGCCCGTGCCATCCGACTTCACCCGGACCTTCACGTTGTAGTCGACCACGCGTTTCACACACACCAGCACCTTCATACAGTCTCCTTCGAGCGTTCCTTCGTCAGGCCCGCCTCGCGCGGCGAGCGAATGATCTGCGCGGCGCGTTCCGCGAGCATCAATACCGTCGCATTCGTATTGGTCGAGGTGATCGACGGCATCACCGATGCATCCACGATCCGCAACCCCGTCATTCCGCGCACGCGGAGTTCGGAATCGACCACGCTCATTTCGTCGTCGCCCATCCTGCAAGTGCCGACCGCGTGATAAACGGTCGAGCCGTTGTCGCGCCCGTATTGCAGCAGCGCTTCGTCACTGGTGGCCGCGCGTCCCGGCACCGTCTCCTCGACGATGTAGCGCGCAATCTCCGGTTGCGCAAAAATCTTCCGGCCGATCTTGAGCCCTTCCACCATCGTGTTTCGGTCGAGTTCGTGACTCAGATACGACGGCGCGATCGTCGGGGAAGCCGCCACATCATTGCTGCGGATATGCACGTGTCCGCGACTCTCGGGCCGCATTTGCCAGACGCCGCATGAGATGCCCGGCTCGGCCTCAAGCACGCCGATGCGTCCCGCCGCGAAACTGCCGGGGGCGATCACGTACTGCACATCGGGACGCTCGGCAAACCGCGTCTGCGCGAAGGCACCGACGATCGCCGCGCTGTACGTCAGCACGCCGGTTCCCGACACCACATAGCGCATCATCTCGCGCGCCAGCGCGAGGCCATGCGAGCGTTCGTTCGCGGTGCCGGCGCCGCGAACGCGAAAGCCCAGTCGCACTACGTAGTGATCCTGCAGATTGCTGCCGACGCCTGGCGACGCAACGCGCGTCTGAATGCCGGCATTCTCGAGCACGTCCCGGTCGCCGATTCCGCTCAGCTCCAGCAGCTTGGGTGTGCCGATCACGCCCGCGCTTATGATCACCTCGCGTTTCGCGCGGATGTCGAGCGGATTGCCGGCGCCCGACGTCGCACTGACGCCGGTCACGTGGGTGCCGGTCATCTCCAGCTTCGACACCTGCAAGCCGGTCAGCACCGTGAGGTTCGGCCGCGCCATCGCGGGCCGCAGATAGGCGCGCGCCGCGCTCGACCGACGACGCCCTTCACGCGTTTGCTGGTAGTACCAGATCGATGGGCCGCGCGTCGTCGAGTTGGGATCGTCGAGAAAATCGAGACCCGCCTGCTGCGCCGCTGCGACCACGGCTGCGCAGATCTCCGGTGGATTCTTCACGCGGCTGACCTGGATTGGACCTTCGGTGCCGCGTTGCGCGCTGCGGCCCTCGGTCCACGTCTCCGCGCGGCTGTAGTACGGCAGGCAATTCGCGAAGTTCCAGCCGCTCGCTCCCGCCGCTTCCCAGCTATCGATGTCCTCGGCGAACGGCCGCACGTACAGCAACCCGTTGATCGCACTCGATCCGCCGAGTCCACGCCCGCGAGGGAACAGAATCTCGCGGCCGCCCGTCTCGGCGCTCGCTTCCGTGTGGTAGCGCCAGGTCACGGTCGGATGGTCGAGCAGCCGCACGAACCCCGCCGGCACATGAATGAACGGATGACGATCGCGCTCGCCCGCCTCGATCAGGATGACTCTGACGTTCGGGTCTTCCGACAGCCGGTTCGCCAGCACGCAGCCGGCCGTCCCCGCGCCGACGATCACATAATCCGCCGTCAGCGTCTTCATGATCTCGCACCTGCCTCGGCTACTTGCGCCGATCGCCTGCCTTCGAGCGCGGCGATCTCGTCGACGCTGAAGCCGAACTCGGCAAGCACCTCGGCGGTGTGTTCGCCGAGCACCGGCGGCGGCCGCCGGTAAGCCACCGGACTGCCGTGGAAATTGACCGGGCTCGCGATGTTCGTGACCGTGCCCGCACGAGGATGTTCGATCTCGACCACCGCGCCGTTGTGCTTGATCTGCGGGTCCTGGGTCAGCGCCGTGTGGTAGTCCTGCACCATCGCGCACGGCACATCGGCGGCGCTCAGGTGGGCCACCCAGTAGTCGGCGGTATGCAGCAGGAACTGCTGCTCCAGGATTGTATCGAGCGCATGACGGTTCGCCGTTCGCGCGGTGTTGCCGATAAAGCGCTCGTCGGTCAGCAACTCCTCGCGACCGAGCGCGCGGCACAGGTTCTGCCAGAATTTTTCGGTAAAGCACGCCGCGAAAAAATAGCGGCCGTCCGAGCCTTGATAGTTGCGATACGGCACCATCGTCGGATGGCCGCTGCCAAGGCGCTCGGGCGCCTTGCCGCTCCTCAGCGTTTCGCCGTCGCGGGGAATCGTGCTGAAAAGCGCCGCCGAAAGAAGCGACGTATCAATGCGCTGCCCAACGCCGTGCCGCTCGCGATGCAAAAGCGCCGCCGAAATGCCGAACGCGAGCAAGGCCGCTGCGCCGAAGTCGGGCAACGGAGCACCGAGCCGCACCGGATTGCCGCCCGCTTCACCCGTCATGTCCATGAGACCGGCGACGGCCTGCACGATCGGATCGTTCGCGGGCCACGCGGCATACGGCCCGCTCTGCCCAAACGCCGACACGCTCGCGTAGACGATTTTCGGATTGCGCGCCTTGACTGCCTCGTAGCCGATGCCCAGGCGCTCGACCGTCCCCGGCCGGAAGTTTTCGACGACCACATCCGCCTGCTCGGCCATGCGCAGAAACGCGTCGCGCCCTTCTTCCGATTTCAGGTCGAGCCGCATGCTGCGCTTGTTCCTGTTCTGCGACAGGAACTGCACGCTCTCGCCTTCGATGAACTGGTTGCCGAGGTTGCGCGACAGGTCGCCTGCGCGCGGCTCTTCCACCTTGATCACATCGGCGCCGAGGTCCGCGAGCAGCACCGTGCCGACGGGGCCGGCGGTCATCACCGTCAGGTCGAGAATCCGATAGCCCGACAATGGGCCAGCTTGGGTCTTATCCATGATTGCCTGCCTCGGAAAGCGATTGTTCGGGGAGTTCGGCGTGCGCGTAATGCAGCGCAGCGAACTTCAGGCGGAACGGATCGTCGGTGCCGCGCGTGATCGTCAGCGCGTGGCCGAAACGGGCGTCGTCGCGTTCGGGGCAATCCGTGCGGTAGTGGCTACTGCGCGATTCGCGCCGCTCGATACACGCCTCGACGATCAGTTCGGCGGTGGTCGCCATGTTGTCAATGGTCAACGCGTCGATCGCGCTTTGCGGCGTCGCCGCGCCGCCTGCCTCGAACTGCTCACGAGCCTCGCGGGCAACCTGCAACGCCTGCTTCAAACCAATCTCGGTCTTTTCGACGAGGCAATGCGTCTGCATCGCGTGACGCAGGCCGGTCGCGATGCGCTGCGCGTCGAAGCCGGCATTGGGTTTGAGCGCAAGTTCGAGACGCGCTGCGAGCGGTGCGGCGTCGGGTGCTCCCGGCGCCGCGCTCTGGCGCGCGAAAGCCGCGGCGCCGACGCCGGCGCGATGACCGAACACCTGGCCTTCGGCGAGCGAATTGCCGCCCGGCCGGTCCGGGCCGCGCACGCCGCCCGCCAGTTCGCCGATCACGAACAAGCCCTCGATGGTGGACATCGCGTTGGTGTCGGTCATCCGCACGCCGCCGTTCAGGCACTGGAACGCGATCCCCACATCGAGCAGATCGCGCTGCGGGTCGAGCCCCTTCGCGCGCATCCACCGCATCGTGTTCGGAATGGTCGCGGCGAGCTTTTCGGGCGGGATGTGCGCGAAGGAGAACTGTACGGCGCGGCGCTCGGTGCCGCGTCCAGCCGCGATCTCTGCCGCAATCGCGATATCGATGTAGCGCGATTCGTTCGAAATGGTGAACGGAAACACCTTCTCGTCCATGACGGCTTCAGGTGCGACGCCTGCCGGCAGATAGTCGGCGAGAAATTCGTGGCCTTCGCGATTGAGCATCTTCGGATGCAGGATGAAGCACGACTTGCTGAAGAGCTGCACGTACGGATGCACCATCGCCGGACCGAACTGATGGAACTCCATGTTGACGAGTTCCGCGCCGTGTCGAAAGCAGATCGCCTGGCCGTCGCCGGTCATTTCGGCCGTCGACACCTGTTGCGAGAACAGGCCGTGGGCGCCGCCGGTGCCCAGCACGACCGCACCCGCCGACACGACGAGCAGCCGCCGTGAGTTGAGGTCCATGCCGACTACGCCGCTGACACGCCCGGTCGAATCGCGCAGCAAGTCGATCAGCGCGACCGAATGGCGCGTCTCGACACCGGCCTTCTTCGCCTCGTCGGCGAGTGCGCCCACGAACGCCTTGCCGGTCTTGCCCTTCACGCCGAGCGCGCGTGCGTAGCTGCCGAAGTCGCTCTGAATCAGCTTGTAGCCGGCATCAGGGTCTTCCGTGCGTACGCGATCGAACGGCACGCCCAGCGCAATCAGATCGGCGATCCGCGCCGGCGCGTCTTCGGCCAGCACGCGCACCAGATCGCGATCGATGAAGCCGCCGGCCGGGCGCATCGTGTCTTCGTAGTGGATGCTCGGGCTGTCCTGCTCGCTGCCATAGCCCGACGCGCCCATGCTCATGATTTCGCTCGCGCCGTGCACCGTGCTGCCGCCCTGCCCGACCGGCGCCTTCGCCACCACGAGCACCTTCGCGCCCGCCTGCGCCGCCGACACCGCCGCCCGCGATGCGGCTCCGCCGCCGCCCACCACGACCACGTCCGCCTGAACCTGATCGACGTCGAAACCGAACGTCTCGAATATTTGAACCAGAGTCACCTTCGCTCTCCGCTTATGACTTCAGCGCGCGTGCAACGATGTTGCGCTGGATTTGATTGGTGCCGCCGAAGATCTGGAACATCTTGGCTTCGCGGAAATGCCGCTGCATCGCGTATTCGGCGGAGTAGCCGTTGGCGCCCATGATCTGAATGCCGTCGGTCGCGACCTGCACGTAGGTATCGGACGCAAAGTACTTCGCCTGCGACGATTCCACGTCGCACGTCTCGCCCTCGTCGAGCAGCCTGGCCGCGCGAAACGCCAGCATGCGGGCCGCATCCACCCGCGTCTGCATGTCGGCGAGCATGTGCGACACGGCCTGGAAATCGACGATCGACTGGCCGAACTGCTTGCGCTCGTTCGCATACCAGCGCGCGAGATCGATCGCCGCCTGCGCGCCGCCGACGCACATTGCCGAGAGGGCAATGCGCTCTTTCGAGAGCACCGTCGTGAGCTTCTTCCAGCCAACATGCAGTCCGCCGACGATGCTGTCCTTCGACACCCGCACGCCGTCATAGACCACTTCACAGGTGCGGATCGCGTGACCGCCGAGCAGGTCGATCGGATTGATCGAGAGGCCCTTCGAGCCGCTCGGCACGAGAAAGAGGCTGATGCCGTCGTGCTTCTTCGCATTCGGGTCGGTGCGCACGGCGGTCAGGATGTAGTCGGCCTGAACGGCGCCCGAGATCCACATCTTGGTACCGTTGATGATGAAGTCGTCGCCGTCGGCCACGGCGTGCGTGGTGAGCGATGCGGCGTCCGACCCCGAGCCATTCTCGCTCAGCGCGAACGCGAGCCACGCCTTGCCAGCGGCGAGCTTCGGCAGGACCTCGGACTTGATGTGCTCGGGCGCGAAGCGTGCGAGCGCGCCGCCGCACATGTTCACGTTCGCGTTCCAGAACCGCGCGAGCGCGATCGTGTGGTACGCGACGATCTCGAGGTAGGCCGCCATGTCGAGATAGCCGCCGATGCCACCGTGTTCTTCCGGCAGCGTGATGCCGAACCAGCCCTGCTCGGCGGCGACATCGACGAGTTCCTGAGGGAAGCGCTTTTCCTCGTCGCAGTGACGGATGTATTCCGGCGACGCGTGGCGCGTAAGCACGCGATTCACCGAATCGCGGAATTCGAACTGGTCCGAGCTCAGATAGGGCTTCAGGTCGCGTCGATTGACCAGGTTTGCTGCATATGCGGGATTCACTTTATCTCCTCCGGCTGACTCAGGATGCTTGTCGTTGCAGGGACGGCTCTTCTGCCGCCCCAAGCGGGATCGATCGCAACATGCTGGAGCGCGCTTTGGCTCCCGCCATCAGGAACGCAAGATCCGAGCCGCTGAGAATGAAGCGCGCGCCCTTTTGCACATAGGCGCTCATCAGCGCTTCGTCGTACACGCCGCCGACGCCCGGCACCTTGCCGTGGCGCGCGCACGCGGCGCACACGGTGTCGATCGCCTCGCCGATACGCGCATGGCCGAGCTGTCCGGTGATGCCGAGTTCGGCCGCGAGATCGGTCGCGCCGACCAGCAGCACGTCGATGCCGGGCACCGCCGCGATCGCTTCAACGTTCGCGAGCCCGTCGCGCGTCTCGATCATCGCGACGACGAGAATCTCGTCGTTGATCGCGTGGACCACGTCGGCGATCGGCAGCGCCTCGAAGCGGACCTGCGGCAGCATGCCAGGAATCGAGCGGCCTCCCGCGGGCGGAAAGCGGCACATATTCGCGACGTGCGCAGCCTGCTCCGCCGTGCTGACGTGCGGCACGACGATGCCCATCGCGCCGGTGTCGAGCAGGCGCGTGGCGTGAAACGGCTCGTGACCCGGCACGCGGATGATCGGCGTGATGCCGCCCACCAGTGCGCCCGCGCAGATTTGCGCGGCGGTGTCGATGTCCATGGAGTTGTGCTCCATGTCGATGAAGAGCCAGTCGAAGCCGCTCGTCTTCGCGATCTGCGCGATATCGACGGTGCGAGCCTGGCGCAGACCCATGCCGAGGGCGAGTTCGCCCGCTTGCAGGCGTGCTTTCGCGTGATTCTTTATGCTTTGCATGATGTGGTTTCCAGTCAGGCGGTGGCGTAGCCGGCGTCGCGCGACTCGTCCTCTGCCAGTTCCAGGTTGATGAATTTGGTGTCGAGATAGTCGCGGATCGCGTGCGCGCCGCCTTCCCGTCCGAAGCCGCTGTCCTTGGCTCCGCCGAACGGCGTTTCCGCCGTCGAGGCGACGAACGTGTTCACGCCGATCACGCCGGCCTGCAGGCGCTCGGCGGTTTCCAGCGTATTGCGCATCGAGCGCGTGAATACGTAGGCGGCGAGGGCGAACGGCAGGCGGTTGGCTTCCTCGATGACTTCGTCGGTGGTCGCGAATGGCGTGAGCGTGCCGACCGGGCCGAACGGCTCGTCGTTCATCAGGCCGATATGCGGCGCCGGGTTGGCGACGAGCGTCGGCTCGTAGAACCAGCCTCGGCCGAATTGCGCCGGGCGCCGGCCGCCGCAGAGAATCTGCGCGCCGTCGCTTGCCGCTTCGTCGACGAGCCGTTCGATCGCTTCGCGGCGGCGCGACGTGGTGAGCGGCCCGAGATCGGTGTTCTGCTCGAGCGGATCGCCGAGTTTCAGTGCCGTCGACCGCTCGACGAGCGCCTTCACGGTCTTGTCGAAGATTGATTGGTGCACATAGAAACGCGTCGGCGATGCGCAGACCTGACCTGCATTGCGAAACTTGCCGAGCGAGGCGAGCTTCGCGAACGCGGCGATATCGGCATCGCGGTGCACGATCACCGGCGCATGGCCGCCGAGTTCCATCGTGACTTTCTTGAGCGTCTGCGCCGACATTTCGACGATCTGCCGGCCGATCGGCACCGAGCCCGTGAAGCTGATCTTGGCGACGCGCGCATCGGCCATGATCGTCGGCGTGATGACGTCGGGCTTGCCGATCACAAGGTTCACGGCGCCTTCGGGGAAACCGGCGTCGGTGAAGCAGCGCACGAGCGCCATCGTCGCGCCCGCCGCCTCGTTCGACGGCCGGATCACGATCGCGTTGCCCGCCGCGAGCGCCGGGCCCATCTTGCGGGCCAGCAGGAGCAGCGGGAAATTCCACGGCGTGAAAGCCGCGACGACGCCGAGCGGCTCGTAGTGCACCAGATAGCGCCCGCCCTTGACGCGGCTTTCATACGACATGCCGAACACGCGGCGCGCTTCGTCGGCGAACCAGTCGATCGATTCCGCTGACGCGTTCGCCTCGCCCGTCGCCTGCGCGATCGGTTTGCCGGTCTCCAGCGTGACGATGCGGCCGAGTTGCGGCGCCCGCTCGTGAATCAGCACCGCCGCGCGCCGCAACAGCGCCGAGCGCTCCCACGGCGTCAACTTGCGCATCGCACGCGAGCCGATCACAGCCGCGGCGACGGCTTGCGTCACCTGCTCCTTCGTCGCCAGCGGCGTGTGGCCGAGCGGCGCTTCGGTGGCGGGGTTCACCGACACCTGGCCGTTGTCCGCCGACGCCGGATGCCAACGCCCCCCGATCAGCAACCCGTGCTCGCGGTAGTGCTCGTGTAATTCCATGCTGCCTCCTGATATGAACCGAGGGCCGATTCGCCAGACGGAATCCGTCGAACTGCCCGGGTGTCGGATGAATGTATTTTTTTGTCTGCACTCTTTTTCTTATATCAACACCTTGACACCTAAGTGTCAACACTTTTAAAGTGTGTGTCAGCGAAACGCGGTCAGTCGCATGCAAACGCGGAAGAGTTCTTGCGATTCGCTTTCGAAAATAACGAACGTGCCGGCGCCGCCGCGCGCGTCCCCGATGCAGCACGCCCTTTCATGGAGCGAGACAAATGAATTCGTATTCCCGTCGTGCCTTTCTTCAAACTCTTGGTGCAGCATCCGTCGCGGCAGGCGCGAGCGTGGTGGCGCCCATGGCTCGGGCGCAGGCCGCGCAATACAAGTTGAAGTACGCGCACAACCTCGCCGTCTCGCACCCGCTGAATATCCGCGCCAAGGAGGCAGCGGACGCGATCAGGAAGGAAACCAGTGGCCGCGTCGACTTGCAGATCTTCCCGAACGGTCAGATGGGCACCGACACCGACATGCTGTCGCAGGTCCGCTCCGGCGCCATCGACTTCCTGACGCAAGGCGGCGTCGTGCTCTCCACGCTCGTGCCGGTATCCGCAATCAACGGCATCGGCTTCGCGTTCAAGGATTACAACCAGGTCTGGGCCGCGATGGACGGCGATCTCGGCGCCCACATCCGCACGGCGATCTCGAAGGTCGGGCTGGTGGCGATGGACAAGGTGTGGGACAACGGCTTCCGTCACATCACCAGTTCGATCAAGCCAGTGCAGACGCCCGCCGACCTGAAGGGCCTGAAGATTCGCGTGCCCGTGAGTCCGCTGTGGACATCGATGTTCAAGGCATTCGATGCCTCGCCGACCAGCATCAACTTCAGCGAAGCGTATTCAGCGCTGCAGACCAAGGTGGTTGATGCCGAGGAAAACCCGCTCGCACTGATCGATACGGGCCGCTTCTATGAAGTGCAGAAATACTGCTCGCTGACCGGCCACATTTGGGACGGCTTCTGGTTCCTCGGCAACGCACGCTCGTGGGGCAACCTGCCGCCGGACCTGCAGGCGATTGTGGCGAAACACCTCAATGCCGCGGCGATCAGGGAGCGCGCCGACGTCGCCGCGCTGAACACCTCGCTTGAAACGCAACTGAAGGCGCACGGCATGATATTCAACAAACCCGATACCCAGCCGTTTCGCGCCGTCTTGCAAAAGGCCGGCTTCTACGACCAGTGGCGCAAAAAATACGGCGACGAATCGTGGGCGCTCCTCGAGAAGTACGCGCAAAAGTTCGCATGAACGCGAACCGTCCAAGAGTGTCTGGAGAACATGTGATGACTTCCCGAGTTCACCCGGAACAGGTATTCGCAAACGAATTCGCTGCGCCCGACCTCCCCGCCGGGTCATCGAAGGTGGTGCGCGTAGGCGTCGCGCTCGAAACGTTCATCAAATGGATCACCGAAGTGCCGGCCGCGGTGCTGCTCGTTGTCGAGGTCGTGCTACTTCTGACCAACGTCACGTGCCGCTATGTCCTGCACGACCCACTCATCTGGGGCGACGAGCTCGCCTCGATCCTGTTCATCTGGCTGTCGATGCTGGGTGCCGTGATCGCGCTGCGGCGCGGCGAGCATATGCGCCTCACGATGTTCCTCGCGAAGATGCCGCAATCGCGCCGAATCTTCGCGGAGACGCTCGGCAATTTCATCGTCATGACTTTCGTGCTGCTGCTCGTGCAGCCAGCCACCCTGTGGGCGATGGACGAGTGGATCATCACGACGCCCGCACTCGGCCTGCCGAACGCGATTCCCGCCGCGGCGATTCCGGTTGCCGCCGTGCTGATGCTCGCGCTAGCGGTCACGCGTCTGCTGGAACGTTCGACACTGCGGGACTGTTTCGCCGCGTTCGCGGTCGTGGGCGGCCTCGCCGTCATCCTGTATTTCGCGCGCAACGCGCTCGCCCCGATGACGGCAATGAGCCTCATCCTGTTCTTCGCTGTCGGCACAATCACGATCATCTGCCTCGGCGTGCCAATCATGGTAGCGTTCGGCGTGTGTACGCTCGCGTACCTGTCGACGGTCACGGCGGCGCCCTTGACGATCGTGGTCAGCACGATGAACCAGGGCATGTCAAGCCTGATCCTGCTCGCCGTGCCGCTCTTCATCCTGCTCGGCGCGCTGATGGAAGCCATGGGACTCGCTGAGGCGATGATCCGCTTTCTCGCATCCCTGATCGGGCACAAGCGCGGCGGCCTCGCCTATGTGCTGATCGGCGCGATGTATCTGGTGTCGGGCATCTCCGGTTCGAAAGTGGCCGACATGGCCGCGCTCGCACCGGGCCTGTTCCCCGAGATGAAGAAGCGCGGCGCGAACGAGGGGGATCTCGTCGCGATGCTCAGCTCGGCGGCGGCGATGTCGGAAACCATTCCGCCGAGTCTCGTGCTGATCACAATCGGCTCGGTGACCGGCGTCTCGATCGCCGCGCTGTTCACGGGCGGTTTCATGCCCGCGGTGGTCGGCGCGATCGCGCTGTGCGCGGTGATCGGGTACAAGAGCCGCAAGGAGCAGTTAGAAGGCGTCAAGCGCGCGTCGCGCGCCGAGATCGGCCGCACGCTCCTCTTCGCATTGCCGGCACTTGCGTTGCCATTCGTGATCCGTGCGGCGGTCGTCGAGGGCGTGGCGACTGCGACCGAAGTCGCGACGATCGGCGTCGCCTATACGTGCCTGGTCGGCTTGCTGCTGTATCGGCGCTTCGAGTGGAACCGGCTGTACCCGATCCTGGTGGAGACGGCGTCGCTGTCGGGCGCGATCCTGATCATCATCGGCTGCGCGACGGCGATGGGCTGGGCGCTCACGCAGTCGGGCTTCTCCGCGCAACTCGCCGCGCTGATGATGGCGGCGCCCGGCGGCAAGTTCGGCTTCCTGGCGATCTCGGCTGTGACGTTCGTGGTGCTCGGCAGTTTCCTGGAAGGAATTCCCGCGATCGTGCTGTTCGGGCCGCTGCTCTTTCCGATCGCGCGCGCGATGGGCATCTCAGACGTGCACTACGCAATGGTCGTCGTGTTCGCGATGGGGCTCGGCCTGTTCGCGCCGCCGCTCGGCCTCGGCTTCTATGCGGCGTGCGCGGTCAGCAAGGTGGATCCGAGCACGGCGATGCGCCGGATGTGGCCATATCTCGGCGCGCTGGCACTCGCTTTGATCGTCATCGTCGCGGTTCCGTGGGTGTCGACCGGGTTCCTGGGTTAAAAGCCGTGCAAAATAGGAACGAAAATGGCATTGATGAGAGCGGCGGCCCAAAAACCGACATGAAACGTGAGATGAAAAGTGAGACAACTGGCGCGATCGACGGCAAGGTGAACGCGCGTGCGCCCGAGGCGATCGCATCGAAGCTGGATGACATTCGCGACCAGGTGCGCGCGATGATCCAGCGCGGCGAACTGCGCCCCGGCGAGCGCGTGAACGAGCAGGCGCTCGCGCATCAGATCGGCGTCGGCCGCAACTCGGCGCGCGAGGCGTTGCGCGCGCTCGAACAGGCGGGACTCGTGCGCATCGTGCCGAACCGGGGCGCGGAAGTGCGGCGCCTGTCGCTCGAGGAAGCGATGGATCTCTACGAGATCCGCGCGGGTCTCGCCCGCACGGCGGGGCGCCTGGCCGCACTGCGCCTGACGGGCGACGAGGAACAGTTGCTCGGCATTCTGCTCGAACAGATGGATGCCGCGGTCGCCGCGCGTGACGGCCGCGAATATCAGACTCTGAACACCGAGTTCCACCGGCAATTGATGGACGCGACCAAGAACCCGCGGCTCATCAAGATCAATCAGGCCGTCGAGGATGAGTTGACGCTGTATCTGCACAAGGGCGTTTATTCGTTCTCTCAGATGCAGCGCTCGGCGAAGGAGCATCGCGAGCTGTTCGAAGCGCTGCGCACCGGACAGGCCGACCTCGCGGCACAGGCGTTCGAAATGCACGTGCAGACCGGCAAGAAGCGCATGCTCGACACGGTTTCCACGAATCCTGCCGATCGTTGAGCAGGCTTTGCTGGCACACGCAAAAGAACTGGAGTCGGTATTTGAAAACCATCGTCTTTCTGGATCGCGCGACGCTTTCCGTCGACATGCCGGAGCTTTCTTTCCCGCACCGTTGGGTCGAATATCCGTCGACTACACCAGAGCAGGTCGTCGAGCGCTGCAACGGCGCGCAGATCGTCGTGACCAACAAGGTGCCGCTGTCACGCGAAGCGCTCGATCAATTGCCCGAACTCGAACTGATCGGCGTGCCCGCCGCCGGGGTCAATCACCTCGATCTGGAAACGTGCCGCGCGCGCGGCATCGGCGTCGTCACGTGCGCCGGCTATTCGACGATCTCGGTGCCCGAGCACGCCTTCGCGCTGTTGATGGCGTTGCGCCGCAATCTCGTGCCGTATTGGCGCGACATATACGCCGGCGGCTGGAGCGGCTCGCCGACGTTCTATGCGGAACTGCATCCGGTCGTGGATCTCTATGGCTCGACGCTTGGCGTCATCGGGTCGGGGCATGGCGGCAAGCGCATCGCCCAACTCGCCGAGGCGTTCGGCATGCGTGTGCTCTTCGCCGACCGCAAGGGCGCAACTGCGCTCCGTCCCGGCTACTCGGCATTCGACGAGGTGCTGCGCGAGTCCGATGTGATCAGCCTGCACTGTCCTCTCACGGAAGAAACACGGCATCTTTTCGGGATTGGCGAATTCGAGCGGATGAAGCGTACTGCTTCGCTCGTGAACACGGCGCGCGGCGGGATCGTCGACGAAGCTGCGCTCGTCGACGCCCTCGATCGCAAACTGATCGCCAACGCCGCGCTCGACGTGCTGGAGCAGGAGCCGCCTGCGCGCGACCACCCGCTGCTGCGCAATCCCAGAGCCGACTTGATCGTGACGCCGCACGTCGCATGGCGTACGCAGGTAGCGATGAACCGGCTGGTGACGCAGTTGGCCGAGGGCATCGAGGAGCACTATGCGCAAGTAGCGTAAGACGGAAAAGATGAGGCATCGAAGTCCTCACAGCGCACATATCTGTTTTGCAGTGCCCATGTTCAATAGGTCGCCCGGCCGCCGGTCAGATCGAAGGTGAAACCTGTCGTAAAGCTGCATGCCGGGCTTGCGATCCACGCAACCATGTCGGCAATTTCTTCGACAGCAACGAACCGCCCCATCGGAATTCTGGCCTTGATTGATGCGATGAATTCTGGCGTCATCTGCTGCTGGAGAGCGGTCTCGGCCATGGTCGGCGCGACACAGTTGACGAGTACGCCCGACTGAGCCAGTTCCTTTGCGATGGACTTGGTATAGGCGATCACGCCGCCTTTCGCCGCTGCGTAAGCGCTATTGTTCGGATTGCCTTCCTTGCCAGCAATCGAGGCTATATTCACGATCCGTCCGTAGCCGATTTCGCGCATCTGCGGAATCGCGACGCGACAGCAGTTGAACACGCCAGTCAGGTCGATATCCAGCACCCGCTGCCACTCGTCGGCGGGATAGTCCCACGTAGGACAGATAGGTCCGTTTATTCCCGCATTATTGACGAGTATTTCAACTCGCGCCGCCGCAGCAAGGGCCTCTGCGAAAGCAGCGCTAACCGACTCAAGGTCAGCGACATTCACCTTCTGTTTGAGCAGCGGTTCGAAACCCGCCACCGCGGAATCGAAATCGGAGAAATCGATATCCCACAAGACAATCCGGCGACCTTCGGAGGCGAGACGTTGCGCAATGGCGAGGCCGATTCCTCGGGCGCCACCGGTGATAATCGCTGTTTCAGTCTTTGGGACTACGGGCGTGGTCATGCGAATTTCGGCCTCCTGAACCAGTTCAAAGTCACAGACTTCAATGCGCGCAATGCACGGCATGCACGTATCGGCTGTGGTCTTAGGCACCGCCGTGACAGTACGGCGGCGCCTTGCACTATTCAATCACGCTGTCCTGGCCTCCGGATGGGACGCCGCGTCCTCATGCATGACGCCTAGCAGCCTTGCCTGCGTGAACTCGTCACGCTCCAGCGCTTGCGCGGTGTCCTGATACGCCACGCGTCCGTTGACGAGAACATAGACACGGTCCGCGATAGGCAAAACCATGTCCGCCTGATGCTCGACGATGATCACACTCGCGCGGTCGCGTAGACGCACCACCGCATCGAGCACCTCCTGCACAACAGCCGGCGCGAGCCCTTCGAACGGTTCGTCTAGCAGAATCGCCTTAGCCGGCGCCATCAAGGCGCGGGCAATCGCCACCATCTGCCGCTCGCCGCCCGAAAGATTCTCGGCACGCGTGTCCTTGCGGTTCGCGAGGCGTGGGAAAAGCGCGTAGATTTCGTCGACGCTCACGCCGCCCTTGCGCGCCGCGAGCCGCAGATTCTCGTAGACCGTCAGGTTCGGGAAGAGCCGCCGTCCTTCCGGCACCATCGCAAGACCGAGCCGGTTGATCACATGGCTCGGCTGGTTGGTGATGTCGTGCCCGTCGAACGTGATCGTGCCGGAATTGACTTGCACGATGCCCGTGGCCGCCCGCAGCGTGGTCGTCTTACCGACGCCGTTACGGCCGAGAATCGCCACCACCTCGCCTTCATTGAGCGTGAGGTCAAGGCCGTCGAGAATCGTGTTGCCACCGTAACCGGCCTTCAGATTCCTCATGGTCAGAAGCGGTCTGGTCGCGGCCGCCCGCACCACGCGCGTAGTCACGCGCTCGGCCATCGGCAGCGTCAGCTTCGAGCGGCCCATGTACGCTTCGACGACTTCCGGATGCGCGGCCACTTCCGCGGGCGCACCATCGGCAATCAGATGTCCGCGATGCAAGACGCTGATGCGGTCGGAAATGGCCAGAACGCGGTCGATATCGTGTTCGATCAACACCACCGCATGATGATTCGCCAACTCGCGCACAAGCTTCGCAACGATCTCACGGTCTGCTTCCGCCAGACCCGCGAGCGGCTCGTCGAGCAGAAGGATCTTCGCCCGGGTCGCCAGCGAGATGGCGATTTCAAGCAGACGCTGCTCGCCATGCGACAGGTTCTCGCACGCCTCGCCCGCCTTCTCGACGAGGCCCACCGCCGCAAGCAGCGACCACGCACGGGCATTCTGCGTTTCAGCGCCATGGGCATCGAGCCACATGCCGAGACGGCCGCGTTCGGCCGCCTGTACGGCCACGCGCACGTTCTCGAACACCGTCAGATTACGAAACACGCTCAGAATCTGGAAGGAGCGGCTCATGCCGAGACGTACGCGCCTGAACATCGCGAGGCGCGTCACATCCTGGCCATCGAAGACGATGCGCCCAGCCGTCGGTTGCAGCACACCTGTCAGCATGTTGAAGAACGTGGTCTTTCCCGCACCATTGGGACCGATAAAGCTGTGCAATCGATAGGGAAACACGTCGAGGTCGATCTTGTCGGCGGTGACCAGCGAACCGAATTGTTTCGACAAACCCCGTACCGAAAGAATCGGGGTATTGGGGTCGACGTCGATACGTGCGCTCCGGTACGGCTCGATGACAGCGGGTCGCGCGGGAATCGTTTCGCGCACCAGCGTCCAGCGAGGCTTTTTCAGAAGGCGCTGCACCAGCCCCTGAATCCCTTCAGGGGAGAAGAACGCGAACGCGATGATGATCGGCGCAAACAGCAGCCACCAATGTTCCGTCAAACCGCTCAGCTTGTCTTCGAGCAGGATGAAGGCAATCGCACCCCACAGCGGCCCAAGGAACTGGTGCACGCCGCCGAGCACGGTCATGAGCAGACTGTCGCCCGCGTGTTCCCAGCTGAGGGTGTTCGCATACGCACCTTGCAGCATCAGACAGAGCAAGCCACCCGCATAACCAATGATCGCCGCGGAGATAACGAAGGAAAACAGTTTCAGGCGATACGTGTCATACCCGAGGCTTGCCGCACGTTGCTCGTTATCGCGCAGCGCCTGCAACGCGCGGCCGAACGGCGAGTGGACCAGCCGCCACAAGGCCCATGCGACGGCCACCACCGTCACGCAGGCGAACACGTGGAATGCCGGGAAGGTCGCGAACATCGGCCGCGGCACATCCTGCAGGCCGTTCTCGCCGCCGGTCACATCGGTCCATTTGAAGGCGATCTCAAAAGCAATCTGCGAGCATGCGAGCGTTAGCAGCGAGAAGTAGAGTCCACGGCGTTTCAACACGATCGCGCCGATCAGTAACGCCATCGCCGCCGTGAGCATGACGCTCAACACCAAGGCGAGTACTTCGTTGTGCACATAGCGTTGCAGTGACACAGCGACGAGATACGTCGACGTACCGAAGAACACCGACGCACCGAATGGCACGAGGCCGGTGTACGCAACCAGCAGATTCACGCCCATGCCGTACAGCGCGTAGATCGCCACTTGCGTGGCACGCTCGAGCGGCGTGCCGGTCAGTGCGAGCAACGCCGAGACGACCATGAGGCAGATCGCGAGCAGCGCGACCGGATGCCGGGATACGAGTTTCAAGTTCATTCGAAGCGCTCCCAACGTTCGCCGAAGAGCCCGCGAGGACGCACGAGCAGCACGATGGCCATCAACACGTACATCGCGACCGCCGAGCCTTCGGGGAAGAATTGCACGGCCAGCGCCGTGACGACACCCACCAGCAGACCCGCCGCCACGGCACCCGCGAAAGAGCCAAGGCCGCCGATAGTGACGATCACAAACGCCGGCATCACAGCGGCCGTCGCCATACTCGGCGTGACGGTCACCAGCGGCGCCGCGAGCAGACCCGCTGTACCGGCCAGCAACGCGCCGAGACCGAACGCACCGGTCAGGACACGCGGCAGATTGATGCCGAGTAAGCCGACCATCTCCGGGTCACGACTGCCGGCGCGCAGGATGCGGCCGTACGGCGTGAATTTGAGGAACCACCAGAGCGCGAGCAGAATCACGACCGTCGTGACGAGCACGAACAGGCGGTACTTCGTCAGCAGGAGCGGTCCATAAACAATGAGGCCCGACAGTGCCTCCGGTGGACTGAATGGCAAGCCGCCCGCTCCCCACACCAGCTGGATCAGCGCGGTCAACAGCAGGGACAGCGCGAACGTGACGATCAGTCCCAGCAGCGGCTCCTTGCCATATAGCCTGCGGATGAAGATGACCTCGATCAGCATGCCGACCCCAGCCACCAGAACGGGCGCGAGCACGACCGCCCACCAGCCGAATTGCGTCGACAGAGCGATCGCGAAATACGCGCCGAGTGCGAACAGCGCCCCGTGCGCGAAGTTGACGATCCCAAGCAACCCGCAAATGATCGAGAGTCCGATCGCGAGCAACACGTAAAGAAATCCCATCACCAATCCATTGGCGATCTGGGACAAGACCATTTCTGCCATGTCCGTACTCCCGGTACCAGCGTGCTTGAAGGATCAGGTCTGACGCGGCGGCATGGCGCAGCCGATTTCCTGGCGCGTTCCGTAGAGCCTGTCGAGATCGGCGGGGTTCTGCGGCACGACCGAGACCCGGTCGAGCCAGTCCCATTTGTCGGCGATGTGGTCCTTGACCTTGAATACGGTCCAGCGACGGACCATCTGGTGGTCCCACGAGCGGTAATAGGCGGGCACAGCGCCGTCGTCCAGTTTGACGGTTTCGAGGCTCGCGGCGATGTCCGCGCCACTCGTGCTCTTCGCCTGCTTGATCCCCTCCAGCAGACCGCGCGTGGCGAACCAGCCAATCCACGCCTTGTCGGCTGGCGGCTTACCGTACTTCGCCGTGTAAGTCTTGATGAAGGCGAGTTCGGCGGGTGTATGGCCGGGTGAGCTGAAGTGCCACGGCTTGCCGTAGTAGCCGGTCGCAGCGTCGGGACTGATCGACCAGAGGTCCGAGTCGCCGATGATCGGACAAGCCACCGGAATCGTCCCCTTGAGGCCCATTTCTGCGTACTGCTTGAGGAACGTCGACAGATCGCCGCCGGGTAGGCCCAGCACGACGACGTCTGGCTTCGACTGGCGGATCTTGAGGATGAAAGAGCTGAAATCGGTGGTGTTCAGCGGCGAGACGTCTGCGCCCGTCATGGTACCGCCCGCCTGCTTCAGCAACTCCGACATGGCGCGCTGGATGTCCTGTCCATAGGCGTAGTTCGCGACCAGGAAGTGCCAGCGCTTGCCCTTTGCGAGGAGCGACGGGGCGAGCGCGCGGCACGTCACCGGCGTCGGCGCGAGCGTACGGAATGTGTACGGGTTGCAACTGCTACCCGTCAGTTCGCGGGCCGCCGCGTTCGGTGCGATATAGGGCACTTTCGCGCGGTTTGCCACTGAAGCCATGGCAAGCGACGTGCCGCTATTGGTGCCCCCGATCACCGCGACGACCTTGTCCTCTTCGACGAGCTTCTGCATATTCTGCTGCGCCGACTGCGGATTGGGTTCGTCGTACCAGACCAGATCGATACGGCGGCCGCGCACCTGATTGCCGGCATCGGCCAAGGCCAGCTTCACGCCGTTCACAATCATCTCGCCCTGTTCCGTCCACACGCCCTGCTTCGCCATCACGAGACCGAGCTTCAGCGGCTGATCGCCCTGCGCCCGCACGAAAGCCGGTGCGGCCAGCACCGCCGCGCCGCTCGCGAGCGTTTTGCCGGCTGCAGACAGCCAGCCGCGTCGCGTCATTCCGCCTGAAGTCCCGGCCGCCTTGTCACCTTCTTTCATGTCTTCACCATGGTCATGACTCATCTGTCTTCCGCTCCTGTTTATGCATCCGGGGGGATCCGGCTAAGTGGGTGTTGCTGTCGATTCCCAGTTTTTTGTGAATATTAATTTTATTTAGAACTGTATTCAACAATCGGCAACCCTTACAGGGTTTTCGTGAATACTCAAAGCTGTGCAAGGACAAGCCGAGCGCAATCTATTGCCGCGTGCGGTAGAACGCGAACGTCTGTCGCAAGCCATCTTCCAGCGGCGTAGCAGGCAAACCGGGAAGCAGGCGATCGAGCGCTGGATCGCACGGAAATTCGGTGGCGATGGGCAATGGCGGCCCGGCGGTGTCGAGGCGAGCGCCGGGCGCCAGAGCGGACAGCTGCTCGATCACGGTATCGACCGAGGCGATCTCCCCTGCCAGCGTGAACACGTGCGCCCCTTGCGCCGGCGCGAAGAGTGCGGCCTCGTACGCCGCGGCCACATCGTCGGCGAATACGAGGCCGGTCGAGCCCGTAAACGGAATCGTGTACGCCTCGCCACGCGCCGCCGCGCGGCACGCGAGACTCGGGCCCGCACTCGACCCGCTTTCCCGTCCCGCGCCATACACGACGAGTGGCCGGAATCCAATACTGGCGAGGCCGCAGTCGTTCCAATACGCGCGTGCCGAGCCTTCGCAGGCCAGCTTGAAGGCGCCGTAGTGCGTCTCGGGATGGGGCAGCACGCCGTCGTCGGGGCCGAAAACGCCGGCGCTGCTCGCATAAAGGACGCTGTGCAAACCCGCCGCGCGCGCGGCGTTGAATACGTTCAGCGTGCCGATCAGATTGATTTGCGCGCCGCGTACGGGGTCGCTCGCGCAACTGGGCGTCAGCACCCCTGCCAGGTGAATGACGTCATCGCAACCTTGCAGCGCGCGCGTCACATCGCCCGCGACGGAAATGTCGCCCGTGACCCATTCGACTTCGCCTGCCTGCTCCGGCGCGAGTTCGCCCAGCAAGCGCGCGTCGCAGCGCAGGTCGAATGCCCGCAAGCTGACACCGCTCGCCAGTAGGCGCCGCATGATCCATGCAGCAAGAAAGCCGCTCCCACCCGTGACCAATACGCGCATCGCTCACTCCTCCCTTGTTGAAAATATTTGATTTTTACGGTTTTTAGAATACCATTCCATTAGTAAAACTTGTTCTACACATTTCTGCAGCATGCAGACGGAGACATTCGAGGGATGAACGAAGCAAGGCAAACCCATTGGGACGAGGAAGTTGACCTGCTGGTGTTCGGTGCCGGCGCGGGCGGCATGACCGCCGCGCTGGTCGCGCATCACGAAGGCATCAAGGTTCTCGTGTGCGAAAAGACCGACGCCGTCGGCGGCATCACGTCCACCTCGGGCGGCACCACCTGGGTGCCGGGCACGCGTTTGAGCGTGAGCGCCGGCGTGCCCGACAGCGTCGACGACGCGCGGCGTTTTCTCGCGTCGGTGGTTGGCGAGCGCGGCGGCGACGAAGCGCGTGAGGCGTTTCTTGAAAGCGGGCCAACAGCGATCGACGAACTTCAGCGCATCAGCGAGGTGAAGTTCTTCGCCGCGGCCGCACACCCGGACTATGTGACGGGGCCCGGCGCGGCCTTTGGCGGGCGCGCGTTGGCGCCGGTCGCATTCGACGGACGCTTGCTCGGCGACGAGTTCGTCCGCGTGAGACCGCCACGCAAAGAGTTCATGGGACTCGGCGGCATGATGGTGGCGCGCACCGATCTCGACGCGCTGCTCGCGCCCTTCGCCTCGACGAAGAACTTCTCGCGGACGCTGGCCGTCGTGGGCCGCTATGTGATGGATCGCCTGCGCTATCCACGCGGCACGCAGCTCGTCATGGGCAATGCGCTGGCCGCGCGGCTCTTCTACAGCTTGCGCAAACAGAAAGTGGAAGTCCGCTTCGAAACACCGCTGATCGAACTGGTGATCGAGCAAGGCGAAGTCACCGGCGCCGTAGTCGAACAGAAAGGCACAGGACGGAGGCGGATTCGCGCGCGTCGCGGCGTGGTGCTAGCCACCGGCGGCATTACCCGCCATCCGGTTTTGCGTAAGCAGTTGTTCCCCGCAGGCGCCCAACCGTTATCGCTTTCGCCCGACACCCATACCGGCGACGGCGTAGACAGTGCGCTCAAGATCAACGCGCAGCTCGATGATGGGCACGACAGCCCCGGTCTCTGGATGCCCTGCTCGATCCTGCGTTCACGCGACGGACAGGACGGCGTCTGGCCGCACATCATTCTCGATCGCGCGAAACCGGGCCTGATTGCGGTGAACGGCCGCGGCGAACGATTCGTCAACGAGTCGGACTCGTATCACGACTTCGTCATGGGCATGCTGCGCAACGCGGGCAACGCTCAGAGCGTGCCCGCCCACCTGGTCGTGGATGCCGCCTTCATTCGCGACTACGGCCTCGGATTGCTGATGCGCGAGCGAAGCCGCAGGCGCATCGCCAGTTTCGAAAAGGCGGGGTATCTGATCAAGGGCAATACGCTGGCTGAACTCGCCGGGAAGCTAGGCGTCGATGCAGCGGGACTCGAGCGCACCGTCGGCACCTACAACCGAGATGCCGCGCAAGGCCAGGACTCCGCGTTTCACCGTGGCTCCAGCCCAATGAACCGGTTCAATGGCGACGCCGCACAGAAACCCAACCCCTGCATCCGTCCGATCGGGCCAGGGCCGTACTATGCCGTGACGGTCTGGCCAGCAGACCTTGCCTGTAGCGCGGGGCTTGCGGGCAACGCCAACGGTCAGGTACTCGACAACGACGGCCATGTCATTCCGGGCCTGTACGCATGCGGCAACGACCTCGCCTCGATATTTCGCGGCACCTACCCCGGCCCGGGGACCACGCTCGGTCCCGCAATCGTGTTTGGTTGGCGAGTGGCAAAGTGTGCGGCTCGCGCGGGGTCTGGTTCGGCTGCGCCGGGGCAGTCCAACTCAGTCGCACCGCCTCCGCGGACGACTGTGTGAAGCCGTTAGCGGGTCTGTAAAAGAGAAAGTTTACGACGGGCGCCCTTGTGGCGCCCGTTCTGGCTCTTATCCGGCAGGTCGTTTGATGTAGCAAAAGCGCGGTGAATACTGCTCGCCGTACTCCGCACGGTGGACTACGGTGGAACGTCACAGGCAGATACGCCACCGCCCGCGCGAACATGCCGCAAGCCGAACGACCCGCCCGGCATACGTGCTTTATGCCGCCCGGGGCCGCCCCTTGCGCTTGGCCACGACGGGCACCACATCGCCCGCCGGCACGACGGGCACCACTTTCAGGCTGCGCTTGAAATACGGCGAACTGAGCGTGGCCGCGCCCATATCCGATGCGGCCTCGAGCAAGGCAGGCGCAAGCTCCTTCAGACGCGCCTCCGGCAACCGGCTAGTCGGTCCGGCCAGACTCACCACACCCACGGCCACGCCGCTCACCGGATGACGGATCACCGCGGCCATCGAAGTCATCCCGACCTCATACGTGTCGCTGGCGACGCCATAGCCGCGTTTGCGCGCGCCGGCCAGATCCTGGAGCAACTGCTGGATCGACTTCGGCGCTCTCGGCCCGGTCTGCCCTGCCTTGCCGATGCCTCCCTGGCGCGAAACCAGTTCGAGGGCCTCTTCGTCGCTCATGGTCGAAAGCCACGCCTGCCCGCTCGCGGTGCAGTGGAGCGGCGGCTGACTGCCCATGTCCGGGTCGTAGCGAAGACCGGATTTGGCTCCCTGCGCCTTACCGACAAACGTGATGTGATCGTCCTCGACCACGCCGAGCCGCGCCAGTTCGCCCGACGCCGACGCCAGCCGGTCGAGCACGGGCTGCGAAATATCGAGCACCCCGCCCGTGGACAACCAGATCAACGCCAGCGACACCAGTTTGAGCGCCAGCACATACTCGCCGTGCTCGTCCTGCCGCACATAGCCTTCTTCGCTTAGCTCAGCCAGCAAGCGATGAGTGCCGCTGCGCGGGATGTTCAGCGTGTCGGCGATCGCGGCCAGCTGCATACTGCCGCCTTGTTTCGCCAGCAGTTCGATGATCGCCAATGCCCGCTCAAGATTCCCTGCCATATTGCACTCTCAGTTCGACTTAGATACCGAATGAGAACACGATTCCACATCGGAACTCAAGCAATGCAAATTCCGATGCGGCCCATGTCAGCGGTTTAGCGGCGTTTAGTGGCTGACGGCTTTGACCCGCAGCACCGGCCCACGATGGCGCGCGCCTTTGAGCAACACCGCGGCGGCCCCCACCGCTGCGGGGACCGCAAGCGCCGTGAGTACTTCACCGAAACCCCAATTCGCGTGCAACATGCTGGCGCCGAGCATCGCCCCTGCAATGCCGCCAAAGCGGCCGATGCCGAGCATCCAGCTGGTGCCTGTGGCGCGCATGCGGGTCGGATAAGAACCGGCGGCAAGCGCGCAAAAGCCGGTGTTGGAGCCGTTCATGCAGTAGCCCATGCCGAACGCAAGCGCGCTGATGCCCATGATTCCATGCCCCGGCAAACCCATGTACCACGCAAAGACACCGCCGATGAACACCGTTGCGCCCAATGCGCGGTGCGGGTTGACGCGGTCCATCAGCCAGCCGATTGCGAGCGAGCCGATCGTGCCGCCCGCCTGAAACAGCGCGCCGACAATCGCCGCCTGCTCAAGCGTAAACCCGGCGCCCCGAATCAATGTCGGCAGCCAGCTGCCCAGCAGATAAACCGTCAGCAAGCCCGCGAAATAGCAGATCCACAACATCACCGTGCCGAATGCGTAGTCGCGCGACAGGATCAATCGCACCGGGCTGCGCTCGCGTTGCTGTGTTTCCTGCGAGACGAAGCGTGTTGCTGCGTCCGCCATGTCCCGCTGGATCCGATTCAACACGCCCACGAGCCGCGCGCGGCGCGTCTCCTTGAGCGACAGATAGCGCGCCGATTCGGGCAACCATTTGATCATCAGCGGAACATAGAGAATCGGCAGTACGCCCCCGAGTATCAACACCGAGGGCCAGCCGTGCGCGGCGATCAGCCAGGTACTCACGAAGCCGCCGCCCGCAGCGCCGAGCGTGAAGCCGCAAAACACGGTCGTCACCATCAGCGCGCGGCAGCGCTGCGGCGCATACTCGGCCATCAGCGTCGCCGCATTGGGCATGGATGCACCGAGTCCGAGCCCGGTCAGAAAGCGCAGCACGGTCAGCTCGGTGACGTTGCTCGCGAACGCCGAGCCGAGGCTCCACACACCGAAAAACAGCACGGCGATCGTCATCACCGTCTTGCGGCCAAAGCGGTCGGCAAGCGGTCCGGCGCACAGCGCGCCGAAAGCGAGCCCGAGCAGGCCGCCACTCATGACGGGACCCAGCGCATCGCGCGGAATGGCCCAGGCGCTCGAGAGCGCCGGCGCGATGAAGCCCATCATCACGGTATCGAGGCCATCGAGCGTCACGATGAACATGCACATCATCAAGACGAGAATCTGGAAGCGCCCGACGGGCTGTTCGTCGAGAAGCTGTTGTACGTCGATGACGCGCGACGCTCGTGTGTTTGGCCGGTTGGCCTTGAGTGAAGCATTCATGGGTTGTCTCCGGATCGTTATTTGTTGTTGTCTTGTTGTCGAGAATGGATGCCAGTCCGTCCGTGCAGCATCTTGCGCGTGCTTTTCAACGGACTGCGTTGTGCGCTGCCACGCGTATCAGCCGCCTGCATAAGCCCTTGCGACCACATCGAGCGTCGCCTCGCGCAGCTTGCGTGCGCGTTCGAGCGCCGGCGCGGTCTTCGCCCATTGCTCCGTCGGCACTTCGACGCTGAGCGGCAAATGGTCGGGAAGCGCGCGCAGGATGCCGGCGAGATCAATCCCGCCTTTGCCCGGCATCATCCGCTCGCAGCGTGCCTGGAAGAGCAGCGTCTCAAGGTCGGTCGGGCGCTCCGCGGGTCCATCGCAGAACTGCACGTAGCCAAAGTACTCGCGAGGCAATGCAGCGAGGTCTTCCGTCGACGAACCGGCACGGTCGAAGTGAAGCGGGTCGATGATGAGGCCCGTATTGCTGCGACCCGCTGCCTTCACGATGCGAGCCGCCTGCGCGATGTCCTTCGCGTTTGTCCACGGCATCGGTTCGAGCGACGGGGACAGTCCGAGCGGCTTCGCGAGATCGCAGAGTTGCGCGAGCCGGTCCGCGGTGCGTGCTTCGTCGGGGTCATTACCCGCCACGAGGACGTAGCTTGCGCCAAGTTCCGCGGCGGTCTCGAGCATGGGCTTGTAGTCCGTCACATCCGTCTCCGGCTTCAGGCGCAGAATCTCCACGTCGAGCACCTTGATGCCAGTGTCCCGCAAGCGCGCCAGCGTTTCACGTTTCAACGGCGTATCGCCGACGATCTCGTGCTGCACTTCCTGGTCGGTTGCGGGCAACAGGCGCAGCCCGACGTAGTCATAGCCCGCCTGCGCCGCGCATTCCACCATCTGCGGCGGAGTCAGTTCAAGCGCGGTCAACGCCGAGAGAGAAAGCGCGCGAGAGTTGTGCTGTGTCATGTCGTTTCCTTCAGTTCTATTGCTCATTCGATGGCTCATTGCATTCCTGAGCGTCTTCAGCGCAGCGGTGAAAACGGTGCCGGCATGCAGATAGTCGATTCCATCGTGGTCAGATGCGCGGGACCCCCCTTGGGCGGCCAGACGCCGTCTTTCACCGCTTCGGCGCGAATCCGCGAACGCTCGTCGACGCTTGTATACGCCCAGATGTTCAGGAAGCGCGGCACGGTGCCGTCGAGCGAATACATCGCACCGATCAGCGGCGAGCGTTGCGTGCGTTCAGGCAAGGCCTTTTCCCACGCGTCGATCGTGTGCCGCAGGCTCGCGAGTTTCGTTCCGTAGACGCGCATCTCGTAGACGCCGCCGTGCACGGCAGGCGCGATCGGCGGCAGGAAGGGGAACAGCGAATAGCTGTCGATCTTCACATCGGTGATGAATTCGCCACAGCCAAACGGGTTGCCTTCGAGCAGCATGCGCTTACGTTCGGTGATCAGCGCGGCTTCCGATTCGAAACCGCGCAGCACCATCACCTGCCCCAGCGCGCCGATGTCCGAGTACCAGCAGCCGAGGAGTGTCGAGCCGGGCTGATTGCCGCTTGTCCCGACGCTCTCGAAGACCTGCGCATTCGAGCCGATTTTCACGGTAAGCGTCACTACGTCATAGAGGGTCATTGCATATGTCCTTGTGCATGATTTGAGGATTCCGCAACCGGAGCCGCCTGGGCCAGACCGGCGAGAGAAAGGCCCGCGAGGTAACCGAATGTCATCGCGGGACCGAGTGTGATGCCGCCAGCCGGGTAACAGCCGCCCATCATGCTGGCGCTGTCATTGCCGACCGCGTATAGACCGGCGACTGGCCGGCTCTCGTTGTCGAGGACGCGGGCAGCCGCATCGGTCGCCAGCCCGGCGAAGGTGCCGAGGCTGCCGGGAAGCAATTTGACGGCGTAGAACGGGCCGTCTTCGAGCGGCGCGACGCACGGGTTCGGCTTGTGCTGGGCATCGCCCTGCACGCGGTTGTACGGTGTGGAGCCGCGATGAAACTGCGGATCGACGCCGTCCTTTGCATCGTTGTTATAGGCCGCCACGGTGCGCGCGAGACCTTGTGGATCGATGCCGCACTGCGTGGCCAGCTCGACCAGACTGCTGGCCCGTTTCAGATAACCCGAGCGCCGGTATGAGCCCGTCGGAAACGGAAACGGCTTCGACACGCCCAAACCGTAACGACGCTGGAAACGATGGTCGCAAACCAGCCACGCGCAGACTTCTTCACCTCGCGGCGTCGACTCGAAGAGCGCGCTCATCAGGTCGTAATAGGACGACGCTTCATTGGCGAACCGCTTGCCTGCACGCGTCACCGCTATCACACCAGGTTTGGCGCGTTCGATCAGATGCGGGAAGGCGACGGGAGGCTCGCCGTTTCGTTGCGGCACGAGCGACACCGGCGCCCACGCCGCGGGCGCTTCGAGCGCGGCGTCGAAATGGCCGCCGATTGCCTCGCCGAGGCGAATGCCGTCGCCCGTGTTTGACAACGGTGCAGCCGACCAATGCTCGCGTCCCGACGGCGTGTAAGCGAAGGTTTGCGCGCGCCGCGCAGCGTCATGCGGATAGCCTCCGCAGGCCAATACGACACCGTGCGTGGCCCGTACCTCGTTAGCGACGCCATCGATCTCGACGTGTGCGCCCACCACGCGGCCCGCCTCGCGCAGTAGTCCTACTGCTTTTGCGTTCGAGCGCAGATCGACGCCACGGTCAGCCGCCGACTTCAGCAGCCGCGCAACCAGCGCGTTCCCGTTGACCAGATGCATCGAGCGGCCATAGCGAAGCTTATGGACAGCAAATGTCGCGAGGCGCCGCGTGACATACAGTGCGGAAAGTAACGAACGCGTCGCGTTGAAAAAATGGCCGAGGTCCGCTCCCGAGGCGATCGCCATTCCCTTGAGCGTCGTTACGCCGAGCGGCGGGCGTAGCTTGTGGATCAGCGGTCCCAGCGCGCGGCCGTCGAATGGCATGACGCAGACCGAGCGGCCTCCGGTTCCAGCGCCTGGCGTTGTGTGGAAGTCCGGAATCCGGTTGCCATCGATGAAACGCATCGACGTATGCCGCTCGAAGAACTCGACCATCTGTGGGCCGTGTTCCAGCAACGCGTTAGTCTTGTCCGCATCGAAATGCGAGCCGAGTTCGTGGCGCAGATAGGTGCGCGGCGCGGCGTCGTCTTCGGTGATCCCGGCGCGGACGGCGAGCGGATTGCGTGGTATCCACATCCATCCGCCGGACCATGCCGTCGTGCCGCCGAAAACCGCCTCCTTTTCCGCCACGATCACACGCAGCCCCCGCACGGCGGCGGTGACCGCAGTGGCCAGGCCACCCGCGCCTGAGCCCAGTACCAGCACATCACATTCGAGCATCGGTTCGCGCTTCATTGCCAATCCGTTTGATCCTTCGGGAGATCCAGTCATTTGGTGAATACTATTCCATTTTATTATTTTATTCAAACATGACTTGATCCTATCCACTCAGCCTGAGCAAAGCCAGGCCGCAGTCAGGAAGCCGCCCGCCCCGGAATCGTTCCGAGCAGACGGTCACAGAGACCGCCGTCGACGCGCAAATCCTGACCGGTCACGTAACGCGATGCGGGTCCAAGCAACCACGCCACCGCCTCGGCGATGTCCTCCGGACGGCCGATTCGCGCAAGCGGCACCCGTTCGGTCCGAAGGCGCTCGACTTCAGGGTCGTGGTACAGAGACTCAGTGAGCGGCGTGCGAATCATCCCCGGCGACACGGTATTCACGCGGATGCCGTGTACTGCCCACTCCTGCGCAAGTTGCCGGCACAGCATCGAGAGCGCTGCTTTCGCGGCCGAGTAGGCACCGTAGCCCGGATGAGGGAACGTGCCGGACATGGAGCTAACCGCGACGATCGCACCGCCCGCTTTGGCGAGATGCACTCGTGCGGCCCGTGCGAGCAGCCAGACCGCGCGGGTATTGATGTCGAACGTACGGGCCCAGTCTTCGAGCGAACCCTCGGCCAACGCAGCCGGCGCGGTGATGCCAGCGTTGCAGACAAGCCCGTCGAGTCCGCCGAGCGCATCGCTTGCGTTGACGACCAGGCGTGCGCAGTCGTCAGGGTCGGAGATATCCGCGCCGAATGGATGCGCCTCCGCGCCGGCCGCGCGCAGTTCACCGACCAGCGCATCGAGCGACGCGCTCTTGCGCGAGCCTGCGGCCGCGATGGCAATGGACGAACCATCCTGTAGCGCGCGGTGCACGAGCGTGTGACAGATCGCCCGCCCAATTCCGCCGCTCGCGCCAGTCACGAGTACGCGCCGCCGTTTGCCGGTCGCCGGTTGCATGCGCGCCTCCATCACAGGGACGGCGCGACGCGCGCGCCCGCTGCAACCGCGCGATGCACGGCGAAGGTCGCGGCCAGCGTGCGGGCCGCATCGTCGCCCGAACAGACCGGCGTTTCGTCACCCGCGATCACCGCCGCAAAATGCCGTAGCTGCTCGGCGTACGGATCGCCGCTGTGCGGCGTGCTGCGCTCCACGGTCAACGGTTCGTGCCAGCCTTTGCCGCTGCGGTACTCCCAGATGTCGAGTTGCGGCAACGTGAGCGAAGCATCGGTGCCCGACAGAAAATGCGTGTTCACCTGCTGACGCGGATAGTGCGCCGCCTCGCCTGCCGCGAGGTCCCAGTTCCATGGCGATGCCGCGCAGTCGGATACGGCCAGCGTGCCAAGCGCCCCATTCGCGAATCGCAGGATGACGGCCGCGGTGTCCTCGACTTCAAAACCCCGCACCGCGTTGGACGTCAGCGCCTGCACGTCGACGATATCGCCGAGCAGGAAACGCATCATGTCGATGTCGTGGATCAGGTTGATCAGGACCGGTCCGCCACCGGCACGACGGCGCCATTCGACGTCGAAATAGGCGTCCGGTTTGTAGAAAGTCGCGAGACCCGTGGCGGTGACGGGCTTGCCCAGACGTCCTGACTGCACGATCTCGCGGGCCCGCCGCAGAATCGGGTTATGCCGGCGATGATGGCCGACGAGCAGCGGCACGCGCGCTTCGACGGCAGCGCTATTCAATTGCTGCGCCTGTTCGACGGTGTCCGCCACGGGCTTTTCCATCAGCACCGGCACGCCGCGCGCGATACAGTCGAGCCCCACGCCGACATGCGTCGCATTGGGCGTCGCGACGATCGCGCCTTCGGGTCGCACGTCGTCGAGCATCGACCGGTAGTCAGCAAACCAGCGCAAACCCTGCTCGCGTGCGAAAGCTTCTGCTTGCGGCGAGGGGTCGGCGACCGCGACGATTTCGCCCTGCGCATGGGATCTCGCGCGCTCGACATGCATGCGTCCGATTGCTCCCGCACCGATCAACACCAAACGTCTCCTGCCCATCTGCTTCTCCTTGATTTGAACGCTCCTGCGCATCTGGCCGGAAAGCCATCCAGCGCATCTGAAACCTTCTTTAATTGTTGAATAGTATTCCAATCAAGATTAAAGTTCACGGAAAATGTGCAGCGGCGATGATCCAGGCCGTCCGGATGGAGACGGACGGTCGTACGCCCTGCGCATGGGACAGAATGGACACCACAGGAGGTTGAAACCAGCATGAGCCAGCAGAACGCATCTTCGTTTTCCCCGTCGCTCGACGAAGGCCTTAGCGGCGCGACGCGCATTTATTTCATCGTCGGCGACCCGATCGCGCAGGTCCGTTCGCCTGCCGGCGTCACCGGCGCGTTGCGGGCGGCCGGGCGCGACGCGCTGGTGGTCCCCGCCCACGTGGCGCCAGCCGATCTCCCCGCCTTCTTCGCGGGCGTAAAGCCGATGCGTAACGTCGACGGCGTGATCATCACCGTGCCACACAAGTTCAGTGCGGCTGAGTACTGCGCAACGCTTTCTGACGAAGCGAGCTTCCTCCGCGCGGTCAATACACTGCGCCGCACGCCCGATGGCAACTGGCACGGCGCAATGTTCGACGGCACAGGATTCGTGGCAGCGCTGACGGATGCGGGTTGCGATCTGATCGGCAAGCGCGCGCTGCTCGTGGGTGCTGGCGGGGCGGGGTCGGCAATCGGCCACGCGCTAGTGAGTGGGGGCCTCATGTCGCTCGACATACGTGATAACGACGCGGCCCGTACGGCGTCTCTGACCGACCGGCTCAATGCGCTGCAACGTGGCAAGGTTTATAGCGCCGCAGCCGATGTGGAAGCGCACACGTTCGATATCGTGGTCAACGCGTCGCCTCTCGGCATGCGTGCGGACGACCCGTTGCCGATCGATGTGTCGCGTCTTCGGGCTGAGACCTTTGTGGGCGACGTCGTCACCAAGCCGCCGCTGACACCGTTGATCGAGGCGGCGCGCGCGCGTGGATGCCGGACGGTGACGGGCACGCAGATGTTTGGCCGCGTCTGCGACCGCATGGTGGAGTTTTTGCTAGGCGCGCAGCAATAAGTACAACGCGCTGCGAACACGTGAACCTGCGTGTGCGCAGCGCGCCAGAGGAAAGCCTGCCGTCAGTGAGTGGGAAGTGGCATCCGGTTCGACGCCTTTGACGTCCCGCTGCTGGCGAGCGTCTCATCGTCGTCATGACATTCATGGTCCATTGCATTGGCCGCATGGCGGCCAGCGACGTAACCGAACGTCATTGCAGGACCGAGGTTGATCCCGCCCGACGGATAGAAACCGCCCATCACACTCGCCATGTCGGTTCCCACCGCATACAGGCCGGCAATGGGCTTGTCATTCTTGTCGAGCGCCTGCGCGGACCCGTTGGTTTTCAGGCCGGCAAAGGTGCCGAAGCTGCCCGGGAATACCTTGACCGCATAAAAAGGACCCTGCTCGATCGGCGCCACACACGGATTGGGCCCCCCGTGCAAAGGGTCGCCGCCTTTGCGGTTATAAGGCGTGGAGCCGCGTCCGAACTGCGGGTCCTCACCGCGGCGCGCATGCTCGTTATAAATCTTGACTGTCGCCGCCAGCGCATCAGGGGCGATACCGCAACGCCTCGCCAGTTCTTCAATCGTTGAACCGCGTTGCAGATAGCCGCTGCGGATAAAAGAGCCGACCGGCACAGGGAATGGCCGCGCGTAACCCAGCCCATACCGACGCAGAAACCGGTGATCACAGATAAGCCACGACGCAACTTCCTGTCCTTCTGGCGCAGTCGCGACCATTGCAGAGGTGTAGTCGTAGTAACCGTCCGCCTCGTTCACAAAGCGCCGGCCGTTCGAGAGCACCCCGATCACACCGGGCTTGGCGCGGTCGATGATGTGCGGGAAGTGGCCGATGCTGCCGTCAGCATGCCAGACTTTCGACACGGGAGCCCAGGCGGCAGCCGATGCCACATCCGTGACCAGACACCCACCCGCCGATTCTCCAAGAGTCACGCCATCGCCCGAGCAACTCTCTGGGGGCAAGGCGAGGTGTTCGCGGCCAGTCGGTGTGCGCGGAAAGAGCGCCTTGCGTCGTGCGACATCATTGGGGAAACCACCGGCGGCTAGTACAACGCCCTTAGCAGCACGAATCGTCAGTTCGCCCGTAGTCGTCGAAACGACTGCGCCACGAACCGCCTTACCCTCAAACACCAGCCGTCTTGCCGGCGCCGACTCCATCAAGGTCACACCCAGGACCTGCGCCGACCTGGCGAGACGCGCCACCAGCGCAACGCCGTTCACCAGTTGCATCGCGCGGCCGTACAGCGCCAGATCAAGCAGATGGCGCGTAAAGCGCTTCGTCACGTGCATGAATGATTTGAACGAGCGCGTCATGCTGAGAAAAGCCATCAGGTCCGCGCCGGCCATGATCGGCATGCCCATGAACGAGGTTTCGCGCATGGTTTTGCGCAGAAGTTTGATCAGCGGGCCGACCTGCCGTCCATCGTAGGGTGCAGCAATCACCTGATGGCCCTGCGTGGCAGCACCTTCAACGTTGCCATGTACGTCGGGAATGCCGTTGCCATCGACAAATTGCAGCGACGTATGCTCTTCGAAGAAGGACACCATGTGCGGGCAGTTGTCGAGAAACGCGTCGACACGCTCCGGGTCGTAGCGGTGGCCGAGTTCGTTCCTGAGATAGGTGCGTGGCTGCTGCGGGTCTTCAATGATGCCAGCGCGTTTGGCCAGCGGATTGCCTGGCACCCACATCCAGCCGCCTGACCATGCGGTTGCGCCACCGAATACGGCGTCTTTCTCTACGACGATTACCTTGAGACCATGCCATGCCGCGGTTACCGCGGCGGCCAGACCCGAGGCGCCGGAGCCGATTACGAGCAGGTCGCAGTTCATCTGATTTGAAGTGTTCATTTCCACAGTTGCTACGAATGAGCCCTTGTCGGGCGCCGAATGCTGTATGGGCCGGTTCATCAATGACGGTGAACCTGAGGGCAGATGGGGTAACACGTTAACTGAATTTCATTCCATGTGGAATACTATTCCACATGAAGAAGGATTGTGTCAATATCGGTCCCGGCACTTAACGACCAGGCGATTTCAGTCGGAACGAAGAATCTGGAAAAACGCGTGTTCTCAGTGGTGGAGACGAGATGCCCTCCATCACACGGTGCAGCCGGCGCGCACGACGGAACGCATCATTGCAATCAGGCGAGGAAGGCGACAGCGAGCGGGGGATTGATTCGGCGCTTGAATATTATGATTTCTTTATCTATGCGTAGGCCGCGGCGCCGATCCATTGCCCGGTACGCAGCGGCTCCTATTAGCGTGGGAGATCGTCCGCGAGTAGACCCGGAATGGGTTACTGGACTGTGTTCACGCCGACACGTTCGGCACTGGATTCGCCCATTGCGCCAAGGCGGCGCGACGCAAGCCGGACAGCACATGGCATCTGGACGAGATGTTCGTGACCCGGTGCCGCGCAGAATCGTTATCGACCAGCTGCGCAGCTATCCGGCGGCGAAAGGCTGACATTCCCGAGCTCGCTCATGTGAAGCAGGTTTTCGTCAAAGCGGCTGCACGCGTGAACAACCGTGCCGAGCGCCCATCAAGTCCATCTTCTCGACGGTTCGCAACGGTCCGGTCGAGGGACGAACGGCATCATCGCATTCAACCCTGACTCGTAACCCTAACTGGCTGTAGCCGCCACATTGGCCCGCGCCTTATGCAATTTTTTGTAGCTGTCGATCAGGCGGTGGTGCCTATCGAGACCCTCCAGTTTCATACTCGTTGGCGTGAGCCTAAAGAAGCGCACGCTGCCGTCCACTGACCCCATTACCGCGTCCATCCGCGCGTCGCCAAACATCCGACGGAAGTTGACCGCGTAGTCGTCCAGTTCCAGGTCGTCATCGAGCAGCACCTCCAGCACCACGTTCAAGGCCTGGTAAAACAATCCGCGCTCGACCGTGTTGTCGTTGTATTGCAGGAAGGCTCCCACCAGCTCTTGGGCCGCCTCAAATTGCTGCAAAGCGAGATGAATCAGCAGCTTCAACTCGAGAACCGTTAGCTGCCCCCAGTCCGTATTCTCGTCGAATTCGATGCCGATCAAAGTGGCAATATCGGAGTGCTCATCGAGTTCACTGTTATCCAACCGCTCAAGCAGTGCTGCCAGGCCGGCATCGTCCAGGCGATGCAAGTTCAAAATATCGGCGCGGAACAACAGCGCCTTGTTTGTGTTATCCCAGATCAAATCCTCTACCGGATAAACTTCCGAATAACCAGGCACTACAATCCGGCAGGCTACGGCGCCCAGCTGGTCATACACCGCCATGTACGCCTCTTTGCCCATGTCTTCGAGAATTCCGAACAACGTTGCGGCTTCCTCGGCATTGGAGTTTTCACCCTGCCCGGAAAAATCCCACTCGACAAACTCGAAATTCGCTTTGGCGCTGAAAAAGCGCCACGACACCACACCGCTGGAATCAATGAAGTGCTCAACGAAGTTATTAGGTTCAGTCACGGCGTTACTGACAAAGGTGGGCTGAGGTAAATCGTTCAGGCCTTCAAAACTACGCCCCTGCAGCAATTCCGTTAGACTCCGTTCCAGCGCCACCTCGAAGCTTGGGTGCGCGCCGAACGAGGCAAACACACCGCCTGTCCGCGGGTTCATCAAGGTGACGCACATCACCGGGTAGGTCCCACCCAGCGACGCATCCTTTACCAACACCGGAAAGCCCTGCGCTTCCAATCCCTGAATCCCGGCCAGGATGCCAGGGTATTTCGCCAGCACCTCGTGCGGCACATCAGGCAATGCGATTTCACCTTCCAGGATTTCGCGCTTTACCGCCCGTTCGAAAATTTCGGACAGACATTGCACCTGCGCTTCGGCGAGCGTATTACCGGCACTCATGCCATTGCTGAGGAATAGGTTTTCGAGCAGGTTGGACGGAAAATACACCACTTCGCCGTCCGACTGCCGCACATACGGCAGCGAACAGATACCGCGCTGTACATTGCCGGAGTTGGTGTCGTACAGATGCGAGCCATGCAGCTCGCCATCGGGATTATAAATTTGCAGGCAGTACGCATCCAGAATTTCAGCCGGCAGCGCATCCTCAGGGCCAGGCTTGAACCAGCGCTCGTTCGGGTAATGGACAAACCCCGCATTGGCGATGTCTTCGCCCCAAAACGCAGCGCCGTAGAAATGGTTGCAATTCAGGCGCTCGATAAACTCTCCCAACGCTGACGCCAACGCGCTTTCTTTGGTCGCTCCCTTGCCATTGGTAAAACACATCGGCGAGTGCGCATCGCGGATATGCAGCGACCACACGTTGGGAACGATATTGCGCCACGAAGCGATTTCAATCTTCATGCCCAAGGCCGCCAAAATGCCCGACATATTGGCGATGGTTTGCTCCAGCGGCAGATCCTTGCCCGCAATATAGGTGCTGGCGTCAGAAGCCGGCTTCAACGTCAGCAAGGACTGAGCATCGGCATCCAGGTTTTCTACCTCTTCGATGACAAACTCGGGCCCGGCTTGCACCACTTTTTTGACCGTACAACGGTCGATAGAACGCAAAATACCCTGGCGGTCTTTGTCGGAGATGTCCGCCGGCAACTCAACCTGAATCTTGAAAATCTGTTGGTACCGGTTTTCCGGATCGACAATATTATTCTGCGACAGGCGGATATTTTCGGTAGGAATATTGCGAGTTACGCAGTACAACTTCACAAAGTAAGCTGCACACAAGGCCGATGAGGCCAGAAAATAATCGAAGGGGCCCGGCGCCGAGCCATCGCCCTTATAACGGACAGGCTGGTCGGCCACTACCGTGAAGTCATCGAACCTGGCTTCAAGACGTAGCTTATCGAGAAAGTTGACTTTAATTTCCATGGGGAAATTCCAAAAATGGTGCGCAAAATAAAATATAAAGCCCTGCAAAAAACAGGGCTTTAATAGTCGATCAACCAGCGAATGATGTTTCCTGGCGGCAATTCTACTCCCTCTCGATCGTCGGTCCCATGGCGGGAGCCCTGTGGGGACACTGCCTCTGCGCTGCTCACGACCCACAGCGCTTCGAACAATTTATCAATCTGACCCATGTCGATACCGACAGAACGTTTCAGCGTGTCGGAGGCCGAAAGATTAATTGGTTATACGAAGCGTATGACGAGGCCGGAACCATCGTCTTACATCAAAAAAACACGATAATAGGCCGGATACAAGCGGTGAAAAGCGCGTCCGTATCGACCGGCGCCTCGCGCCACTTCAGCGAACCGACACAAAGAACATCGACACCACACACACGACCCCGACGAACCAGACCAGCGAGCGCAACGATGCGAGGTTCGCCACGTACAACATGCCGTGCAGCACGCGCGTCACGACGAAAGTAATCGCCAGCCAGTTGATCCATGGGCTCGAACCGCCCGCCTGCCCTGCCACGACGACCGCCGCGGTAAACATCGCCAGCGCTTCCCACGCGTTCTGATGCGCAGCGTGAGCCCGCGCGCGCCAGCCTTCGAGGCCGGCGAGGTAAGTACGCGGCGTGCGATTGTCGTAGCGCTTGCTGACCTTCGCCAGCATGGTCCACGGAAACGGCAGCAACGCCACGATGAGCAGGCATAGATGTGGGATCGTCATTCGTCAGTCTCCTTGTATGCGCGGCGCGAATGCCGCGAGCCGCTGTTATACCCGCCCGCACCGGCCGCCGCCAATCTGAATGCCGCGAGCGCCACCTCTACCGATACCCGAAAAGCGGCAGTCAAAGTGACCGGGCTGCACTTCGGCCATACGAAATACATATTACGAATACCAAATGAACTGGCACACACAATTAATACAATAATTACATTTGTCAGACATCCACCATGCACTGAGATTCTCACCGGAATACGCTCCAGGGATTAATACGGATAAACGCCGGTTCATTCATGCAAGCGTTTAACCGTCGGCGTACACTCGCTCGAAGCCCGCGCTACGGGGCGTACGGGGCTGCAACGCCGCCTTCGTCAATCACGGGTTATGAGAGACTCAGGAGAACAATCCATGAGCTGGACACGGGAACAGAGAAACGTCACGATCGCCGCCTATCTAGGCTGGACCCTGGATGCATTCGATTTCTTTCTAATGGTATTCGTATTGAAAGATATCGCGGCGGAGTTCAATACAACAATCCCGGAGGTCGCCTTCGGCATCATGCTGACCCTGGTGATGCGTCCGCTCGGCGCCTTGATTTTCGGCTGGCTCGCCGACAAATACGGCCGCCGTCCGACGCTGATGGTCAACATCGCTTGCTTTTCGCTGCTTGAATTGCTGTCCGGCTTTTCGCCGAATCTGACCACCCTGCTCGTGCTGCGCGCATTGTTCGGCATCGCCATGGGCGGTGAATGGGGTGTCGGCGGCGCACTGACGATGGAAACGGTGCCGCCGAAGTCGCGCGGCTTTGTGTCGGGCCTGCTGCAAGCCGGTTATCCGAGCGGTTATCTGCTTGCCTCGGTCGTGTTCGGGCTCTTCTATCAATACATCGGCTGGCGCGGCATGTTCTTCGTCGGCGTGCTGCCCGCGTTGCTCGTGTTGTACGTGCGCGCGCACGTCCAGGAATCGCCGGCATTCAAAACGCTCGAGAAGAAAACGCGTCCGGGTCTCCTCGCCACGTTGAAGCAGAACGCCGGGCTGTCGCTCTACGCGATCGTGCTGATGACCGCGTTCAACTTCTTCTCGCACGGTTCGCAGGATCTGTATCCGACCTTCCTGCGCGTTCAGCACCATTTCGATGCGCATACGGTCTCGTTGATCACGATCACGCTGAACATCGGCGCGATTTGCGGCGGCCTGTTCTTCGGTTTCATCTCGGAGAAGATCGGCCGCAAGCGCGCGATCTTCATCGCCGTATTGATTGCGTTGCCGGTGCTTCCGCTGTGGGCTTTCTCGTCCACGCCGGTGCTGCTTGCCGTTGGTGCGTTCCTGATGCAGATCTCCGTGCAAGGTGCATGGGGGGTGATTCCGGTGCATTTGAACGAAATCTCGCCCGATGAAATTCGCGCGACGTTCCCGGGCCTCGTGTATCAACTCGGCAATCTGATCGCGTCGGTGAACGGCCCGCTGCAGGCGAGCGCCGCCGAAGCGCATGGCAACAACTACGCGCTGGTCATGGCCGTCGTGATCGGTATCGTGGTTGTGGTGATCGCCGTGCTGATTCCGTTCAGCCGTGAACGCCGCGGCATCGACATGACGCAGTCGGCGAAACAGGTAGCAGCACGCGCCTAAGGAAGTCCCCCGCTCCGAAGGGCAAAGGCCAAACACAGAGAGCAAGCAATACGAGGCCGTTCCGATTTCGATCGGAACGGCCTTTTTTATTTCCGCGCGGTTTGACAAGCCCCGCGTGCATCGGAAAGGTAGACCTTCGTCAGGTCTTCTAGAGGAGTTAGTCCACACAGGACGCTTGATCGCAGTCCTCATCCTTCTTATCCTGAAAAAAAACGGCTGTTTCAAATAGTCATTTGAATCGCTTGTTTGCGCGCCGGATGCCCGGCAACTGGGAGACGCAACATGGCAGTTCGCACAACAGGCCGGCATGCCGGCGACACGAAGTCCCGCATCCTCGACGCCGCCGAAACACTGTTCATCGAATGCGGCTATGAGGCGATGTCGCTGCGCCAGATTACTTCGCGAGCCGAAGTAAATCTCGCGGCGGTCAACTATCACTTCGGCAACAAGGAAGCGCTGATTCACTCGATGCTGTCGCGCCGGCTCGACCGGCTCAACCAGGAGCGGCTCAAGCTGCTCGACCGCTTCGACGAAATGCTCGGCGCGCGGCTGACCTGCGAGCACGTGCTTGGCGCCATGTTCATTCCCGCACTGCGGCTGTCGCGCGATCCGCGTGTCGGCGGCAAGGCTTTTCTGCGTTTGCTGGGGCGCGCTTATACCGACCCGTCGTCGTTCATTCGCGACTTCCTGAATGCGCATTACGCCTCGGTGGCGGTGCGCTTTTTCGATGCGTTCCAGCGTGCGCTGCCGCATCTGCCGCGTGAAGAGCTCGGCTGGCGTCTGCACTTCGCGATCGGCGCGCTGTCCGGCGTGCTGGCCGGCACCGATACCGACAGCCTGATTTCAGAGTTCTCGCAGGGCAAGTCGATGAACGACCTGCAATTGATCGCGCGTCTCGCCTCGCTGATGGTGGCCGCGCTCAAGGCGCCGCTGCCCGACGGCACGCAACTGGCCGCGTTCGCCGCGGTGCTGGGCGATGCCACTGAGGGCTGCCCGGAAGGCCGGATGGAAGGCGCGAATCCGGCGGCGTCCATGCAGCAAGCGCCACGCGGGTCGGCGCCGTCGACGCCGCCATCCCTGGAGGGCGAGCGCCGCGGTGGCAACATCGCAGCGAGTTCGTTTCAGCCTGCGTTGCACGGCACGGCTTAAACCGGAGCGGGCGCGATTCGAAAGTCGCTCCTCATCACGTAAAAAAACGCCTAAAGAGCGGCTCAAAAGCGCTCCGAGTGTGCGGCGAAGCAGCTAACCGCCGGTTAGAAGATCAATAGAACGCGAACCGTCCGCGCCCCGTGGATGCATTCGCCCACACCATCGAAACAGGAGGAAACGTCATGTCGTGGTTCATCCTGACGCTCGTCATTGCCGCTCTCGCGCTTGTCTACGTTCAGGCGCGCGCCTCCTGGTGGCTTGCCTTCATGATCGTCTGGGTGGCAGCCGCGCATGTCGGCGGCGCAGCGGGCCCGGTGGCGACAACGGTTCTGGCCATCCTGTTCGTGCTGCCCGCTTTGGTGCTGACGCTCACACCGCTGCGCCGCGCGTGGCTCACGAAGCGTGTGCTCGATATCTTCCGCAAGATCCTGCCCGAGATGTCGCCGACCGAGCGCGACGCAATCGAAGCCGGCACCGTCTGGTGGGACGCCGAACTGTTCTCGGGACGCCCGCACTGGGACACGTTGCTCGGCTACGGGCCCGCCACGCTGAGCGCTGAAGAACAGTCGTTTCTCGATGTCGAATGCGAGCATCTGTGCGATCTCGCAAACGATTGGGAAACCACCATGGTGTGGCAGGACCTGTCGCCGAAAACCTGGCAGTACATCAAGGCACGCGGCTTTCTCGGCATGATCATTCCGAAGCAGTACGGCGGCAAGCAATTCTCCGCCTACGCGCATTCGCAGGTCATCATGAAGCTCGCCACGCGCTGCTCGGCCGCCGCCGTCTCGGTGATGGTGCCGAACTCGCTCGGCCCCGCCGAACTGCTGATGCACTACGGCACTGAAGAGCAGAAGAACCACTATCTGCCGCGCCTCGCGCGCGGCGACGAAATCCCCTGCTTCGCGTTGACGAGCCCTTACGCCGGCTCGGATGCGGCGGCGATTCCCGACGTCGGCATCGTCTGCAAGGGCACGTTCGAAGGCCGCGAGATGCTCGGCTTTCGCGTCACCTGGGACAAGCGCTATATCACGCTCGGACCGATCGCCACCGTGCTCGGCCTCGCGTTCCGCGCGCTCGACCCCGACCATTTGCTCGGCTTGAATGAAGAGCCCGGCATCACCTGTGCGCTGATTCCGACCGACCATCCGGGTGTCAACATCGGACGCCGTCACTGGCCGTTGAACGCGGTGTTCCAGAACGGTCCGAACTCGGGCAATGACGTCTTCATTCCGCTCGACTGGGTGATCGGCGGCCGCGCGCAAGTCGGCAACGGCTGGCGCATGCTGATGGAGTGTCTCGCGGCGGGCCGCGCGATTTCGCTGCCGTCGTCGAATGTCGGGATGGCGAAGATCGCCGTGCGCGGCACCGGTGCCTATGCAGCGATTCGCCGCCAGTTCCGCACCCCCGTCGGCAAGTTCGAGGGCGTGCAGGAAGCGCTCGGCCGCATGGGCGGCAATCTCTACGTGATGGATGCCGCGCGCCGCCTGTCCGCGCAGGCGGTGGACCTCGGCGAAAAGCCGTCGGTGATTTCGGCGATCGCGAAGTATCACATCACCGAACGCGCCCGCATGGTCATCAACGACGGCATGGACATCGCCGCCGGCAAGGGCATTTGCATGGGGCCGTCGAACTTTCTCGCGCGCGCCTATCAGCAGGTGCCGATCGCGATCACCGTGGAAGGCGCGAACATTCTGACGCGTTGCCTGATCATCTTCGGCCAGGGTGCGATTCGCTGTCATCCGTATGTGCTGAAGGAAATGGCCGCGACGCGCGAAACGGATCGCGCGAAGGCGCTGCGCGATTTCGATGCAGCCTTCTTCGGCCATGTCAGCTTCACGCTGTCGAACGTGGTGCGCAGTGTCGTTTATGGCGTCACCGGCGGCGCTTTCATCACCAGGCCGCATAAGGCGCACGCACCGCTGCTCTCGTATTACAGCGCGGCTACCCGCCTCTCGACCGCGTTCGCCTTGCTCGCCGACGTCTCGATGTTCGTGCTCGGCGCCGACCTGAAACGGCGCGAACGCATCTCCGGGCGTCTGGGCGACGTGCTGTCCCAGCTCTACCTGATCTCGGCGACGCTCAAGCGCTTCGAAGACGAAGGCCGTCAGGAAGACGATCTGCCGCTGGTGCGTTGGGGTGTCGAAGATTCGCTGTACAAAGCGCAGCACGCGCTCGACGGCGTGCTCGCGAATTACCCTAACCGCCTCGCCGCGGGTCTGGTGCGGGTGCTCGCGTTTCCGTTCGGCCTGCCGTATCGCGAACCCGCCGACCGCCTCGGGACCGAAATCGCCGAGTTGATGCAAACCCCGGGCGCGGCGCGCGAGCGTCTGGTATCCGATTCGTATGTGCCGCACCCTGACGTCGATGCGCTCGGCTATGGCGAACGGGTGTTCCAGTTGAACCCGCGCTTCACGCAGATCGACCAGAAACTACGCGACGCGGTCAAGCAAGGTCTGCTCGAACCGATGCCGCAAAGCCTGCCGCAACTGGCCGCGTGGACCGAAGCGGCGCAGCGGAAAGGCCTGATCGACGCCGACGATCGCCGCGTGCTCGAGGACTATGCGCATTATGGCGAGCAAGTCGTGAGGGTCGACGACTTCCCGCCCGACTTCGACATGCTCGCCAACTTGCAAAAGCGCAAGGAAGCGCTCGAAAAGGCGCTGGAACTCGCGGCCTGAGCGCCTTGGAAAAACATCCGGAGGGGGCACACTCAGTGCCTCAAACTGAGTGCACACTGACACACGTCCGACGTCCCCAATCCCCCAAGGGGGACTTTCTTCGGGGCGGGGATCTCCTTCGAGCGTGGCCAGCGGAGCAACGAACAATATGAACGACGCTTATCTGAACTTCGTCAATTCTCCGTTCGGCGCGCGCCTCGCGCGCTCGTTAGGCTTACCGAAGCCCGAGGTATTGCGCCGCTATCGCGCGGACCAACCCGAGTTCGACGGGCTGGTGGCGATCGGCGCGGGCCGCGAACCGCGTCTGCTCGACGCGCTCGCGAATCTCGTGACCAGCATCGGCGTAACGAGCGTGGCGCATGAAAGTGCCGGGCTCTGGGTGCCGCTCGCGAACCGCCATGGCCTGATGACGGGCCGTTTCGAACCGGCCGATTCCGGCTCGCACGGCAAGCTCGCCGCTCTCCTGTTCGATGCAAGCGGTATCGAAGACAGCAGCCAGCTTGAACCGCTGCACGGTTTCTTCCACGATACGTTGCGCTCGCTCGGCAAGTGCGGCCGCATCGTCGTGCTGGGACGGCCGCCGGAAGCCTGCGCGAGCGCGCGCCAATGGACCGCGCAGCGCGCGCTCGAAGGCCTCACGCGTTCGCTCGGCAAGGAAGCGCGGCGCGGTATTACCGCCAATCTCGTCTACGTCGAGCAAGGCGCCGAGAACGGCATCGAGGCGACGTTGCGATTCTTTCTATCGCCGCGTTCCGCCTATGTATCGGGCCAGGTAGTGCGCATCGGCGTGCGCGCCGGCGCAGACGTCATGCCCGCGTTCGACTGGAATCAGCCGCTCGCAGGTCGGCGCGCGGTGGTCACGGGCGCCGCGCGCGGCATCGGCGCGTCGATCGCGAGCGTGCTCGCCGCGGAGGGCGCACACGTGATCGGCATCGATATCCCATCAGCACGTGACGCACTCGATTCGACCATGCGCCCGTTGAACGGCACCGCCCTCGCCTTCGACATCGCCGCGCCCGAAGCGCCCGCGCAGATCGCCGCGGCGCTCGACGAACTGGGCGTGGATATCGTCGTCCATAACGCCGGCATCACCAAAGACAAAACCATCGCGAAGATGACCGACGCCGCGTGGCAAAGCGTGATCGACATCAACCTGTCCGCGCAGGAGCGGATCGACGATGCGTTGCTCGCGGCCGGCATCTTGCGCGACGGCGGCCGCATCATTGGCGTGTCGTCGATCAGCGGCATTGCGGGCAATCTCGGCCAGACCAATTACGCCACATCAAAAGCAGGCGTGATTGGCCGGGTGCAAAGCATGGCGCCGCATCTGCGCGCGCGCGGCATCACGATCAACGCGGTCGCGCCCGGCTTCATCGAAACGCAGATGACCGCGAAAATTCCGCTGGCCATTCGCGAGGCCGGCCGCCGTATGAATTCGATGAGCCAGGGCGGCCAGCCGGTCGACGTGGCGCAGACCATCGCATGGCTCGCGCATCCGGGATCGGCAGGCGTGAGCGGCCAGATCGTGCGCGTGTGCGGACAAAGCCTGATTGGAGCGTGACCATGGGTGAACCGCGTGATCCGTTCAGGGGCGACCATACAGCGGACGCGGCGCGGCCTGATGCGGTGCGTTCGAAAACCGTCGTCGTCGATCGACTGCCCGCGCCGCCGAAGCTGTATGCACGCGCGCTGTCCGGCATCGTCAAACGTGGGCGCGATACGCACTTGCCGGCGTTGCGCCTCGTGCGCCCCGCGGTTGCCCTCGATCCTGGGCCGATCTGGCGTTACGCGCGGGTGTGCGGCTTCATTCCCGAGCACGGCGTGCCGCTCACGTATCCGCATCTGCTTGCCTTCCCACTGCATCTGCTGATGCTGACCGAGCCGGCGTTTCCATGGCCGGCACTCGGCCTCGTGCATCTGGCGAACCACGTGCGGCTGCGCCGGCCGCTCGCTTACCAGGACGTGTTGCGCGTCGAGGTGGAATTCGGTGCGCTGCTGCGCCATGACAAGGGCCAGGCGTTCGTGCTGCATTCGCGTCTGTACCGGCGCGGCGAAGCGGTCTGGGACGGCGACAGCGTCTATCTGAAGCGCGGCGTGCCGGCGAGCGGCACGCGGCTCGATTCGCTGGAACTCGGGCACGACGCGCTGCAGCGCGTCGCGCGCTGGCAACTCGCGCCGCAGTTGGGCCGCGACTACGCGAGCGCATCCGGCGACTACAACCCGATTCATCTGACCGCGCTATCCGCAAAGGCATTCGGCTTTCCGCGCGCCATCGCGCACGGCATGTGGACGCTGGCGCGCGCCGCCGCCGCGCTGCAGCCGCCCAAGCCGCTCGCCGAGGCTACGCTCTCTGCCGAATTCAAACTGCCGATGCTGCTGCCAGGCGAGGCGTCGTTGTGGAGCGCGTCGCCTTCGCTGATCGAGCGCGACATCGAAGTGCGTGATATTGCCGGAGAAAAACCGCATTTGCGCGGCCGCATGCAGTGGAAACTGCTATGAGGCGCACGCGTGGTTTCGTAACAGCATGGAATTGAAGTTGCCTGGGAATCGTTGTTGAGATAACACGGCCGCCAGCGCAGGAACGAACTTAAAGACGCATTGATCACCCTTCGCACCGTTCAATAACCAGCGAACGACTCAAAGGAGCCGAGCATGTCCAACCCGCTGCCCGCCGTGCGCCGCGTCGCCATCATCGGCGGCAACCGGATTCCGTTTGCCCGCTCGAACACCGCCTACGCGACCGCGTCGAATCAGGACATGCTGACCTTCACGCTGCAAGGCCTGATCGACCGCTACAACCTGCACGGCGAACGGCTCGGCGAAGTGGCGGCCGGCGCCGTCATCAAGCATTCGCGCGATTTCAACCTGACGCGCGAAGCCGTGTTGTCCACCACGCTCGCCAGGGAAACGCCCGCCTACGACATCCAGCAAGCGTGCGGCACCGGGCTGGAAGCGGCGATCCTCGTCGCCAACAAGATCGCCCTTGGGCAGATCGAGGTGGGCATTGCGGGCGGCGTCGATACGACGTCCGATGCACCGATCGGCGTCAACGAAAGAATGCGCAAAATCCTGCTCGAAGCGAATCGCGGCAAGAGTACGGGCCAACGCGTCGGCGCGCTGGCCAAGTTGCGGCCCGGCATGTTTTTCAAGCCGCTATTGCCGCGCAATGTCGAGCCGCGCACCGGGCTGTCGATGGGCGAGCATTGCGAGCTGATGGCCAAGCGCTGGAACATCTCGCGCGAAGCGCAGGACGTGCTCGCTTACGACAGCCACCGCAAGCTCACCGAGGCGTATGCGCGCGGCTTCGTCAACGATCTGATGACGCCGTACCGCGGTCTTGCGCGCGACAACAATCTCCGCTCCGACCTGACGCTCGAGAAACTCTCCGGTCTGAAGCCGGTATTCGATCGCGACGCCGGCACGCTAACCGCGGGCAATTCGACACCGCTGACCGACGGCGCCTCTGCCGTGCTGCTGGCGAGCGAAGAATGGGCGGCCCAGCGCGGGTTGCCGGTGCTGGCGTATCTGAGCGGGTCCGAAACCGCCGCCGTCGACTTTTTCGACAAGAAAGAAGGCCTGTTGATGGCGCCTGCCTACGCCGTTCCGCGGATGCTGGCGCGCGCCGGGCTCACGCTGCAGGATTTCGATTTTTACGAAATTCATGAAGCCTTCGCCGCGCAGGTGTTGTGCACGCTCGCGGCGTGGCAGGATGACGAGTATTGCCGCACGCGGCTCGATTTGCCTGGACCGCTCGGCGCGATCGATCGGGCAAAATTGAATATGAACGGCAGCTCGCTCGCCACCGGCCATCCGTTTGCCGCCACGGGCGGCCGCATCGTCGCGGGGCTGGCGAAGATGCTCGCACAACTCGACAAACCGGCCGGCACCGCGCGCGGGCTGATCTCGATCTGTGCAGCGGGCGGCCAGGGTGTGGTGGCGATTCTGGAACGCTGAGCGTCGCCACTGCCTCAGCGCGTGTTTCAATGAATGCCTTGCTTCGAAGGCTGCTGCAACGACCGCTTTGATTGCCGCTTTGATAACGTCAATGACTGGCTGCAAGACCAGCACACATACAGACGAAGCCACTGCTTCAGGAGACGACCGATGACCCAGCCCACGCAAGCCCCGCTCTCGCCCGCCACTGGATCGGCGCCATCGGCGAACGCGGCGAATCCGGCACCGACTCAGTCTCCGGCTCAGGGTCCGGGTTTGCCACCGAATCCTGCGCCCAACACCGACGGCATCTGGTACGAGTCGTATCCGGCTGATGTGCCGCGCGAAATCGACGTCATGCAATACGAGTCGATCGTGCAGTTCTTCGACGAATGCACCGCGCAGTTCCGCGAGCGGGTCGCGTATGTGAGCGTGGGCGCGAACCTCACATATGGCGAACTCGGCCGCAAAGCGACCGCCTTCGCCGCGTATCTTCAAAGCATCGGCGTGAAGCCCGGCGAGCGCGTCGCGATCATGCTGCCGAATACGTTCCAGTATCCGGTGTCGCTGTTCGGCGTGCTCAAGGCGGGCGGCGTGGTCGTCAACGTGAATCCGCTCTACACGGTGCGCGAACTCGCGCATCAGCTGAAAGACAGCGGCGCGCAAACCATTATCGCGTTCGAGAACTTCGCGAAGACGGTCGAAGACGCGCTGCCCGGCACCAAGGTGCAGAACGTCATCGTGACGGGTCTCGGCGATCTGCTCGCCGACGGTCTGAATCTGAAGGGACGTCTGCTCAATTTCATGCTGCGCCATGTGAAGAAGATGGTGCCGGCGTACAACCTGCCCAACGCGGTGCCACTACGCCAGGCACTTTCGATCGGCTACGCGCGGCCGTTGACGCCCGTGCGCCCGACCCACAACGACATCGCTTTCCTGCAATACACCGGCGGCACCACGGGCGTCGCCAAAGGCGCGATGCTCACGCACAAGAACATCATCGCCAACCTGTTGCAGGCGAAGGCGTGGTCGCAGGGGCAGTTGAGCGGCGAGGTCGAAACGGTGCTCACACCGCTGCCGCTCTATCACATCTACTCGTTGACCGTGAACGCGCTGATCTTCATGGGACTCGGCGGACGCAACATCCTGATCGCGAATCCGCGCGACATGAAGCGCGTGATGATGATCATCCGTCATGAGAAATTCACCGGCATGACCGCGGTGAACACGCTCTATAAAGCGTTCCTCGACAACGAAGCGTTCTGCAAGCGAGACTTCTCGAACCTGAAGCTCGCGATGGCGGGCGGCATGGCCACGCAGAAGTCGGTCGCCGATCGCTTCAAGGCGGTCACCGGCAAGTCGATCATCGAAGGCTATGGGCTCACCGAGTGCTCGCCGATCGTGTCGATGAATCCCGTGGACCTCACGAATCTGCGCGACTTCGAAGGCACGATCGGCCTGCCCGCGCCGTCCACGCACGTGCGCTTCAGGAAAGACGACGACACGTGGGCGAACATCGGCGAAGCGGGCGAACTGTGCGTGAAGGGGCCGCAGGTGATGAAAGGCTATTGGAACCGCCCCGAAGAAACCGCCAAGGTGATCGACGACGATGGCTGGCTCGCCACCGGCGACATCGGCGTGATGGACTCGCGCGGCTTTATCCGGTTGATCGACCGGAAGAAAGACATGATCCTGGTGTCCGGCTTCAACGTCTACCCGAATGAAGTCGAAGACGTGATCGCGGCGCTTCCCGACGTGCGCGAGGTCGCCGCAATCGGCGTGCCCGACGCGGCACAAGGCGAGCGGGTGAAGGTGTTCATCGTGAAGCGCAACCCGTCGCTGACCGCGGAACAGGTGATCGCTCACTGCCGCAAGAACCTCACGGGCTACAAGGTGCCGAAGCTTGTCGAGTTCCGCGATGAGCTGCCGCAGACCAATGTCGGCAAGATTCTGCGCCGCGCGCTGCGCGACGAGGAACTCGCGAAGCAAAAGCCTGCCTGACAGGCTGGGCGCTCGATAACACGTCTTGCGCCACTTTTTCGGAGAGCTTCATGAAGCACAGCATGTCCGCACGCTCGCGCCGCTTGTGCCACCCGTTGTGCCATTTGTGCCATTCGCCGGCCTTCATGCGCCTCGCCCGGTTTTCGTCGGAGACCGCCACGTTTTGCGCGCCGCTGACAGCTTCATTGCGTGCGGCTTCGTCACGGGGACTTCTGATCGGCGCGCTGGTGGCCGCCAGCGCTGCGGTGGCAACGCCGTCGGCGTTCGCGCAGAACGATGACACGCCGCCCGCGCTCGATACCGCCAGCGCCGTCAAGGCGCCGGCCACGCCGTCTTCACAGGTGGGCAAACTCACGCTGGATCAGCAGGTCAAGTGGCTGCGCGCCGCCCAACAAAGCGGCGCGATGGAAAAGCTCGACGACACGCAACTGGTGTCGCTGTTCCAGTCGCTCGATCCGCTTGCGTTGCCGCGCTACATCAAGGAAGGACCGAACCGGTATCCGTCATACGAGTTTACGATGTCACGCTCGGAACGCATTCACGGCCAGTGGCCCGATAAGCCCGATCACATGCTGGTACGCGTCGCGCACGACCCGCTGCGGATCTACGCAAAGTGGCTGGCCGATGGCGCGCATGCCGGCCAGGAAATCATCTACGACGAGTCGAGGCGCACCGACGAAATGTATGGCCACCTCGGCGGCATCATGAATGTGATGCCGGTGTGGACTTCACTGAACGGCGCCCTCGCCCGTGCGCAATCGAATCACCAGGTGCGCGATCTCGGCACCGAGTACATCGCCAACCAGTACCTCGCCGAGGGCAAGAAATACATCGAAGCCGGCTTGCCGCGTTCGACCCAGGTGGCAGTCAAAACCGTCGACGGCGTGCGCGTGGTCGCCTTCACCTTCGAAACGCCGACCGGCCAGCCGCAGTTCTACGCGAAGAAAGAAACGCTCGGGCTGGATCTGCGGCATCCGTATTTCCGCACTGTCGAGTCTTATGCTAACGACGGCAAGATCTTCGAGAAGATCGTGTTCGAAACCATCACGCCAAAGACATTCGACGACTCGACCTTCGATCCGAAGAACAACGCGTACAAGTTCTAGCGGACCAGGCACGGTGTTAACGCGAACGCGACATGGGCGGCCTGCGTGATGGATCCCGCGCCCTGTTCGTGGCTGTGTTCAACCATCTGCCCGACGCGAGTGGCAAGTTCCTTGAGCACGAAGTAATCCGATGCGCGCGTGAGGCCGATCAGCGACGCCGGCGTTTGCGCCGGCACGTGTCCTAGCAGCGGCGCGAGCGTCGAATACCAAAGCGAGCCGATGTCGTCGCCCGTTTCGAAGGTGGGAAGATTCATGTGTGCGAGGTAGTCGGCGAACGCGGGGCCGTACGCCAAGGTGGAGTCGACCACCGCCAGCGTGTTGCGGCGAGCGGCTGCGTGCGCGAGCCACGGCCACGCCCCGCCTGCCACGGTCGAGAACCATGCACCGGTCATCACGAAAGTGCGTCTGTCCATTGCTTCATCACGCCTCACGCCTCACGCCTCACGCCTCACGCCTTCAGGTATAACCTCGCCGGTCGCGCCATGCTGCCGGCCAGATCCCCTGCTTGCCCGGCGCGAGAATGCCGTTCGGGTCGAGCGCGTCCTTGATCGTTTCCGAGAGCCGCAGCAACGCGCCGTCGTTGAAACTGTATTGCGCCGCGGCGAAATCCATATACGCGAGATGCGCGCGATATTCGCCGTAACCCGCCGCGCGTGCATCGCTCATCAGCGAACGCAGTAGCGCGCCCGCCTGCTCGACCTGATTGGCGTCGTCGCGCTCGAAGATCGCCGCGAAGATGTGGTGCAGATGACGCACGCCTGCCGTAAAACCACCGTAGTAATCGAAGCCGTATTCCGCCGCGCGCGTCTTGACCATCGTGTATTGGCGCAACGCGTCGCGCCCGGTCGCCGGACACACTGGCGCGAAGTCCACATGCGCGCCCGCGCCGCCGCGCCAGTCGAGCATGCGAAACGCGCTCATCGCCGGGATGCCCGCAAGGTTGCGATCGCCGCCCGCGGTAGGTTGCGCATCGCCCGCATAACGCGCGGCCGAAAGTCTCGCCTGCGGCACGCGAGCGAAAGCACGCTGCACGATCGCATAGCGCGCGTCGATCAATTCGGGCGTTCCGTACAGCGCGAAATGCAGATTCCAGCGGCCCACGTTCAGCTTGTCGAGCATCGCCGCCACCGCGCGTTCAGGCATCGCGCCTTCGCCTTCGTACCACTGCTGACGCGCCGACAGTCCAGCGGCGCGGCGCAAACCGCCCTCGATCACCGCGTTGTTGCGGATCGTTTCATCGAGCCGCAACGGCCGCAGAATATCCACGATCGCTGCGAGATCCTGCTCATGACGAAACTGGATTTCGCCGAGCAGATAAGCCGGCGGCGCAGGCATCAGCCACACGCCGAGCTTGGTGACGATGCCGTAGTTCGACTGCATGAACATCGCATCGAACGACGGCCCGTAACCCGGCTGATAGAGCTGCCACGCGGTGCCGATTTCGATTCCGCCCATCCCGGTGCGCAACACGTCGCCGTTGGCGAGCACCACTTCCATGCCGCACTGCGTCGCCGCATGATCGCCGTACGCGGTATAGCCGAAGCCGCGCTCGAGCGTATTGCCGACCACGCTGCCCCAACCCGCCGCGGGCGGATCGACCCAGAGCTTGCAGCCTGTGTCGCGCAGATGCGCATACAGATCGAAGTAGCTGACGCCCGGCTCGACCAGCGCATAGGCGAGCGTCTCGTTCACTTCGATGATGCGGTTCATCCGTTGCAGATCGAGCACCACGGAACCGGCCAGCCGCGGCGCGGCCCCGCCATACGCGAAGTTGCGTCCGGTCGAGACCGTCCATAACGGAATGCGGTATTGGTTGGCAATGCGCAACACCGCGCGAATCTCGTCGACCGATGCAGGCAGCAACGCGGCGGACGCGGAAAACGCCTCGCGCTCGCCAGGCGCGAACGGATCGAGATAGGCGGCGAGCCCGGCGGCCGAGGTCACCACCTGCGGCTCGCCGACAATCGCGCGCCAACCGGCAAGGGCGCGGTCGAACCGGGTAGCGGAAACGTTCGGCGGCAAGCTGCGTGTCAAGGCGTCTCCTTTACGGCTGCACGTGAGCGCAGCGGCAAGCTAGCGGTGCATCCCACCACCGCCGTGGCCACCGTGCGACATGCCACCCCACGGGTGCATCGGCGCACCGTGCCAGCCGCCGTGCGTACCCATTCCATGCGATCCGTGCGAATCACGCACATGATCCATATGATGAAAATGATGAAAACGGTCGACGAAAATAAACGACACGCCGGCACCGAATACCACCGGCGGCCCCCAGTACCATGGATCGTAGTAGTAGACCGGCGCCGGTGCCAAGGCCAACGCGGCGGCATCGTCTTCGACGATCTGCCAGCTGCCGTCCGGCTGCAGGCACGCGCGGCCGCTAACCTGCTGCATGACGCCGTCGATTTCCGCCTGGCCCACGACGAAGCGGCACGTCGAAGCGTCAATCGACGGTGCATTCGCATCCGATTGCGCCTCGACCGGCGCCGCGCAGACGGCGCACAGGCACAGACAGGCTACGCCGGAACACCGCCGCCCGCCGAACTGATGAAAAGTAAGCATGATGTTGCTGCCTCGACGCCTCGGCGTAGCGACTCGCAAGGAGCGTGTCGACACCGTGAAGACCCCGTCGGTTTGCCTCGCACGAGACCATGCCGTCGCGGCGTGCATGCAAGCCGCGACGGCATGGTCCTGCAGCGAGTAAACGAAACGCCTTGCGATGCTATTCCGACGGCGCCCGGCGAGCGCGAGGCGTGTCTGTTACCGGGTGTTGCAATGAGATCGTGTGGCCGGCGCCTGGCATGTCCAAGTGCTTGCCGCGCTTACCGCAATTCCCGCACTACTGCCACGCCTCCGGCTTACCGCCGAGCGCGCTGCACACCTCGACAGCAATGGAACGCAGCTTGCCTTCCGCAATCGGCCCGGACAACGCGTAGCCCATACGGTCGCTCACCCAGTAGAAGGTGCGGCGGTTGCCGTCGCGGAACAGGCGGAACGCGGTTTCGTCGCGCGAAATACCGGTGATATACAGCGTGAGACGCGCGCCGCTGCGATTCTCGTACATGAACTGCGCGGCCGGCCCCGCTTCGCCGGGCAACAGGCGCCCACCCACCAGCGAGTAACCGTACTCCTGCAATGACGGCACCGACAGCGGCCGGTTCAGGCGTTTGGACAGCCAGTTGATCAGATGTTCTTCCTCGCTCGCGGCGACTTCCACGGGATGGCGCCGCTCGGGCGTGTACACCGCATACGCGATATCGGCGCGCTCGGCAAAGCTCGGCGGCTGACCGCCCAGACCGTTCCACGCGCCGCCCGTCAGACGCGGTGCGAGCGGCCCCAAAGCAAGCGCGAGACCCGCGCCGGCCGTGAGCCAGCACGCCGCGATGCCGACGCGCTGCCACCACGGCGTCGGCCGGCGCACCACGATGAAAGCCGGCTCATCGGCCACGCTCTGCCCACTCTGCCCACTGCGTCCGCTGTACCCGACATCCTCACGCTGCGGCGCACCGCACAGCGCCTGCAGCGCGGCCTTCTGTGCGCGCCACGCAGCCACTCTCGCGCCGGCCTGCGGCTGCTGCTCCAACTGCGTCTCGATCGCGGCATGCTCCGCAGGCGGCAACTCGCCATCGACAAACGCCGACAGCGCTCGCAAATCGAGCCCGTCGGGCAAGCCGGAATCGTGGTCGTTATTCATCACGGATTTCTCACTACTTTCAGCGGTGGGACTTTACGCGCCAGCCCCACCGCACCCCCTTCAACCGGCCCGTCCGTCAACAGCACGCGCATATGTTCCCGCGCGCGCGACAACCGCGACATCACCGTGCCGATCGGCACGCCAAGCGCCTTGGACGCTTCCTGATAAGACAGTTCCTCCACGCAAACGAGCAACAGCACTTCCCGTTGCTCGACCGGCAGACAATACAGCGCGCGCTGCAGATCGCGCAGCACCAGGCCGTCGACCTCGCCATGCGGCGCTTCGAGATTGCGCCACGGCGCGCTTTCGTCGTCGACCGCGATCTCGCGGCGGCCGCGCAACTGATCGATGTAGAGATGCCGCAGGATCGTCAACAACCACGCACGCAGATTGCTGTTCGGCCGGAACGCCGCCCAGCGCGCGAGCGCACGCTCCGCCGTATCCTGCACGAGGTCGTCGGCCCATGCGCGGTCGCCCGTCAGTGCGCGCGCATAGCGGCGCAACTGCGGGAGCCACGAAATCACTTCCGCTTCGAAATTCACCGGCGTGGCGACGCTCAGTAGCCACCGCCGCTGCCACTGCCGCCGCTGCTGCTGCCCGAAGCGCTGTTGTCGGGTGCAGAGGTGCAGGCGCTCGTCGCAAGGGAGCCTAGCACCAGTGCCAGCAGCACAAAGGCGGCGGAAAGAATGCGGGATGCTTTCATGGTGAGTCTCCTGATGAGCGCCTGGCCGGCGTGTGCGGGCAAGGACCCGATCGGCCACATGCGATATGCAGCGCTGCCATGCTTGACTTAACGTGAGCGGGCTGCGATTTATTCCGCGCGCGGCATCGGCGCGGGTCATCTTTTTCCGCCATCCGCGCCGGCAGTGCTCGACCGTGGCCGAAGAATGCGCGATTCGTCCGCAGATTCGTAACTCAACGTTACAGCCCATACTTATCAGATGCTTATGTGCGCGCAAGCCGTTATAGTGGATCCAGTTCGGCCGCCGACGCGTTCCATCCTCACACAGGGTAGAATCGCGGCGAATAACCGTCTTTCTAACCTGAATTGTCCATGGCTTCCGCAGAATCGCATCCGCAAAACGACTTCATGAACGCTGCGCGCAAAGAACGAAAGCGCGTCGAGATCTACCTTGTCAACGGCATTCGCCTGACAGGATGCATCGAGTCGTTCGATCAGTATCTGGTGATGCTGCGCACGCCTGTCGGCCTGCAAGGCATCTACAAACGCGCGATCTCGACGATCCAGCTCGACACCGGCACGCGTCCGGCGCCGCGAGCCGGGCGCCCTTCGCACGGCGAGCACACTACGCGCGGCCCGCACGGCTCGCGTGAACCGCGCGACCATCGTGAGCCACGTGAACCGCGCGAATCGTACGGCGCGCCGTCGTCGGACCGCCCTGCGTCCGATCGTAGCAGCAGCCCGTCTGACGGGCCAGTGGTCGTAACCCGCCGGCGGCGTCTATTCGGCACGGGCGGCGGCGACGGCGGCAACCATGGCGGCAATGGCGGCAATGGCGGCGCCTCCGGCGGCAACGAATAAACGGCTGCCGCAGCGGCCGGCTACTCCGCGGAATGGCCGAGCCGCTGCAAAATATTTTCCAGCCGCATCACCTGCAATTCCGTTAACTCGAATCCGCATTTGACCGCCAGCACGCGGCGCCGCCAGTACACGGCGTCCAGCATGCGTAGCGCCGGTTGCCGCGTCGCCCAATCCAGATGTTCCAGTTCCGCGTCCACCACGTGTGAGGCGTTAAAGCGTTGCGCGCGCGCAGGGTTTTTTCGGTCCATAGTGTTGGTTGCCTTGTTGTTCGCTGGTTTTGTTTGCTCTCCCCAGGCGCGACATTGCCGGTTCACGGTATCAAGCGTGATTTGCCGATCGGTGTAGTCGGCGGATGTTTTTTGTATTTTTGTTTTCTCGCGACATACGGAAAACGATTTGATGCGGGCTGGTTTTAAATTTTGCTTTTTGCCCGTCGGATTTTTGGCGCCAGGCTTTGAAGGAAATGCTTACGGCACGAAGACCTGGGTTGTTCGGCCCATGTTCGCCGACGCCTGCTTTGCGCTATGCTGAATCGTTGACTCTCTTCCAACGGAGCCTGTCATGACCAAGCATAAGCATCACGCGCCTCATTCTAAGGAAGCCGAACCGCCCACTAAGGCCGCGGATAATCGCCTCGATGAGGCTCTCGAAGAAAGTTTTCCTGCCAGTGATCCGATCGCCGTTGATATGCGTGATCCGCATCACTTGCCAGTGAAGGGGGAGCCTTCGGGGAAGAAGAAGCAGCACTAGATACGTGCTTTGCCGTGGCGCGGCGGCTTGCGGCGGCGATGCTTCGGAAACAGGATGGGTACTGCGCGGGGCAGGGACTTACGTTACGACTACCACGTGTTCTTCCAGTGGGTCGGGCGGCGCTTTCAAAGGCGCTCCGCCCTTCCACCGTCCGGTCTCTCGACCATCGCACTCAGTGCGAAGGCAGGCCGGTTTCCAGTTGACGCTGCAGTTCGCGAACCTGGCGTTGCGTGGCGCGCAGCTGGTCTTGTGCGGCAGCCTTCTGCTGCGCCAGCGCCGTTGCCTGGGCACGGGTCTGCTGCTGCTGGTTCGCGACAATCGTCTGCTGCTGATGGGCGACGTCAAGGTCAGCCTGCAAGCGGTTTGCACGGTCCTGCGACAACGCAATCATGCGTTCCGTGAACGCCTTCTGCGCTTCCAGCTGCGTGCGGCGAATCTCGACGTCCGACAGTTGCTGCGTCTGCCGCACAAAATCCCTGTAAATCATGTCGGCGCGCGCCGCGTCCTGCGTCTTGATGACGCGCCAGAAGTTTTTCTGCTGGAACAACGCAACGTAGTACGTCATCTCTTTGCCGTAAAACAGCAAGCTCGCTCCATAGCTGCCGTTGTACGTCGTGCGCAATTCGCTCAGATCCGATCCGTGGATCATCTGCTGCAATTCCGCCACATTGCCCGCCGCGGACTGCTTCGCTTCGTCCGGTGTCAATGCGTTCGTCTGCGCCTGTTCAGGCTGCAATGTCGCCGGCAAGGCCGTTGCCGCACCCGGCTGGGAAACGACGCCAGCGCTCGTGCCGCTAGCCGGCAGAGCCTGCGCATGCACGCCCCGCACTGCCCCCAACGCGATGAATGCGGCCAGGGCAATCAGTCGTAGTTTCGACTTGTGGTCCATGTAATTCCTGCTTGAACAGTTTTTGTTTTAGTACAACTGTCTCATTATTACTCACTTTCGCGTGTTTCGGGCTCTTCATCAAAAATTTGATACTTACGCATCTTCTCCCACAAAACCTTGCGGCTGATGCCCAGATAGAGCGCCGTATCCTGCCGGCGCCAGCCGTTTGCGTCGAGCGCGGCCAGCACGCGGTTGCGCTCGGCCATGTCCCATTTGCTGCGATCCACCGGCACTTCGGCCGGCACCGGCTGGCTGGTGCGCGCAAGCGCAAGCAGCCGCTGCAGGCGCACTGCATCCCACGCGCCGATCTGCCGCACCGTCACGCCGATCCGCTCGGCCAGGTTGCGCAGTTCGCGCACATTGCCGGGGAAACAAGTGTCGGCCACCGCTTCGGCAAGCCAGTACGGCAGGTCCGGCAAGGCAGCAAGCCGCTCGCTGCCGACAATCTGCGCGATGAACGCCTTGAAGATCGCAATCTTGTCGACCGCGCCGCGCTCTTCCAGTGACGGAATCTTCAACTCGATCACCGCAAGCCGATAGTAGAGGTCGGCGCGAAAGGCGCCCTCCTTCACGAGTTGCGGCAAATGCTTGTTGGTCGCCGCCACCAGCCGGAAATCGAGCTTCACCGGCGTGGCCGCGCCGATTCGCGTGACGGCGCTGTCTTCGAGCACGCGCAGTAGCTTGACCTGCTGGTAAAGCGGCAGATCACCGATTTCGTCGAGAAACAGCGTGCCGCCGTCGGCCTGCTCGAAGTAGCCCTTGTGCGCGACCACCGCGCCCGTGAACGCACCTTTCGAGTGACCGAAGAACAGCGATTCGAACAGACCGTCCGGAATCGCGCCGCAATTCACAGCGACAAAAGGCCCTTGCCCGTAGCGGGTATGCTTTTCGTGCAACAGTTGCGCGATGCGCTCCTTGCCGACGCCGGTCTCGCCATGCACGAGCACGCTCGTGTCGCAGTCGGCGAAGGTGCCGACTTCCTGCAGCAGCGCCTGCATGCACTCCGAATGGGCGATCATTGCGTCCGGCTCGTGCGTCCTCGCGCTATGCGCGCGCATTTGCAGCACCAGCTTCATGACCATTCCGCGCAATTCGGCGCAGGTAAAGTCGAGCGGCAGGATGTGCGAATACTCCGACGGGTACATCGTCGGATCGTGGTCGCGCGGCGCGGCGCCGACCCACACGACCGGAACGCCGTACGCGGCCTGCCAGTCGCGCACGATCAGCGCGCCGCTGTCGATCACGGAGACGCTGATGATCGCCAGCGATGGCCGCAGCGCCGTCCGTTCAGGCGAGATCGCGATATCGTCCGCGCGAAGCACTTCGACCTCGAAGCTCGCCATGCAGCGCGCAACCCGGTCGACGATATCGGCCTTGCCTTCCCAGACGTAGATATCGAGTTCCTCGATTTTGGGGGTGGTTCTCATCTTGTCCTGGTTACGCTAGTTGACCAGTTGCGCGACACCGCATGTCAGCGACAGGTCGTGAATCGTGCTGACGCCAACCTGCGCGCCGAGAAGTTGCAAAACGGGAACGAGTAGTGTGTCGAGGCCCGCAAGCGCAGGCGCCAGAGTCTGACCGAGCGTCGTTACGATAGGTGAGGCAATCGAGCCCAGCGACAGGTTTATCCCGTTCAGCAGCCTGATGCTCAACGCGTTCGGCTGGGCCAATTGAGTCCCGAGGCCCGCCAGAGCGTTGGAAATCACGCCACCTGCATAATCTGAATTGACCGACTGATATTCGTTGTCGACCACCCCGTCGAACGTCAGATAGGCGGGATTGGCCGATGGGTTGACCAGGGCGACGGAAGCCCCCGCCTGAACGGTCACCAGATTCGCCACGTTGACGAGCGTGGCGGGGTTGCCGCAGCTAAATGGCTTCGAGGCCGACAGATTGGCGGGCGGATCTCCCACGCAGATATTCGCGAGACCGGTTTGCACACCGATCACCGACTGGCTCGCCTCGCGCGTCGCAGCACAGTGGGTCGCGCTCAGGCCAGCGGTTCCCGGCGCCGCCTCGATGTAAAGCGGCAGGTTGACATTGACCGGAATCAGCGCCCCGAGCAAGCCTAACGGCAACGACGACGTGCCCAGATTCAGCTTCAGGTACGCGCGCACCTGCGCCGAACGCGCGCTGGTGACCCACGCCGTGGTGCTCCCGGGCGTCGTGCCGGCTTCACCGACGGCCAGCACCGGCGGCTGGATCACCTGCACCCGCAAGGTCGTGCTGAGTCCCGGCAGGCTCAACCCGCCCGCGATATCGACAGGCGGCTGCCCCTTCTGGGCGATCTCGGCGGCCACGACCAGCGCGTCCAGCGGGCTGATCGTCGCGTCCAGCGCGGACTGCGTATTGGCAAGACCAAGCGCGAGCAAGCCCGAGCTCGATGCGCTATTGCCGATGTTGAAGCTGCCCGGCAGGTTGACGCTCGCCACTGTATTGAGCGCGGCAATGGCGGTCGACAGATTGGCATTGGCAATCGTGGTCTTTTGCAACGCCTTCACCATGAGCCCGGCCAGGCTGCCGACCGAGACCGGCAGTGCAAGCAGTCCGTCGACTGTGCCCGCCTGGGCGGCCACCACCAGATCGCGCACACTGAGCCGCGTGGTGGCGAGGCCGCAATACGAGACTGCGTCCAGTTGCAGGTTGATGCCGAGCAGCCCGCCGAGCACGCTGTTGAGGACGCTGGACGATGCCGTGCAGCCATTGCTCGCCACCGAAATCAGCGAGGTTCCGATCGTGAACGCACCGATGTTGGTCGCCTTGGCGGTTGCCGACGCCTCGACGTCGAGCGGCGGTCCGATGAAAAACAGCGGCACGCTTTCGCGGACCGTCACTTTCACCGCATTGATGGGCGAACCGGTGCCGTCGCCCGGCGGCGTGGTCAGCGTGGTGTTGGTGGCGGTGTCCCACCTGCCGCACGCGACCGTGACCGTGCCGCCGGACGGCAAACCATTGGCCGTCGCGCTCTGCGTCGCCGCGCTGGTCGCCAGCGTGCAGCCCGTCGAGCTATTGACCAGTTGCGAGCCCGCTATCGCGGCCATATCGGCGGTCCGTTGCAATTGCCGCCGCGTGAAATACAGGTTGCCCACGTCCAGTACGCCTAATGTCACGAGCGCAACACTTAACCAGATCGCCGCCAGCACGGCGACCGCGCCATGCTGGCGGCGCCCGGCCCGTGCCGCCGCGCCCGCGCGCCGCGCGCCGTGTGGACGCGGCGCGCGAACAACATCGGCAGCGGACGGTCGGCGGCTGCCCATGTCAGTTCGCGCCGGCGAGTCCGCCCGGCGCGCTGCCTGCGCCGCCGCTGCTGCCTGCGCCGCTGTTGTTCAGCGTGGAACCATACAATTCAGGAATCCTGCTACGGAACGATTCCATATAGCGCCGGTAAGCAAGCCCCGCTTCGGCGCCGAGCATCGGCAACTCAGGCGCGGCTTGCGTGTTGCTGCTTTGGAGGTCGAGCCAGGCGCGGGTTGAGCGACCGACCTCGCTTGCCCTCACCGACCGCGGCGCGGCCCGCGCCGGCTCCAGGGCCTCGCCCGTCTGCGCAACGGCGGACGCCGACGCTCCCAGCAACGCGCCGATGCACAGCGTCGACGCCACCCAGTTGCGTTTCCTTATGCCGTTTTTCATCTCTGCTTCCTTGATGGGTCTCACCGGTCACTGCGCGAAGCGCTGTAACAGCCGTGGCGCCGCATCGATGCCCTGCGCGCTCGCGACGGTGCCGGCGCCGGCACGCGCCTGCCCGACTTGCCGTTGTGATTGCGTTTGCACACCGCGAGCTTGCGCGCGCCCCGCCGCGGCCACTTTCGCGGCATCGCTGCGAATTGCCGCGCGCACGTCCGGGGTCAGCTTCTGCTGACTCATCACCGCCATGGCTTGCGCCTGGTCGCCGTGGGCGAGCAGATAGAGCGCCACGTTGCTGACGATCTTCGGATTGTTTTGATCGAGTTCGGCCGCCTTCATCAGCGGTACGCGCGCGCCGTTCACATCGCCGTCGCGCAGTCGTGCATAGCCGAGGTCCGACAAGGTCACCGCATCGGTCGGCGCGCGTTGCGCGGCCTGTTGCAACTGCTGGGCGGCGTTCGCAAAGTCGCCGGCCGCCCCGGCGATCAGCCCGAGCCCGCGATAGCCGCGTGCGGCAAGCGGCGTCTGCAGCAGCTGTGCGTAAGCGCTCGCCGCGGCGGCCGGCTGATCGGTCATGCGCAGTGCGTCGGCGCGCAGCAAAATCGTGTCGGGCGTCGTGCCGTACTGCTTTTCGTACGCGTCGATGTGCGCAAGCGAGGCGAAGTACAGCTCCTGCGACTGCATCTGGTCGATCAGTCCGAGGTACATGCCGGGGGTGTCCGGCGCCGGATCGCGATTGGCCTGCTGGACCATGGCCGCGCGCTCGGCCTGCGCGCCGACGCCATAGCCCACCGGGTCTTTCGACGCGCACGCGCCCAGCAGCGAAAACGCGGTCAGTGCCACGGCGCAGCGCACCGCGGGTTTCAAAAAATCAAACGACAGACAGGCGGCCATTGCAGAAATCCTTACTGTTGTATGAGACGCAGCGAACGCGTGACAGCGAGCACGCCGGGGCCTGCAGTGACGATCATCAGCGCGGGCAGCAGCGTGAGAATCATCACGCCGGTCATCTTCACGGCGAGACGGCCAATGCGTTCACGCAACATTGCGCGGCGCGTTTCTCGCAGGCGGTCGCCGAATTGCTTGAGCGGCTCCTGCACGGCGCCGCCGTGCCGGTCGACCTGCACGAGCAGGCGCACTACCGCGCGTAAATCTTCGTTGTCGTAGCTCGTCCCCAGCCGGTTCAACGACTGCTCGCGCGAGCGGCCCGCGGCGAACTGGCGCTGCGCGATTTCGAGCTCGCTCGCAAGCACCGGCAACATGCCGCGAAAATCGTTGACCATCACCTGGAGACTCTGATCGAGCGACAAGCCCACGCCCTGCAGCAGGCGCAACAAATCGACCAGCAGCGGCAATTCGTCGACCACCCCGTTGCGGCGTTTGGCGGCGCGCCGCTTCAGGACGATCTTCGGCAACAGGAAACCTGCCACCATCGCGATGACGACCAGCGTCACGTAGCGAAGTCCATCGACATGACCCCGCGCCAACGTGCCGGCCAGTGCCGGCAGCCCCAGCGCGCCGACGAGCCGCGCCACGAGAAACAGGCCACGTGTGCGCGTATCCACGAAGCCGCACTGTTCGAGCAGCCGGCGGTCTTCCTCGGCGACGATCTGACGGCCTAACGGTGTATCGAGCCAGCGAATCCCGGTATGCGCGAAACGTTCGAGCACGCCTTTGAAACCCTCCGGCTGCGCGCGTCGCCCAGCAGCTCGCGCGCCGTCCGCGCCGCGAGAGGCCATTGCAGCGAGTGTCGCGGCCCGCAGTGCGCGTTCGTCGAGCGCATGGCTGAGCGTGCGTTCGCTTCGCCGCACGGCGGCCACGCGCGCCAACACGAGGCCGGCGATCAGAAGCAGCGCGAGCGCCGCGAGCAGGAGTCCGACTGCGAAGAGTTGATGGGCCTGCATCGTCATGTCCTCAGGTTCGCCAGCCGGTACAGCAGCCACGCTCCGATCACCTGCAACGCGAACGCCAGATAGACGAGCAATCGTCCGCTCGGGTCGACCCACATCGACGCGAAGTACTTAGGATTGGAGAGGATCAGAAAGCCGCCTATGCCGATCGGCAATAGGGTCAACACCCACGAAGACAAGCGCGTTTCCGCCGACATCGCCACGAGCTCGCGCTCAGCCTGTTCCAGATCGCGCATGAACGACGCCATGCGGTCGAGCATCACATCGGCGCGGCCTCCGTATTTGACCGATAGACGCAGCACGGCGCCAACCAGCTCGAGCTCGCGCACCCCATAGATCACGGCGACCTGGTACAGCGCGCGATCGATTTCGACGCCGGTGCGCAGCATCCGTGACACGTAGTCGAGACATTCACGCAGCGGCGCTTCAGTGGTTTGCAAGGAGGCCTGAAACGCGGCCGGCACACTGTTGCCGAGCGTGATCAGGCGCACGATGCCATCGAGAAACAGCGGCAATTGCCGCACGATCATGTGCCGGCGCTTGCTCGCGCGCACCGTCAGCAGGAAATAGACGAACATCGCGCAGGCAATCCACGTCGCACCGGCAGCCAGCGCGCCGCCGAGGAACGCCCCCCAACCGCACAGCAGCAGCACGATCGCCCCGGCGATGGCAGCCGGCCCCTTTGCGTGGGCCACGCCCGCGCGAGCCATCGCATGTTGCAGCGTGAAGCGCAGGCGTGCTTGCAGGTAACGCCATTGCGCAAGCCAGCCGGCACCGGCCGGGGGCGCTGGCGGTGCGATCGCGACGGGCGCCGCCGCAGCACGTGCAGCCGAGGCGCGTGGACCGGCGGACGCTCCGCTCGCCAGACCGTCCGCGGCGCCTGCGCTCACGACGGTCGGGACGGCCGACGCCATACGTCTGTCGATATACCGTTGCGCGCTCATCTGGCCTTTGCGTTGCGCGCCGCGCTGCCAGAGCAACACCGCGCCGGCAGCACATAGCAGCGCGAGCGACGTAAAGGCCAGGATCGCACTAGACATTGAAGCCGCCTCCGAAACCTCCACCGAAGCCACTGCCGCCGCCAGCGCCGAAGCCCGCGCTGCCGAACCCATTTCCCTGTGCATCGCCGCCGAGCGTCTGACGGAAGCGCGCCAGTTTCGGCGAGTGCGGATGAATGCCGAGCGAGACCCAGTTATCGAGTTCATCGCCTTCCGCCGTCGCGACCGGCTCGTAGCGATACAGCTCCTGGGTCGCGATGATGTTGTCCGACAGACCCGTGACTTCGGTAATCGACAGAATCCGCCTGCGGCCGTTCGAAAGACGCCCGATCTGCACGATGAAGTCGATCGCATTGGCGATCTGCCGGCGCAAACTCGATTCGGTGCCCTGGAAGCCCGCGAAGCCCGCCAGCATTTCAAGGCGGTACAGGCACTCGCGCGGCGAACTGGCATGCACGGTGCCCATCGATCCGTCGTGGCCGGTGTTCATCGCCTGCAGCATTTCGAGCACCTCACCGCCACGCACTTCGCCGACGATGATGCGGTCAGGCCGCATCCGCAAGGTATTGCGCAACAGGTCGCGAATCGACACGACGCCTGCGCCGTCGAAGCCGCCCGGACGGCTTTCGAGCCGCACCACGTGCGGGTGGTTCAGCGACAGTTCGGCCGTGTCTTCGATCGTCACGACCCGCTCCGGCTCGGGAATGTGAAACGCCAGCGCGTTGAGCAGTGAAGTCTTGCCTGAGCTCGTGCCGCCCGACACCAGCACGTTGCAGCGCGCGGCGACCGCCGCGTCGAGCAGCGCGCCGATTTCCGGGTTGTAGGTGCCGTTGGCGAGCAGATCCTCGGGCCGCATCGGATCCTTGCGGAATTTACGGATCGAGACAATGGGTCCGTCGATCGACAGCGGTTCGATCACCACATTCACCCGCCCGCCGTTCGGCAGGCGCGCATCGACCATCGGATTCGATTCGTCCAGACGCCGCCCGATCGGCGCGAGAATGCGCCGCACGATGCGCAGCAAATGCGCGTTGTCGGCGAACCGCACCGGGATCTTGGTCAGCATGCCGTGACGCGATACGTATACGTCGTTGTAGCCGTTGATCAGAATATCTTCGACGGCCGGATCGGCGAGCAGATCTTCGATCGGGCCGAAGCCCGCCAGCTCCTTGGTCAGCGCCTCGGCGATCGACCGCACTTCGCTCTCGTTGATCGGAATCCGGCGCAGCCGGACGAAACTGTCCATTTCCAGATCGACGAACTGGTTGATCGCGTTACGCGACCAGCGGCCGAACTCCGAGCCGAGCTCCTCAATGCGCGTAAGCAGATGTTCGTGCGCCGCGTTCTTGATGTCCTGGAACTGCTGGCTATGCGCGAACGAAGGCGCGTCGTCGGCAAATTCGATTTCTTTTGCCATCGTCTATGACCGCTTGTAAGGGGGTGGAATGAAGCGCTTGAGGGCACCAAGCGCGGATTTTCCGCGTGCTTGCGCAGCCGCGCGCGCAGCGCCGCCAAGCCGTTCGATCAACGGTTCCAGCGCGCGCACATAAGGATCGCGTGCCGCCGCGTCGGCCAGCAGATGCCCTTGATTGACCGCCTGGCCAAGCGCCACTCGGCGCTCCGGCAGTGTGGCCAGCAACGGGATCGCCAGACGCTGCGCGATCTGCGGGGCAGCGAGACCGAGATCGGCGTCGAACTTGTTGACGATTAGCCGTACATTCGCCGTATCCACGCCTTCTTCGCGCAGTGCGTCGAGTACGCCGACCGCGGAGACGATCGAGGCCACGCCCTGATCGCACAACAGCCAGGTTTCGTCGGAGGCCTGCACGACGTGAGCGATGAACTCGCTATTGGTGAAGCCGCCGAGATCGACGATCTGCTGGTCGAAGAACGCCCGCAGCCGGTTCAGCAGGCCAATCGAAGACGAGTACGAGACCTCGCGCATGTCGGCGAGATTGGGCGGCAGCGTGGTGAGTGCGAGACCACTGGCATGGTGCGACAGCGCGGTGTGGACGAAGGTCTGATCGAAGCGACGCAAGTTGCGCACGGCTTCGACGAAATTGAATTCGCTGCGCGTGTTGAGGAGCAGTGAGCCGTCGCCTGCGGGCAAGCCGAGATCGAGTAACGCCGCTTGCCGCCCTTGGGCGACGTCGCGCCGCTGCAGCAGCACCGCGAGATTCGCGGCCAGCGTGCTCACGCCCATGCCGATACGCGCGCCCAGCAGTGCGGTGACATGGCCATGACGGCTGACCGGTTCGACGAGGTTGTCGAGCACCTGGCGTGTGATGCGCAAGGCGTCCTCGGCGGGCGCGCACCGATCGATGAAGTCGCGCACGCCGGCGCGCAACGCGGCTAATGCGCTTTCCGGTTCGGCAAGCGATCCGAGCGCGACGATCTGCATGCCGGGATAGGCCGTGCGCACCGCGTTCGCCGCTGCGCTCGCCGCCGCGGCGCGGCCGCCGGAAAAGTCGACGAACACCAGCGTCGGGTTCAGCGCTGCAATACGCTGCATCAGCATCGACGGATCGAGTGTGGCCGCTTCAACCGCGCCTGCGCCCACCAGCGTATCGGCGAGCCAATGCACGTGTTCGTCGGCTAGCGACGCGAACACGAAATAATCGGTGACCGCGCGTTCAGTCAATGAATGCGTTCTCGCGTTCATATTGGCCCTCCTTATGCGGCATGGGCTGCGAAGCCACCGCGTCATCCTGCCTGCCAGCAGATGCACGCGGTTCGCCCGCGCGCAGGTCCACTTCCCCACAAATCCGGTGCGCCGCCGTGCCGCCCACCGGCTTCACCTGGAAAACCCCGGCACGGCATCGTGCCCCGCCGCGCCGCCCAGCAGTGAGCGCCACACCGGCCCGTTACGCTGTTCGGACTGCTCGCCCGGCGTCGACGGCAAGGTCGCCCCCTTCGCCAGCGGCGACACCAGATGCGGTGTCACGATGATCACCAGTTCCTTTTCGTTCTGCTGATAGTTCAACTGCTTGAAGAACGTGCCGATAATCGGCAGATCGCCGAGCAACGGCACCTTCGACACATTCGACGCGGTCTCGCGATCGATCAGGCCACCGATCACAAAGCTCTCGCCGTCGCCGAGTTCGACGGTGGTGTCCGCGCGCCGCGTAGTGATCGCAGGCACCGACACGCCGCTGATCGTCACGGCATTCGTGAAGTCGAGCTGACTCGCTTCAGGTGCCACCTTCAGCGCGATGCGCCGCGGGCTCAGGACGGTCGGCGTCAACGTCAGTCCGACGCCGTACGGCTTGTATTCGATCGAGGTCGAACCCAGGGCCTGCGGCACCGGCACCGGAATCTCGCCGCCGGCGAGGAAACTGGCGCTTTGGCCCGACAGCGCCACTAGCGTCGGTTCGGCAAGCACCCGCGCGAGATTGTTGCTCTCCATCAGACTCAGGTCGGCGAAGATGCCGTGGGTCGCCGAACTGAACACGAGATTGAACGCGGACGACAGCGGTGAAGCCAGCGCAGGACCCACCGTCGTGCTGCTGGTCGGGCTGAACTGCGTCTGCGGCAAGGTTGCGGAGGTCGCCCCGTTGGGCCCGAATGTGCCGAACGCGAAACCGTTGTTCTGGCGGAAGAAGTTGAAACCGACCTGCTTGAGCACCGAGCGGCTGAACTCAACCACCCGCACTTCGACCTGCACCACCGCACGGCTTCCCACCGTCGAGGTGTCGAACACCGCGCCGTCCTTGCCGAGTGAGCCCTCCGCTGCGACCACTGCGCGCTGGTGCGATTCCATCGTCGCCGACGAGCCGGACACCACCGCCGTGCCGCCGAGCACCTTCAGGCTCGGCGTGTCGGGGCCGAGCAGCGAGGCTGCGGCGGCGGTCGTCACGTTGACGGTGTAGGTCAGCGGCGCGTCGCGGTCCCGCTCCCACAGCATCAGGCTGGTGGTGCCCGCCGCCTTGCCCACCAGTAAGACGCCGCCACGCTTGTCACCCTTAATAATCAGCACGTCCGCCACCGACGGATCGCCGATCGCGACCCTCCGCAGCGCATGACCGGTCGCGAGCGGCTGCTGGCCGCCCACCGTCAGGCCGACAGTCCGCGCAGGCATGCTTTGCATCGTCTGCGCGGCTTGCCCCCGCTGTACCGTCTGGCCCGCTGCGTCGGTCGTGGCCGACAGGGCGAGCAAAGCCATCCCCGCGCATGCCGCCTTCCCGAATACGAAAATCCGTTCTGTCATGTCGTCACGGACGCGTCCGGCCGCCCGCTCCCTGAAACTGCTTACCAGGCGACCGTTTCGGCGCGCCCACCCCGTATCACTTCGACACCGCTCTTTGTATTGTTCGTCTTGCCGGCCATAGGTGTAGCCGGCAAAGGCACGCGCGGCAGCGACACTTGCCGCGCGCCCGCGCCTGCCGGATTGGCGCTTCCCGACAAGGCCTCGAGCGCCACGCCGGCCGCGGCGCGGGTCGAATCCTGCGCGGGCTCGCCCCCAGCGGCATGGACAGCCGTCTTCAACACGCCCGGATAGACCGGCAACGCGCTCTGATCAACTACTTCGGCATCCTTTGGATTACGCAACGCGAAGATCAGACGGCCCGCGGCCTCGGCGAGCGTCAGCCGGTCCACGTCGGCAACCGGCACGGCCAACACCGCCGTGCGCACCATGCCATTCGGGTCGCCGGCGCTATCGCCGCCGGCGGTTGCGTTACCGAACGCCAGCACGCGCACTTTCGACAACAGCAAGCGCGCCTGGGTACGATCGATTTCAGCGCCGCCGCCGAGATTGCCATCGCGTTTAAGCGTAAAGAACACGTCGACGAAATTGCCCGGCCGCAAGCGGTTGCCGACCGCATTAGCTTCGTCCACCCGCACGGCGAGCGCGCGTTCGCCCGGCTCGACATGCTCCGCCAATCCCGACGACAACTGCGCTTCCAGCACCGGCGAGTCTGCGACGATTCCGGTGCTCGGCACGCGGCCCACGAGTTGCGAAGGATCGGTGAAGGCGCCGCTCGGATTGATCGGCAGCGACTGCACGCGCAGCGCATCGATGGTGATCGCCTTGCCTGCCGGCAACGTGCGGGTCGCCAGCACCACCGGGAAACTCGCTGGCATGGCGGGCGTGACGGCGACCGGCACCGGACGGCGCGCCAGTGTCCACGCAAATAGGCCGAGCACGACCGCTGCGGCGATGAGCACGCCGGCAAGAATTTTGGTCAGATTCGGCATGACGGCTCGCGGCGTCGGTTGAACGATGCGTGGCCGTGCGCGCGTTCGTGCGCGCGTCGACGGGCGGAAAGGCCGAGGGCCGGCGCGTGCGTCACTGAATGTTCTCCGGGTTGAGTTGTACCGTGGCGCTGCCCGACAGCGACTTCGGTATCGTGAAGCTCAGAAGCGGCAAGTTCGGCACCAGCGGATACGTGCTGTAGTCGTAGTTCAACGCGACATTGATGCATTTCATCGCGTTGCTCGGTCCACATGACGAGGAAGTGGGCGTGCATGTCAGGTTCTGCACCAGCGGGGAAGCAACCAGGGTCGCGGTTTTGCAGGCGGCAGCGCCGCGATTGTCGAGTGCGTTTTGCACCGAGTTGTTGCTCTGCCAGTTCAGGGCGGCGCGCGCGCCTTCTTCAGCCGCGAGCGTCAGGTTCTGCTGCGCCAGCAGGATCAGGCTGAAGGTGACGATCGCGTAGAGAATCGTGAAGAACAGCGGGAGCACCAAGGCGAATTCGACTGCGGTAGCGCCGCGCTGCTTCCGCAACCGGCGCGCACCGACTCGCCTGAACAGCGGACTTGCGGCTTGGGGCGCCCATCCTTTCATCGCACGCCTCCGGCCAATGGCAGCAGCAACAGCCACGCGCTGGCGGCGCCCGTAAGGCACGCCGCGTACGGCGTGGATGCCCTGCCGCTCAACTCGAAAGTCGGGCCGCCGTGACGGCCGAGGTCCGCGATGCGAGTGCGCGTCGTGATCAACAGCCAGACGGCGTGCAAGCCGGCGGCGAGACTGGCGCCCATCCATAGACCGAGCAGCGCATGCGCGCCGCACCACGCGCCCAGTACAGCGAATACTTTCACGTCGGCGGCGCCCATTGCGCCGAGTGCGAAAAACGGCAGTAGCGCGATCAGGCCGATCAGCGCGCCGACACCGGCCTGAGCGATCGACACGCCAAATGGGCCGCATTGCGCGAGCGCGCAGCCCCATGCCGCCATTAAACCGGCGGCCACCAACGAATTAGAAATGCGCCTGCTGCGGCAGTCGCATATCGCAACAGCCGCCGCCCAGGAGACAAATAACACCATTCCGACATAGGCATTCATATCGCACTCAACAGGCGAAGCAAAGCAATGCGAATTGGCCTGCAATTCGCATTAAAGACCACAGCGTATTTGCGGCACGGCGAATGCCCTGATGCCCGTGCAACAGGGTGTTTCGCTCACGCCAACGAGATATCCCCTTGCCGCGCTAACCGCCGGTACCCGCGGGCGTGCCGCCGGTCGACGGGGTGGTTATCTTGCTGGCAAGAGTGGTCAATACGTTGTTGAGGTTGGTCCCAATGTTGCCCACCGACGTAGCGATGACAAGAACAACTAACCCCGCAATCAGACCATATTCGATGGCCGTCACGCCTCTGTTATCGCGCAGGAAGCGTTTGGTGAATTTTTTCATTTTTACCCTCGGACTTCATTTTTTCGTTTGTTTTCGTGCTGCCTCAGATGACGGATTCTTCAACGCTGCGGACCCTGGTCTCTCATTCCTGGTCCTGCGTATTGCCTGTTGCGCTGCCGAAGCACCGCCTTGCAGCCGGCTTCAATGAAACAGATGTCTATGAGCTGTCTGATCGATAACGCACCTCCTCGTCAATCCGTAATGCTTTCGGGTTTTATAGCCGAACAATCATGTTTAAGCAATTATTCAGTGTCCTCAGCCTCAAAGCACATGCGTTTTAGCCACGCCATCAGATTAACGGCAGTTCGTGCGTTGCAACACATAGGATTAACCATTATTTAGATTTGGTCCACTAATTATTTGCTTCAACAGAACATTCCAAGCGGGCGAGGCCTGTCGTTGCGCTTGCGTTACGCCTTGTTTCGTAACGGCGCGTGCGTCCCGTTACGTTACGCAGTCCTCGCAAACGTTTGGCTAATTCATTTTTACGGGGCGTATCTGATTTAGCCGGCACTCCATTTATCGCTCAAAGCCATATTGCGTCCGGCTTCACGCCCTCCGGCTAAAAAATCTTCCGCATTGCTCAGTCGAAATGGCACGGCCCGTGCAGAGGTAGTCACGCAGCGATACCCAACAACACATGCGATGCGAGGGCGACATGAACATTCAAACGGCCAACACCACGGTAAGAGCAACCCTGATTGCGGCCAGCGTAGCGGCGATGCTTTCTCTTGGCGCTTGCGGAGGCTCCGGAAGCCTGAGTTCCGGCACGGACAGCAACGGTAGCGGCTCTGCCGGCGGCACCCTGTCCACCACCGGCAGCGGTTCGATGGGCTCGGGCGGCTCCCGCTCCAGTACCGGCAGCAACGGTTCGGGGAGCGGCTCCGGCACGGGCAGCGGCACCACCGCGGTCGTCAATGCGCTCGGCACCGTGGCAGGCAACACCGGCGGTGTGGTCGGCGACGTTGGCTCGACGGTCTCGAGCATCGGCACCGTGATCGGCTCGCAAACCCTCCCGGGCGTCAGCTCGCAAACGATGCAATCCGCCGACGGCATCGTGCAGCAAGTCGGCGTGGCGGTCTCGACGCTCGGCGGTGGTGTATCGCAAGGACTCGGCCAATTCGGCAACGGCGGCAATGCGGTCGGCACGACCGTCTCGAGCCTGGGCGGTGTGGCCGGTCATGTCGGCGGCGCCGTGACGGATGCAGGCAGCCTCGTGACGAGCCTTGGCAGCGGCCCGCTCGCGCCGTTGGCGGCCATCACAACGCCGCTCGGCGGCGTCGTCAATACGATCGGCGGCGCAGCGACCAACGGCGGCGGCACGCTCACCACCGCGCTCTCGACGGGTCCGGTCCAGCCAATCACGCAAAACCTCAGCACCGCCATCACGCCGATTACGTCGATGGTCGCGGCGACCACGCAGACGGTGGGCACGACCACCGGCCTCGGCGTGCCGTTGAATACCCTGCTCACAACCGTCGGCGGCGGACTCGGTCAGGCGGGCACGCTGCTGAGCGCAACCGGCGGCAATCCGATCACGACTGCTCTCGGCCACACGGTTACCGATACGGGCACCACGGTCGCATCGGCGGGTGGGCTGCTTACCGGAAGCACCAGCGGCAATCCGCTGGCACCGCTCACCGGTGCTCTCGGCGGCCTGACCGGCGGCACCGGCAGCGGCCCGCTCGCTCCGCTCACCAGCGCACTCGGCGGCGTAACAGGCGCCGTAGGCGGTGCATCGAGCAACACCAGCCCGTTGGCGCCCGTCACCGGCCTGCTCTCGAGCGTGACGAACGGCCTTAGCAGCGCGACCGGCAGCAGCAGCCCGCTCGCACCGGTCACCGGCTTGCCGTCGAGCGTCACCGGCGCCCTCGGCGGTGTTACCACCATGGCGGCCGCAACGCCGACCACGACCACCACCACCGCCTCAGTCGGCTCCGGCACCGGCCTGCCGCTGTCGACCACCAGCGGCAAGGGATCGGACAGCAATCCGCTGGCCCCGGTGACGTCGCTCGTCGGCGGTCTGGTCGGCGGCCTGACGAAGAAGTAAGCGACGAGCAGACCGGCCTCAGCGCGCCGACGGGCGGCGTACTTGCAGTCGTCCATCGATGCCGCACGCGCAAGACGTCCTTCAGACATCCCGTTACGCAGCGCATAAGCGGTCTGCCCCATCACGTGCTCCGCGCTTTTGCAGCCCATGCTCAAGCTCCACAAGGCACGTGACGTACTACTTGCAAGCACGGCAGTATGCGTCGAGCCACATAAGCGATCGCAACCAGCCCGGCCAGGTGGCGCGCCCGCAAGACAAGAACGGCATACGAGGAAAATCCGATGAAACGCGGGTACGGCAGCAAATGGACCTTCCTGCTCGCGGCGATTGCAGCAAGCGCGATGCAGGTAGAAGCACACGCGCAGTCTCGCCCGTCCGGTCCGGTAGCCGGCGGCAACCCGCTGGATTCGCTGCCGCAGATCAAGGCGCCCGACAAGGGCCCGAACGTGACCGTCCAGGTCGCGCCGCAAGTGCCCCAACTTCAGGAACTGCTCAGCCGCCATCTAACGCCGTCGCGCGTGCAGGTCGAGGGCGTGAAGTCCATTCCGTTCGATGAAGTGGCGCAGCGCTTCACGCCCCTCGTCGGCAAAGACACCACCATCGGCGATCTGATCGAGGTCGCCAATGGCGTCACGAAGTTGTATCAGAACCGCGGCTACGCGCTCTCGTTCGCGTTCATTCCCGCGCAGACGTTCGACGACGGCGTGGTGCGCGTGACGGTGGTGGAAGGCTACGTGTCCACGGTCAAAGTGACGGGCAACGCCGGCGCGGTTGAAGACAAAATTCGCGCGATCGCCGACCACATCGTCGCCGACCGGCCGTTGCGGCGCGCCACCTTCGAGCGTTACGTCAACGTGCTGGGTCTGTTGCCCGGCGTGAAGGTCGCGGCCAACGTGCCGCCGCCGCAAAATACCGACGGCGCCACCACGCTCGAGTTGAAGGTGGACCGCAAACCGTTCGACGTCAGCACCGGCATCGATTTCAATCACCCCGGCGTGCAAGGTTTGCTGACGGCGACCGAAAACGGCCTGACCGCGCCTGGCGAACAACTGAGCGTGTCCGCCTTGCTGCCGAAGGGCCGTGACAACGTGACCTATCTCGCCGCCCACGGTGCGGTGCCGATTGGCAGCAACGGACTGATCGCGAGGATCGACGCGTCGCACTATCGCGGCAATCCGGTCGACAATCCAGGCCTGCCCGCTTACATCGAACGCACGGTCATCAACGACAAGGTCGGCGGCTCACTGGCCTATCCGATCCTGTTGAACAACAGGCAAAGCGTGATCGGCACAGCCTCGGTCTATGCCTCGCACGACGAAGATCGCTACAACAATCACGACAGCGGCGCACAGATCGGCTTGCGCTCGCAGGTGCGCGTGATGCAGTTGCAGGCCGACTACGCCAGTGTGGAACCGGGCCAGGTGCGCCGCGCGAGTGTCAATGTGGCGAAGGCGTTTGATATCCTGGGCGCGTCGAAATCCGGCGACTCGAATATTCCTGGCACGTCCGTCACGAATCCGGCGTCGATTAACTTCGTGCGGACCGGCGCAAGCTTTTCGCAAACCAACGAGTGGCCGATGAAGATCGGCACGGCGATTTCGTTGACCGGCCAGTACAGCGCCGTCTCGCTGCCGACCTCGGAACAGATCTCGTTCGGCGCGCAACGTTTCGCGCAAGGCTATCAACCGGGAGAAGCATCGGGGGATTCGGGCTGGGGGGCGATGTTCGAAGTCAACCGGCCGTTCACGCCGGGTTTCACCTTTCTGCGCACCCTCACGCCGTATGTCTCGTTCGACATGGCGCGCGTGTATCTCCATGCGGGTACGCCTTCGCCGTCGAAGCTGTCGTCGATTGCATTCGGCTTCCGGATCTCGGATGCGAAGTACTACAGCCTGGATTTGTCGGTGGCCAAACCGATCGGCGACGCGCCGGTGGAGAGCGCGTCGCGCAGCCCGCGCATCAACGCAACGTTCTCATACCAGTTGAACTGATTCCCGAAAGTGCTGCCGCCTGATTAGAGGTTCCACTATCAAACGGCACGCGCACTTTCACGTATTCTGCGCTGACGATGTGCGACCCGCGGCGCGCAAGCCGCGAGTCGCGGACCGATTCATCCAAAGTTGAACCTGAGGGGCAATACCGGGCATCACGGCGTCAAACAGACTGCCCGAGATGCCAATAACGCTGCGCGACCATGAGCGCGCCGTCTTTAATCAAGGAGGAAGACAATGATGCGATTCACTCAACGCGCTCGCGCAATCGCGCTTCGCACAGCCAAACATGCCGCTCTCGCCGGCGTGCTGCTCGCCAGCGCCGTCACTGCGATGGCGCAGACCGACACCCCGATTGGCACGTGGCAAACCATCGACGATCACACCGGCCAGCCCAAGGCGCTTGTGCAGATTGCAGAGGACAGCAGCGGCTCGCTTAGCGGCAAGGTGATCAAGGGTCTCAATGCGAACGACAAACCGGATCGCCGCTGCACGGAATGTACGGACGCGCGCAAGGACCAGCTGATTCTCGGCATGACGATCATCAGCGATATGAAAAAGGACGGCGACGCCTGGGATCACGGGCAGATTCTCGATCCGGAAAACGGCAAGGTCTACAAGTGCAAGATGCACCTGGAAGATGGTGGGAACAAGCTGGTGGTACGCGGCTACATCGGCGTCTCGCTGCTGGGCCGCTCGCAGACCTGGGTTCGTCAGCAATAGTGAGCGGGACGTTCAGGCGCCGACGCCTGACGCGTGACGGTGGCGTTCCATCAGGGCAGTTGCTGCTGCCACGATGGAACCAGAAACAACGGCCGACGATCGCCGTCGTTCGGCCGTTCTTGCGGTTTGAAGTCGGCGGGTCGGCGTTGTCATGCAGCGTGCTTGAAGGGCGACGCAAATGCGAACGGCGAAGACGGTAACGGCTTGGGCGATGCCGGGCTGTACACCGCGGGCACTGTGGCCGAAGCCTTTTCTGCATCAGCGCTCTTCTGTTCCGCGCTCGGATGCGTGCGCATGCGCGCTTCCATCAGGTTGCAGAGTTCCTCGCTCGCCGCGCCGAACAGCTGATCCATCACGCGCTTGAGCACGCCGGATTCATACCATGCCTTGAAACGGCGATGGCAGGTTTGATACGACGGGTATTTGCGCGGCATAGCCGACCAGGTCGCGCCGCTATACATCACCCATAGCACGCCATTGAGCACGGAGCGCGTATTGGCGAGCGGGCGGCCACGCAGTTCGGAACGCGGGCGCAGTTCAGGAAGCAACGGTGCGACACGTTGCCATTCTTCATCATTGATATCACGGTACGGATTCATGGTTTCTCCTTTGTCAGAACCATGACAAACAAGATATCCAGTCGTCCGCGGACGGAATATAAGACCAATCCGAATCTTGAAAATGCGCCTTGGGACTCCGCCTGTTCGGCGAGCGGACCGTGATCTATCGCAAAAGCATCGTCGCCCGCTTTACGCGGCCCTTCAGGTCAGCGACGTATCGACGATCCGGCGCGGTGTGTCGAGATATTCTTTCGATTGCATTTCAACGATGCGCGACACCGTGCGCGTGAATTCGTTGGCCATCGGACCGTCCACGTAGAGTTGCTCGGGCGGCACCGCAGCCGACATCAACAGCTTGACCTTGTGGTCGTAAAACACGTCGATCAGCCAGGTGAAGCGGCGCGCCTCCGAGGCCATGCGCGCCGACATCTGCGGCACGCCCGACAGGATCACCGCGTGAAAGCGGCTCGCCAGCTCCAGGTAGTCGTTCTGCGAGCGCGGACCGCCGCACAAGGTGGCGAAATCGAACCACACGACGCCGTCAGCGCGGCGCAGTGCCTTCAGCTCGCGCTTTTCGATGTGGAGGATAGGGCTTTCGTCAGGAACCGCTGCAAGGCGCGAAAACGCGTTGCGCAACGCTTTGTCGGAAGCCGCGCCAAGCGGCGCGTGATACACCTCGACCTGGGCCAGCGTGCGCTGCCGGTAATCGATGCCCGCATCGACATTGATCACGTCGAGCTTCGTCTTGATGAGCTCGATTGCCGGCAACATGCGGTCGCGATGCAGGCCGTCCGGATACAACGTGTCAGGATCGTAGTTGGAGGTCATCACGAACTGCACGCCGTTCTCGAACAACTTGTCGAGCAGACGGTAGAGGATCATCGCGTCGGCAATATCCGACACGTGGAATTCGTCGAAGCAGATCAGCCGGTAGCGTTTGGCGATACGGCGCGCGAGTTCGTCGAGCGGATCGGCCGTGCCCTTCAGTTCTTCCAGTTCGCGGTGCACCTCGCGCATGAATTCGTGGAAATGCAGCCGCGTTTTGCGCTGCACCGGCACGATCATGTAGAAGCTGTCCATCAGGAAGCTCTTGCCCCGCCCTACGCCGCCCCACATGTAGATGCCGCGCGGCGGGTCTGGACGGTTGATCAGTTTCTTGAACGCATTCGAGCGGCGCGATTTGTACTCGACCCACTCTTCATAGCACCGCTGCAGACGGTCGACCGCCGCGCGTTGCGCCGGGTCCGATTGATAACCCCGCGTCTGCAGTTCTTTTTCGTAGTATTCGGTGACGTTCATTGTGTTGCTGCAAAAAGAAAGGCGGGAGGGAGTGAACCCGCCCGCCTTTGTGGTGATGCCGAAGTTGCGTTCAGTCAGGCGTGCGTGATTACATGTTCAGCGCGCGCTTGTCCACGGCGAGCGCCGCTTCGCGCATGACTTCCGACAGCGACGGGTGCGGATGGCAAATGCGGCCGATGTCTTCCGACGCCGCCTTGAATTCCATCGCCACCACGGCTTCCGCGATCAGGTCCGATGCGTTTGCCGAGATGATGTGCACGCCCAGCAGTTCGTCTGTCTTCGCGTCGGCGATCATCTTGACGAAACCATCCGCCTTGTTGATGCCCAGCGCGCGGCCGTTCGCCATGAACGGGAACTGGCCCGTCTTGACTTCTCGGCCTTCGGCCTTCAGTTGCTGCTCGGTCTTGCCGACCCACGCGATTTCCGGTTCGGTATAGATCACCCACGGAATGCAGTTGTAGTCGATATGCGGCTTCTGACCGTCGATGATTTCGGCGACCAGCACGCCTTCGTCTTCAGCCTTGTGCGCGAGCATCGGACCACGCACCACGTCGCCGATCGCGTACACGTTCGGCACAGCCGTCGCGCAGTGGTCGTCGACGTCGATGAAACCGCGTTCGTTAGCCTTCAGACCGATTGCTTCGAGACCGAGGTTGTCGGTGTTCGGCACGCGGCCGATCGACACGATCAGGCGGTCGGCTTCGAGCGTTTGCGCGTTGCCGTCCTTGTCCGTGTAGTTGAGCGTGACGCTCTTGTCGGTCGTCGTCACTTCACCGACCTTCACGCCGACGTGGATGTCCAGACCTTGCTTCTTGAACTGCTTGGCGGCTTCCTTGGCCAACGCCTGGTCTGCGGCGCCGAGGAATTCAGGCAGCGCTTCGAGCACGGTCACGTCCGCGCCCAGACGGCGCCATACCGAGCCGAGTTCCAGACCGATCACACCTGCGCCGATCACGGCGAGCTTCTTCGGCACGGTGTCGAAGCTCAGTGCGCCTTCGTTGTCGGACACGATCTTGTTGTCGACCGGCACGTTCGGCAGGTGACGCGCCTTCGAGCCCGTCGCGATGATCACGTTCTTCGCCGTGACGACTTCGGTTTCGCCTTCGCCGCTCACTTCGATCTGCACGCCGGCGTCCGTCTTGCCGGTGAACTTGCCATGACCCTTGAGCCACGTGATCTTGTTCTTGCGGAACAGGAACTCAATGCCCTTGGTCATCTTTTCGACAATACCTTCCTTGCGGGCCAGCATCTTCGTGATGTCGAGCTTCACGTCCGACACATTGATGCCGTGGTCCGCGAGGTGATGCGACGCGTTTTCAAATTCTTCCGACGACGCCAGCAGCGCCTTCGACGGAATGCAACCCACGTTCAGACACGTGCCGCCGAGCTTCAGCGCGCCGGCCGGGTTCTTCCACTTTTCGATACATGCGACGGTCTTGCCGAGTTGCGCTGCGCGGATTGCGGCGATGTAACCGCCAGGGCCTGCGCCGATCACGACGACGTCAAATTCTTTGGACATGACAATCCTTTTGATAACGGAACGGCGCGCGGCCACGCTTCGTGGCGCGCGTCGTTCCTGTACTGCGGAATGCTAGATGCGTAGTGCTTATATGGCGGTGACTTGAATAGCTACAAGCCAGCGATTACAAGTCGAGCAACAGGCGCGCGGGGTCTTCCAGCGCATCCTTCATCGCGACCAGCGACAGCACCGCTTCGCGACCGTCGATGATCCGGTGGTCGTATGACAGCGCCAGGTAGTTCATCGGACGGATCACGATCTGGCCGTTTTCGACCACAGCGCGTTCCTTCGTTGCATGCACACCCAGAATCGCGGATTGCGGCGGGTTGATGATCGGCGTCGACAGCATCGAACCGAACACACCACCGTTCGAGATCGAGAACGTGCCGCCCGTCATTTCTTCGATCGACAGCTTGCCGTCCTTGGCCTTCTGGCCGAATTCGGCGATCTTCTTCTCGATTTCGGCGAGGCTCAGCTGATCTGCATTGCGCAGGATCGGCACCACCAGACCACGCGGCGAACCAACCGCGATACCGATGTCGAAGTAGCCGTGATAGACGATGTCGTTACCGTCGATCGACGCGTTCACGAGCGGGAACTTCTTCAGCGCGTGGACGGCCGCCTTCACGAAGAACGACATGAAGCCCAGCTTCACGCCATGTTCCTTTTCGAACTTGTCTTTGTACTTGTTGCGCAGGTCCATCACCGGCGCCATGTTCACTTCGTTGAACGTCGTGAGGATGGCGTTGGTTTGCTGCGACTCGAGCAGACGCTCGGCGATACGCGCGCGCAGACGCGACATCGGCACGCGTTGTTCCGGACGGTCCTTCAGCCATTGGTCGGCCGATGCCGGTGCCTTGACGTCCGGCAGCGACGGCTTCGCAGCCTTCGGAGCGGCAGCGGCCGGGGCCGGTGCCGCCTTGGCAGCCGGAGCGCCGGCGGTCAGCACGTCACCCTTGGTGATGCGGCCGTCGCGGCCCGTGCCCGACACGTCGCCTGCGCCCAGACCCTGTTCGGCCATCAGCTTGCCGGCAGCCGGCGAAGCAGCGGTGTTCGCACCCGTTGCGGAGGCAGCCTGCGCGGCCGGTGCTGATGCGGCAACCGGCGCCGGCTTCACTTCGGCTTCGACAGCGGCAGCGCCTGCCTTGCCTTCGGTGTCGATCTTGGCGATCACCTGATCCGCCACGACGATGTCACCGTCGTTCGCGATCACTTGTGCGAGTACGCCGGCGGAAGGTGCCGGCACTTCGAGCACGACTTTGTCGGTCTCGATTTCGATGAGAATTTCGTCTTGCGCAACAGCCTCGCCGGGCTTCTTCTTCCACTGCAGCATCGTGGCTTCCGAAACCGACTCGGAGAGCTGGGGAACCTTGACTTCAACAATAGCCATTATGAATATCCTGAATACGTATCGGGTGACGGCGCGGTGAACGACGACCGCCTGCGAACCTCGAATGCCACGAATGATCCTTCACCCACGGCACGGGAAAGCGCCCTGCGCTTTCCCGGTTCGGCTCTAGTGTTTACCTGGCGATCGACGCGCTCTTGAGGCGGCCGAAAGCGCCTTCTACCAGCGCCTTCTGCTGCTCGTAGTGCTTCGCGTAGTAGCCGACTGCCGGCGAGGCCGAAGCCGGACGGCCGCTGTATGCCAGCTTCTGCCCTTCCTTCATGCCTTCCTTCAGGTGGTGCTCGATGTAGAACCACGGGCCTTGATTCTGCGGCTCGTCCTGCACCCAGACCACTTCCGTCGCATTGTCGTACTTCTTCATTTCCGCTTCGAACTGCTTATGCGCGAACGGATAGAGCTGTTCGATACGGATGATCGCGACGTCGTTTGCCTTCACTTCGCGACGATGTGCGAGCAGGTCGTAGTACACGCGGCCCGAGCAGGCGACGACGCGCTTGACCTTCTTCGCGTCGATCGCTTCGTCGATTTCGCCGAGAATCGGCTGGAACGCGCCCTTCGCCAGTTCCGACAGATCCGATACGGCTTCCTTGTGACGCAGCAGCGACTTCGGCGTGGCGACGATCAGCGGCTTGCGGAACAGGCGGATCATCTGACGGCGCAGCAGGTGGAAAATCTGCGCCGGCGTGGTCGGCTGAACGACCTGCATGTTGTGGTCTGCACACAGTTGCAGGAAACGTTCGATACGTGCCGACGAGTGCTCCGGACCCTGGCCTTCGTAGCCGTGCGGCAGCAGCATCGTGAGACCCGAAACACGGCCCCATTTCACTTCGCCCGACGAGATGAACTGGTCGATCACGACTTGCGCGCCGTTCACGAAGTCGCCGAATTGCGCTTCCCATGCGACGAACGTATTCGGTTCAGCGGTCGAGTAACCGTATTCGAAACCCAGCACGGCTTCTTCCGACAGCACCGAGTCGATCACCGTGAACTTCGCCTGACCTTCGGCGATGTTCTGCAGCGGCACGTACGTGCCGTCGTTCCAGCGCTCGCGGTTCTGATCGTGCAGCACCGCGTGACGGTGCGTGAACGTGCCGCGGCCCGAGTCCTGACCGGTGAGGCGCACTGCGTAGCCCGACGCAACCAGCGACGCGAATGCCAGGTGTTCGCCCATGCCCCAGTCGAGCTTCGCCTCGCCACGGCCCATCGCGCGACGGTCGTTGATGACGCGCTCGACCAGCGGGTGGACCTTGAAGTTTTCCGGGATCGTGGTGACGCGCTCAGCGAGGCGCTTCAGTTCCGCGAGCGGCACAGCGGTATCCGCTGCATCGGTCCACTTGCGGTTCAGGAACGGGACCCAATCCACCGCGTACTTGCTCTTGTAATTCGAGAGTACCGGATCGACCGTGTGATGGCCTTCGTCCATCGCCTTGCGGTAGGCCTTGACGAATTCATCAGCCTCTTCGGCCGTGATCACGCCCTGCTGCACCAGCTTTTCAGCGTACAGCGCGCGCGTGCCCGGGTGCTTCGCAATCGTCTTGTACATCAGCGGCTGCGTGACAGCCGGCGTGTCCTGCTCGTTGTGACCCAGCTTGCGGAAGCAGACGATGTCGACAACGACGTCCTTGTGGAACTGCATCCGGAAGTCGATTGCCAGCTGCGTAGCCAGCACGACCGCTTCAGGATCGTCACCGTTCACGTGCAGCACCGGCGCCTCGATCATCTTGACGACGTCCGAGCAGTACAACGTGGAGCGCGAGTCGCGCGGGTCCGAGGTCGTGAAACCGATCTGGTTGTTGATGACGATGTGCAGCGTGCCGTGCGTGCCGTAACCGCGTGTTTGCGCGAGGTTCAGCGTTTCCATCACCACGCCTTGGCCTGCGAAGGCCGCGTCGCCGTGGATCTGCACCGGCAGCACTTGCAGGCCGCTGTCGTCGCCGCGACGGTCCATACGGGCCTTCGCCGAACCTTCGACCACCGGGTTGACGATTTCGAGGTGCGACGGGTTGAACGCGAGCGACAGGTGAACCGGGCCGCCTTCGGTCGAGACGTCCGACGAGAAGCCCTTGTGGTACTTCACGTCGCCGGCCGGCAGGTCGTCGACGTGCTTGCCTTCGAATTCGGCGAACAGATCAGCCGGCATCTTGCCGAGCGTATTGACCAGCACGTTCAGACGGCCGCGGTGGGCCATGCCGATGACGATTTCCTGCACGCCGTTGGCGCCGCCATGACGCACGACTTCGTCCATCGACGCGATGAAGCTTTCGCCGCCTTCGAGCGAGAAGCGTTTCTGGCCGACGTACTTGGTGTGCAGGAAGCGCTCGAGGCCTTCGGAGGCCGTCAGGCGATTCAGGATGTGCTTTTTCTTTTCGTTGGAGAAGTTCGGCGTGGAACGGATCGATTCGAGCTTCTCTTTCCACCAGCGCTTCTGTTCCGGATCGCTGATGTACATGTACTCGGCGCCGATCGTGCCGCAGTACGTGTCACGCAGGGCCTGGACGATCTCACGCAGCGAAGCACGCTCGAACCCGAAATACAGATTCGTTGCGCTGAACTCCTGGTCCATGTCGGCTTCGGTGAAGTCGTAGAACGCGGGTTCAAGTTCGGGGATAGCGGGACGTTCGCGGCGCTTCAGAGGATCGAGATTGGCCCATTGCGAGCCGAGGAAGCGATATGCGCCGATGAGGGACTGCACATAGACTTGCTTGCGGGAAGTAGCGAGATCTTCGCCGCCGGCAGTGGCGCGCGGGATGAAGGCGTTGGCCTTGGCCCGTTGCGCAAACGATTCGACGATCGGGCCATGGGCCACGTCGTTGGCATTGCTGCCGTCCGATGCAGGGACATTCTGCAACGCGTCGAAATAGCTGCGCCAGTTCTCGGGCACTGACGCCGGATTGTCGAGATACGCTTCGTACATTTCTTCTACGTACGGAGCATTGCCGCCGAACAGATAAGAGTTCGACTGGAATTGCTTCATCATTTTTACGCTCACCTTTCTTCGAGTTTCTCGAGAAATAGCGGGTTACAGAACCTTCCGCGACACGGCCTGACCGTTTAGCGGATTGCGCGAATCAAGTCTTGCTTGGAAGGACCTAAAACTTTGCACCCGGGGAGCATATCACAGAACCGATAGTCCAGATAGCAGACGGATTGCCGCTCAAGCCCGTCGCGACGGGCTTTCTGAGCAGTTTTAAAAGTCCGCAACAATGGCTGTCGCCGGGCGCAACAATCGCGGGTTGGATCACTCCGAACAGCCGAAAGTCCCGAAGCCAGTAGCGGCATCTGGGCGCGCTCTCACTTCCTGAGCGGCAGCGCCGCACCACCGTCATATCTATCCAGGACCTTCGCCCACGCAATTTTCCACACACTGAATGGGCGCAATACGGTTTCGGCGTTAGTGCCAAAAAGGCGCGGAGCGCCGGGGCCATTGCGTATCGGTACGCTGTTCGTTCTATGACTCCTACAGGAACCGCAAATGGAACTTAGTGCTCAGTACACTGGCGCATCATCTATGCAAACCACGCCCCCGGGGACCTCCGCCGACTCGTTGCTGCCCGCGGATGGACCGCAAGTCAAGCCACGGATTTTCCCCGAAGACAATTTCACCGGTCGATCCGCCATCACGCTACACGACCAGTCGGTCATCCCGCCTCGCAACACGGCCGAGCGTCCCTGGCTGAACGCTGGCGAGCGCGATGCGAGCACCGACCAGCCTCACAGCAGGGAAAAGCGCGGCGGCGTGCTGGGCGCATGCGCGAAATCGGATTTTAGGGAATGCCGGGGCGGCGACGCCCTCAAAGAAGGTTCGTCGTCGTCGTACGTGAAATTCGATCAATTCGACCGCAAAAAGACTCGGGGCGAGGATGGGCGGGGAACGTGCAACGGCATCGTTCGCGAAGCAATGCGTCGCATTGACCGCAGTATTGGGGGAGCGACGACAGATTTACCATCGGCGGTCACCTACATGACGAGCGATATGGGCAGCGGCCGCGCAGAAGCAGACCGAACCGGCATTTACGGCAGAATCCAGGCATTTCAGGACAACCCGAGCCGCCTCGGACTACTGAATTACCGCGATTCCGCAGGCATGCATTGGAACCCGCGCGGCTCATCGACACGTGAGGATCGCATAAACGGTCTTATGCGCAGCGTAGGCACCATGCCCGGCATGCCGCCGGGTGGCCTCGCATACATAGGTGTGCGCATCCAACGTACTGACGAGACTTCGACACCCAGCGGTCATGTGCTGCTGGTACAGCGTCTTCCCTCAAACGCGCAGGGCGACGCGTCCTCCTCTTCGGGTCGATATGCCGTCTTCGATCCTAACAACGGTGTATTCACATACGAGGATTGGGCCCATACGGAAGCCGCCCTGCGGGGCTATATGGATTCAGCATATAACGAGGATGGCTACACCGTAATGCCGGACACGGTCGAATTCTACGTTCCTGGCTCGGGAAACAGGACTCAACCGTTTAGACCAAACCCTTACCCCACCCCCGCCGACAGTCAGCGCGAGCCCCCGGAAGTAGCGCATCACGCTTATGTCGGACACGATGACCTGTAATCGCACCACGGCAAAATCGGGACGATAGGCGGCGACGCAATCCCGCCCAGGCACCTAACCAAACAAAAAAAAGCCGTTCCGGGCAGGCCCGGAACGGCTTTTTTCATCAAGTAAGCAGCGTTGATATCAGAAACAGCGTTTCCGACCACAGGGCTGCCCTTCGATCATCAGTCCACCGCGCCCTTACGGCTCGCGCTGCGGCGCTCGTGTTCCTTCAGGTAACGCTTGCGCAGACGAATGGATTGCGGCGTGACTTCGACCAGTTCGTCGTCGTCGATGAATTCGACCGCGTATTCCAGCGACATCTGGATCGGCGGCACGAGACGCACTGCTTCGTCCGTACCCGACGACCGCACGTTGGTCAGCTGCTTACCCTTGATCGGATTCACGACCAGGTCGTTGTCACGGCTATGAATGCCGATGATCATGCCTTCGTACAGCGGCTCGCCCGGCGACACGAACATACGGCCGCGATCCTGCAGCTTCCACAGTGCATACGCAACCGCCGCGCCGTCGTCCTGCGAAATCAGCACGCCGTTGCGACGCTCGCCCACCGCGCCTTCCTTGACCGGCTGGTACGAATCGAACGTGTGGCTCATCAGGCCAGTACCGCGCGTCAGCGTCAGGAATTCCGACTGGAAGCCGATCAGGCCACGCGCCGAAATACGGTACTCGAGACGCGTACGGCCACGGCCGTCCGACGCCATGTCGAGCATTTCGCCCTTGCGGCGGCCCAGCTCTTCCATCACGCCACCCTGATGGCCGTCTTCCATGTCGACGGTCAGGTTTTCGTACGGCTCGTGCTTGACGCCTTCAATTTCCTGCATCACCACACGCGGACGCGACACGGCCAGCTCGTAGCCTTCGCGGCGCATGTTTTCCACAAGAATGGTCAGGTGCAGTTCACCGCGGCCCGCCACTTCGAACGTGGTTTCGTCGCCCGTTTCTTTCACACGCAGCGCAACGTTGTGGTTCAGTTCCTTCATCAGACGGTCACGGATCTGACGGCTCGTGACGAATTTGCCTTCGCGGCCGGCCAGCGGCGACGAATTGACGAGGAAGTTCATGGTGAGCGTGGGTTCGTCGACGGTGATCATCGGCAGCGCTTCCGGCTGTTCCGGTGCACAGAGGGTCACGCCAATGCCGATTTCCTCGATACCGTTGATCAGGACGATGTCGCCGGCTTCAGCGAAGTCGACCTGCACGCGCTCGAGGCCCTTGAACGACAGCACCTGGTTGATCTTGCGGTTGAGGATCGCGCCATCGGGGCCCGAACGCACGGCGACAGCCATGCCCGGCCTGATCGTGCCGCGCGTGATGCGGCCCACGCCGATACGGCCGACGTACGACGAGTAATCCAACGACGTGATCTGGAGTTGCAGCGGCGCTTCCGGATCAGCCGGGCGAACCGGCACGTGCTGCAGCACGGCTTCGAACAGCGGGCGCATATCGCCTTCGCGCACGTCCGGGGCCAAGCCTGCGTAGCCATTGAGACCCGATGCGTAGACGATCGGGAAGTCGAGTTGTTCGTCAGTTGCGCCCAGCTTGTCGAACAGGTCGAAAGTCTGGTTGATCACCCAGTCGATCCGCGCGCCCGGCCGGTCAACCTTGTTGATCACGACGATCGGCTTGAGGCCGAGCGCCAGCGCCTTCTTGGTCACGAAGCGCGTTTGCGGCATCGGGCCTTCGACCGCGTCGACCAGCAGCAGCACCGAGTCGACCATGGACAGCACGCGCTCCACTTCACCGCCGAAGTCGGCATGGCCCGGGGTGTCGACGATGTTGATGTGCGTGCCTTCGTACTCGACCGCGCAGTTCTTCGAAAGAATCGTGATGCCACGTTCTTTTTCGATGTCGTTCGAGTCCATTACCCGCTCGACAACCGCCTGGTTGTCACGGAACGTGGCGGTCTGGCGGAGGAGTTGGTCGACGAGCGTGGTCTTGCCGTGGTCGACGTGGGCAATGATGGCGATATTGCGTAGGGCGCGAGTCATAGGAACCTGGAGACAGTTGAGTGCGCCAGCAGCAGCATTGTGTACGAAGCCAACAAAGCCCAAAGCGCACTTTTGGGAACCCAACATTATAGCACGCCCAAATGAAGCTTTCTGGTATTCCCTGATAGATCGACCGTCGTCCATGGAGCGGTGCGCGGGAAATAAGCTCGCCCCGCGTCGGCAATACCCTACGCAAATCCACGTGCATTCCGACTTGAGCAGGGAAAGTTCCTTGCCTAAGCTGTAATAACACTTGCCGCGTCAATCAACCGCCCTCTATAATCCTGCCTAGTCAACCATTGCATTCGCACGAGATCATGACGGAGCCGTCCTCTACCCCCATGCCGGACCTGAGCGAGTACCAGCTAGGCGAAAGCGTCGGCTATCTGCTCTCGCGAGTGAAATCGACCATGTCGAACCTGATCACCCAGCGCAGCATGGCCGAACTGGGCATCACCAGCCAGCAGGGCAGCATCCTGTTCATGGTGGCGAGCGGCAAATGCCTGCTGGCGGCCGAACTGGCGCGCGAATACGGCATCGACGCAAGCGCCGTCACGCGTCTGGTCGACCGGCTGGAGAAGCGCGGCCTGCTGACAAGGGTGCGCAGCAACGAAGACCGACGGGTCGTACGGCTCGCACTGACACCGGAAGGTCATGCGATCGCGGCCAGAATGCCCGCTATTTTCAACGGCGTGCTGGACAGTTTGCTCGGCGGCTTTACCCCCGAAGAGGTGGGTTTCCTGAAGAGCATGCTGCGCCGCGTACTCGTCAATTCCGGCGAACAAACGGGGCTAACCCGTGATGCAGCAAGCAATTTTGACAGTAAATCGTAATAAATTGCTTGCAGTGTCCATCATTACATTTCACTCAAAGAGTCGAGCGATGAAATCCCTTTCCCTGTCCGCGCCCGCGCTGTCGAGCCGGGCCGCCGTCGCCGCCGCGGTGACGGCGCTCGCCCTCACGGGGTGCGCGAACTACTTCGGTATGAAGAGCGACAAGCAGATCTCGTCGCCGGCTCAGTACGAGTCCGCTCAGAGTCTGTCTGGCCAGGGCGGCCAATGGCCGTCGCTCGACTGGGCCAATCAGTTCGGCGACCCGCAACTGTCGAAGCTGATCGCGGAGGCGCTGGAAGGCAGCCCATCGATCGCGCAGGCGCAGGCGCGCGTGGCCAAGGCCTCGTCGTACATCGAAAGCTCCCGCTCGGCGTTGCTTCCCAAGGTCACCGGCAGCTATACATGGAACCGCGAGCTGTTCTCGGCGAACGCGCTCTACCCGCCTCCTTATGGCGGCACCTGGTATAGCGAGAACAACGTGCTGGCGAGCGCGTCGTGGGATCTGGACCTGTGGGGCAAAAACCGCCAGCGCCTCGGCCAGGCCGTGTCGCAGGAAAAGGCCGCGGAAGCCGACATGCAGCAGGCGCGCGTGACGCTCGCCGCTTCGGTGGCGAGCACGTACAACCAGCTTGCGCAGTTGTATGCGTTCCGCGATATCGCCGCGCGCGAAATCGCCAACCGCCAGGATATCGGCCGCATCACCAACGGCCGCGTGACCGCCGGCCTCGACACCAATGTCGAACGGCAAACCGCGAACGGCAACATCGCGACCAGCCAGTCGACTTTGACGGATCTGGACGGCCAGATCACCGTGGTGCGCTACCAGTTGGGCGCGCTGCTCGGCAAGGGCCCGGATCGCGGCCTGCAGATCGCCCAGCCGGTTCTGACCAAGGGCGACACGGTAGCGCTGCCGAACAACCTGCCTGCCGACCTCGTTGCACGCCGCGCGGATATCGTCGCCGCACGCTGGCAGGTCGAAGCCGCGATGCACGACGTGAAGGAAGCGAAAGCCGAATTCTTCCCGGACGTCAACCTCGCCGCCGGTTTCGGGTTCGATGCGTTCGGCTGGGGCCGTTTCCTCAAGGCCGGCAGCCGTCAGATGCAGTTCGGTCCGGCGATCCACCTGCCGATCTTCGACGCCGGCGCACTGCGCTCGCAATTGAAAGGCCGCTATGCAGACTTCGACCTCGATGTGGCGAACTACAACCAGACGCTGATCAACGCGCTGTCCGACGTCGCGACGCAAGTGTCGTCGATCCGTTCGATCGACCAGCAGTCGGGCGATGCACAGCGCGCGCTCGACGCGTCGACCAAGGCCTATCAGCTGGCGGTGATCCGCTACAAGGCCGGTTTGTCGCCGCAGTTGCAGGTGCTGACCGCCGACCAGAGCCGCCTGGCCGCTGAACAGACGGTAGTGGGCCTGAAGATGCGCCGTCGCGATATGCAGATCGGCCTCATCAAGGCACTCGGCGGCGGTTTCGACGCAACGCAGACCGGCCTCGTGGTGCCGACCGATGCTCCGGCATCGGCCCCCGCCGCGGCCGCCGCTGCAAACTGAAGCCACATCGGCGCGCCCCACACTCGCACGAACATCCGAATAAACGACGACGCTTGAGAGAACCGGAGCACATCAATGAGCACCCCCCAACAGCCCGCGGCCCCCGCACAACCGGCGAACAGCGGCAAACGCAAGCGCATGATGACGCTGCTCGTCATCGTGATCCTGATCGCCGCGGTCGCCTACGGCCTTTACTATTTCCTCGACGCACGCTTCCATGAAGACACGGACGACGCCTACGTGAACGGCAACGTCGTGCAGATCACGCCGCAAGTTACCGGCACGGTGGTCGCCGTGAACGCGGACGACACGCAAACCGTCAAGGCCGGCGACCCGCTCGTCGTGCTCGATCCGGCCGACGCTCGCGTTGCGCTCGAACAAGCCGAAGCGAATCTCGCGCAGACGGTGCGCCAGGTGCGCGGCCTGTTCGCCGACGACAACCAGTACCAGGCGCAAGTGGCCATGCGTCAGGCCGATCTGTCGCGCGCTCAGGACGACCTGAAGCGCCGCCTGACGGTCGCGCAAACGGGCGCCGTGTCGGCGGAAGAAATCTCGCATGCCCGCGACGCCGTGAAGAGCGCGCAAGCCTCCGTCGACGCCGCCCAGCAACAACTGGCGTCGAACCGCGCCCTGACCGCCAATACCACGATCGCGAATCACCCGAATGTGCAGGCCGCCGCCGCGAAGGTCCGCGACGCTTACCTGAACAACGCGCGTAACAACCTGCCGGCGCCGGTCACGGGCTACGTCGCGAAACGCTCGGTGCAGGTCGGCCAGCGCGTCTCGCCGGGCACCCCGCTGATGGCCATCGTGCCGCTAGGCGGCGTGTGGGTCGATGCGAACTTCAAGGAAGTGCAACTGAAGCACATGCGCATCGGCCAGCCGGTCGAACTGACGGCCGACGTGTACGGCTCGTCGGTTGTATTCCACGGCAAGGTGGTCGGCTTCTCGGCCGGCACGGGTTCGGCGTTCTCGCTGCTGCCCGCGCAGAACGCCACCGGCAACTGGATCAAGGTGGTGCAGCGTCTGCCGGTGCGTATCGCACTCGACCCGAAGGAACTTGAACAGCATCCGCTGCGCATCGGTCTGTCGATGCAAGCCGACGTGACCATCAAGAACGACGAAGGCGGCCAGCTCGGCAACGCGCCGAACACGGTCAATCAAACCAACGTGTTCGAAAAGTATGGTGACCAGGCCGACGCGGAAATCGCTCGCATCATTTCGGAAAATGCAGGTCCGAACGGCGGCTCGCAGAAGTCGGCGCAAGCCGGCGCCGCGAAGCCCGCAGCGAAGTTGATGTAAAGCGGCGCGGCGATTCATAGAAGGTTTTTCAATGGCTCAGGCTCAGGCGCAAGTCCCTCATCCGCCGCTCGAGGGCGCGCAACTGGTGATCGGCACCATCGCGGTGTCGCTCGCCGTGTTCATGAACGTGCTCGACACGTCGATTGCGAACGTATCGATCCCGTCCATTTCGGGCGACCTCGGTGTCTCGTCCGACCAGGGCACGTGGGTCATCACGTCGTTCGCGGTGGCGAACGCGATCTCCGTGCCGCTGACCGGCTGGCTCACCGACCGCATCGGCCAGGTGCGCCTGTTCATGGCGTCGATCATTCTGTTCGTGATCTCGTCGTGGATGTGCGGCCTCGCGCCCACCCTGCCGTTCCTGCTTGCCTCGCGCGTGCTGCAAGGCGCCGTGGCCGGCCCGATGATTCCGCTGTCGCAAACGCTGCTGCTCGCGAGCTATCCACGCGCCAAGGCGCCGATGGCTTTATCGATGTGGGCGATGACCACGCTGATCGCGCCGGTGGCCGGACCGATTCTCGGCGGCTGGATTTCGGACAATATCTCGTGGCCATGGATTTTCTACGTCAACATTCCGGTCGGCGCGATCGCCGCCGTGGCAACGTGGTCGATCTTCCGCAACCGCGATTCGGTCATCAAGAAGGCGCCGATCGACGGCGTCGGTCTCGGCCTGCTGATCCTCTGGGTCGGCTCGTTGCAGGTGATGCTCGATAAGGGTAAGGACCTCGACTGGTTTTCGTCGACCACCGTGGTCGTGCTGGCGCTGGTCGCGGTGATTTCGCTCGCGTTCTTCATCGTGTGGGAATTGACGGCCGAGCATCCGGTGGTCGATCTCTCGCTCTTCAGCCGGCGCAATTTCACGGGCGGCACGATCGCGCTTTCGATCGGCTACGGGCTCTACTTCGGCAATCTCGTATTGCTGCCGCTGTGGCTGCAAACCGATATCGGTTACACCGCGACCGAAGCGGGCCTGGTGATGGCGCCTGTGGGCCTGTTCGCGGTGCTGCTGTCGCCGATCACCGGCAAGGTTTTGCCGCGTACCGATCCGCGTTATATCGCGACCTTGTCGTTCCTCGTGTTCGCGTTGTGTTTCTGGATGCGCTCGCGCTATACGACTGGCGTCGATACTTTTTCGCTGCTGATACCGACGCTGATTCAAGGCATCGGTATGGCCGGGTTCTTTATCCCGCTGGTGTCGATCACGCTGTCAGGCTTGCCGGGCAACCGGATTCCGGCTGCGTCGGGCTTGTCGAATTTCGTGCGGATCATGTGCGGCGGTATCGGTACGTCGATCTTCCAGACCGCATGGGATCACCGCACCATCATGCATCACGCGCAACTGGCCGAACAGGCGAATGCGTACAACCCGGTATTCGACCAATCGATCCGGCAGATGGGTGCGGCGGGGTTCAGTCAGCCGCAGGCGTATGGCCTCTTCAACACGATGGCCACGCAGCAGGCCGCGCAGTTGGGCGTGAACGATCTGTTCTTTATCTCGGCCGGGATCTTCGTCGCGCTGATCGCGCTGATCTGGATCACCAAGCCGGAACGCGCGGGCGGTGACGCCGGTGCAGCGGCCGCGGCGGCGCATTGAGGTTTTAGCTTCAGTCCGCGACACGGGCTATAGATAGGAAAAAAGGCGGGGCCGCAATTAGCGGTCTCGCCTTTTTCGTTGCTACTGCCCATGCTTCGGCCGGATTCGCTGCCGATGCTGATATCCAGCCTGGCTCGCTGCCACGACGATGCCGATCAGCTTGTTTCGACCGCGATACCTGTCTTCGGCTTAGCTCGCAGCCGTGACGACCAGGCGCTCAGGGGCCAGCACCCCCTCGCCTTGCTTCGCGACGCCAAGCAGACGCCCGTCCGCTGCATACACGCGTACGCGCGGCGCATTCACCGCCTCGCCAGTGATGGTCAACTCGGAAAGCTTCAGCCGCTGCCCATGCAGGAAGCGGCGCGTCGCGTCTTCATCCAGCTTGACAAGCGGAAAGGTGGACAGCAATGCATCGACCGGCTGGAGCCAGGCATCGCGCTCGCTTTCCGTCGCGTCCGACAATGCGTCGAGCGTCACCGCATTCTCCAGCGTGAGCGCGCCGACGCCGGTACGCCGCAGCGCGACCAGATGCGCGCCACAACCGAGCGCTTCGCCGATATCCTCGGCCAGCGTGCGCACATAGGTGCCTTTGCTGCACGTCACGCGAAACGTCACGTCGGGCAACGCACAGGCAAGCAGTTCAAGTGCGTGAATCGTCACCTGACGCCCTTCCCGCTCAACCGTCTGCCCTGCACGCGCATATTCGTACAGCGGCTTGCCGTCGCGCTTGAGCGCCGAATACATTGGTGGGACCTGCATGATGTCGCCGAGAAATTTCAGCATAGCCACCTGGACCGCCACCTGATCGCACGTCACGTCGCGCGTGTCGACCGCTTCGCCTTCGGCGTCGCCGGTGGTCGTGCGGATACCGAGGCGCATGGTCGCCTCGTAGGTCTTGTCGGCTTCGAGCAGGTCTTGCGAAAACTTGGTCGCTTCGCCGAAGCATAGCGGCAAGAGGCCCGTGGCGAGTGGATCGAGCGTGCCGGTGTGGCCCGCCTTTTTCGCCAGATAGAGACGCTTCGCGCGAATCAGCGCGTCGTTGCTCGACAGGCCGAGTGGCTTGTCGAGCAGCAGTACGCCGTCGAGCGCGCGACGCGGCACGCGGGGGCGTTGAGATGCGGTCATGTCAGAAAGACGGGGTCTTCGAAGTGGTCGGAAAACAGCCCTAAGCGCGTCACAACCAAGGCGTTGCAGCCAGGAACACAGATAACGGCGCGCTCAGTCTTCTTTCGCGCGATTAGCGTTCGCCTCGTCGATCAGACGAGACATTTCGACGGCCCGTTCGATCGTCTGATCATAGTGAAAATGCAACGTCGGCACGGTGTGAATATGCAGGCGCTTGAACAGCTGATTATGCAGATGGCCGGCCGCATGCGTCAGCGCTTCCAGCGTCTGTTGCGGGTCGCCGGTCAGCGTCGTGAAGTAGACCTTCGCATGGGCGTAGTCGGGCGTCAGCTCGACGCTTTGAATCGTGACGAGGCCGATGCGCGGATCCTTGACCTCGCGCAGCAACTCGGACAGGTCGCGCTGGATCTGATCGGCGATCTGCACGTTGCGATTGGGAGAAGAACGTTTTTTAGGCATGGTGATTGTGTGATCCGTTCTGACGGATGCAAAAAAATTGTTCGCGCGTACCGTGGCGGTTGTTGCCTCGCCGCCAACGAGCGGCTTCATGGCAACTGCAAACTACCGTGGGGCGCCATACGCGACACATGCGCAGGCCCAAAAACAACGGGCGGAGCGGGCGCTTAAGCCCGCTCCGCCCGTTGAGCCAATGCCGCGTGATTACAGCGTACGCGCGACTTCGGTGACCTCGAAGACTTCGAACTGATCGCCTTCGACGATATCGTTGAAGTTCTTGATCGACATACCGCACTCGAAGCCCTGACGGACTTCCTTCACGTCGTCCTTGAAGCGCTTGAGCGAATCGAGCTCGCCGGTGAAGATGACAACATTGTTGCGCAGCACGCGTACCGACGACGAGCGCTTGACGAAACCGTCCGTGACCATACAGCCGGCCACCGCGCCGATCTTCGGTACCTTGAAGACCTGACGCACTTCGACCGTACCCGTTACGACTTCGCGCTTCTCCGGAGCCAGCATGCCCGACATCGCGGCCTTCACTTCATCCACTGCGTCATAGATGATGTTGTAGTAGCGAATATCGACGCCGTTGCTTTCCGCCAGCTTGCGAGCCTGCGCATCCGCACGGGTGTTGAAGCCGATGATGACCGCCTTGGAAGCCGTAGCCAGATTGACGTCCGACTCGCTGATGCCGCCGACTGCGCCGTGCACGATCTGCACGCGGACTTCGTCGGTCGACAGCTTGAGCAGCGACTGCACCAAAGCTTCCTGCGAACCTTGCACGTCGGCCTTGACGATGAGCGGCATGTACGCCACTTCGCCTTCGCCCATCTGTTCCAGCATGTTCTCGAGCTTCGCGGCCTGTTGCTTGGCCAGCTTGACATCGCGGAACTTGCCTTGACGGAACAACGCAACTTCACGCGCCTTACGGTCGTCCGGCATGACGATGACTTCTTCGCCCGCTTGCGGCACTTCCGACAGACCCTGGATTTCGACCGGGATCGACGGACCCGCCGACTTGGTCGGTTTGCCGGTTTCGTCGAGCATGGCTCGGACGCGGCCGTAAGCGCTGCCTGCCAGCACCACGTCACCACGGTTGAGCGTACCCGACTGGACCAGGATCGTTGCAACCGGACCCTTACCCTTATCGAGCTTCGCTTCAATGACGAGGCCCTTGGCCGGCGCTTCGACCGGTGCCTTCAATTCCAGCACTTCGGCTTGCAGCAGCACGTTTTCCAGCAGTTCGTCGATGCCCGCGCCGGTTTTAGCCGACACCGACACGAACGGCGAATCGCCACCGTATTCTTCCGGCACGACGCCTTCCGCAACGAGTTCCTGCTTCACGCGGTCCGGATTGGCATCCGGCTTGTCGATCTTGTTGATCGCGACGACGAGCGGCACGCCGCCTGCCCTCGCGTGGGCAATTGCTTCTTTCGTTTGGGGCATCACGCCGTCGTCGGCTGCAACCACCAGAATCACGATGTCGGTTGCCTTCGCACCGCGAGCACGCATGGCCGTAAATGCCTCGTGGCCCGGCGTATCGAGGAACGTGATGACGCCGCGCGGCGTTTCGACGTGATAGGCGCCGATGTGCTGCGTAATCCCGCCCGCTTCACCCGCTGCAACCTTGGCGCGGCGGATGTAGTCGAGCAGCGAGGTCTTGCCGTGGTCGACGTGGCCCATGACCGTGACGACCGGCGGACGCGGCAGTGCTTCTGCGTCCGTGATCTCGCCTTCGACCAGCATTGCTTCCGGATCGTCCAGCTTGGCCGCAACCGCGTGGTGGCCCAGTTCCTCGACGATGATCATCGCCGTTTCCTGGTCCAGCATCTGGTTGATCGTGACCATCTGGCCGAGCTTCATCATCGACTTGATGACTTCCGAGGCCTTCACCGCCATCTTGTGCGCCAGATCGGCGACCGTGATGGTTTCCGGCACGTGCACTTCACGCACGATCGGTTCGGTCGGCGCCTGGAACGTGGTGTTCTGATCCTGATGCTTGCCGCGACCCTTCGGGCCGCCGCGCCAGCCGCGATCGACACCGCCGCTCGAATCGCCGCGCGTCTTGATACCGCGGCGCTTCGCTGCGTCGTCCTGCCAGCCGCCCTTGCCGCCGCCCGGCTTCTTCTTGTCGCCAGCCGACGGTGTGGTCGTTGCCGCCGGAGCCGCAGCAGCCGGCTTCCTGGCTGCCGGACGCGCCGGTGCCTCACCTGCCGGACGCGCCGGCTTGTGCAGGGTACCCTTGGCTTCCACAGGCTTGGCGGGCTCAGCGGGCTTCGGCGCCGGTTCCGGTGCCTTGACCTGCGCCTTGCGCGGCGTGTTCATCATTTCGCGAATCGCACGCGCTTCAGCTTCTGCCGCTGCACGGCGCTTGCTGATTTCTTCCTGCTCGGCACGCGTTTTTTCGGCGGCCTGACGCGCTGCGTCTTCCGCTTTCTTCGCTGCTTCGCGTTGCGCCGCACGTTCTGCCGCAGCGCGCTCGTCGTCCTGTTCGGCCGCCGGTTCGGCAGCCTTGGCCACTACCGGTTCAGCCTTGGCGGTCGCCGGCTGCGCAGCGGGCGCTTGCGGCTGGGTCTTCTCGCGAGCAGCCGCTTCGGCCGCAGCCGCCGCGCGCTTCTTCGCCGATTCTTCTTCCGCACGACGACGCTCGGCTTCAGCAGCCTGTTCACGCGCCTGACGTTCGGCTTCTTCGCGCTCGAGTTGCTCCTGACGCGCCTTCAACTCCTGAGCCTGCTTTTCGAGCAGCTCGGCTTCGTGACGAGCTTCCTCTTCACGGCGCTGGAGTTCGAGATCGTCTACGTCGGCCTCGGCCACATGATTCGATGCATCGCCGCCTTCAGCGGCGGATTCGTCGCGGCGGACGAAAGTGCGCTTCTTACGCACCTCGACCTGAATGGTGCGAGCTTTACCCGTCGAGTCGGATTGCTTGATCTCCGACGTATGCCGTTTCGTCAGCGTGATCTTGCGCTTGTCCGCGTCAGTCGAGCCGTGAGACTTGCGCAAGTGGTCGAGCAGACGCGCCTTGTCCGTTTCGGACAAGCTGTCGTCTTCGCTCGCTTTGGTGACGCCCGCTGCCTGCAGCTGCTCGAGCAGCACGCCTGCAGGCATTTTCAGTTCCGCGGCAAATTGGGCTACGTTGTTACTCGCCATTCATTCCTCTTAATGCAAGGACCGATTCCTTGCGGTTAGCATCGGGTCATGCGGCCTGACGGCCGCGTTCAATTTAGTGCGCCATGGTCATTTCTCACTGGAACCAATGTTCACGTGCTTTCATGATCAACGCCTTAGCGGCATCCTCTTCCATTCCGGTCATCTCGACCAGTTCATCCACAGCCAGCTCGGCGAGTTCGTCGCGCGTCTGAATCTGGTGTTCAGCAAGCTTGGCGAGCAGGTCGGCATCCATGCCGTCCAGGCTCTTCAGGTCGAGTGCAACATTCTCGACCTTTTCTTCATTCGCGATCGCCAACGTCAGCAATGCATCGCGCGAGCGATTACGCAGTTCGTGAACGGTGTCTTCGTCGAATGCTTCGATTTCGAGCATCTCGTTGAGCGGCACATAAGCGATCTCTTCGAGGCTCGTAAAGCCTTCGTCGATCAGGATGTCGGCAACTTCTTCGTCGACATCGAGACGCGCCATGAACAGGTCACGCAGTACGCCGCGCTCCTGATTCTGCTTCTGCGCAGATTCGTCCGGCGTCATGATGTTGATCTGCCAACCGGTGAGTTCGCTGGCAAGACGCACGTTCTGGCCGCTGCGGCCGATCGCGACCGCCAGTTCGTTTTCGTCTACGACGACGTCCATCGAATGCTTTTCTTCATCGACGACGATCGACTGGACGGCTGCCGGCGCGAGCGCGCCGATCACAAACTGTGCGGGATCTTCCGACCATAGCACGATGTCGACGTTTTCGCCACCGAGCTCGTTACGCACGGCCTGTACACGCGAACCGCGGATACCGACGCAAGTGCCGATCGGATCGATGCGCTTGTCGTAGGCGACCACGCCGATCTTGGCGCGCACGCCCGGATCGCGCGCCGCCGCCTTGATTTCCAGCAGGCCCTGTTCGATTTCCGGCACTTCCATTTCGAACAGCTTCATCAGGAATTCAGGCGCCGTACGCGACAGTTCGATCTGCGGACCGCGAGCGGTGCGATCGACCTTCGCGATATAGGCGCGCACGCGGTCGCCCACGCGCAGATTTTCCTTCGGAATCAGCTGGTCGCGGCGCAGCAGCGCTTCGACACGGCCGGTTTCGACGATGAAGTTGCCCTTATCCAGGCGCTTCACCGAGCCGGTCATGATGTGCTCGCCGCGCTCGAGGAAGTCGTTCAGGATCTGCTCGCGTTCCGCGTCGCGCACCTTCTGCAGGATCACCTGCTTGGCGGCTTGCGCGCCGATACGGCCGAATTCGATCGACGGCACCGGTTCTTCGATGAACTCGTCGAGCTGGATTTCCGGCTTCTGTTCGCGTGCTTCGAACAGCAGGATTTCCTGATCCGGCTCCTGCAGACCGGCTTCGTCCGGCACCACTTTCCAGCGGCGAAACGTTTCGTGCTCGCCGCTTTCACGGTCGATCTGGACGCGGATGTCCGCGTCTTCTTCGAAGAGTTTCTTGGAGGCCGAAGCGAGGGCCGCCTCGAGCGCGGCAAATACCACGTCTTTATCGACGTTCTTCTCGCGTGCCAGCGCATCCACCAGCATCAACACTTCGCGACTCATTGTTTGCGGCTCCTAAAGTCAACTTTCGGAACGAGGCGTGCTTTATCGATATCCGCGACGGTGAAATCGAGCATCGCGGCGCCTTCCTTCCCTTCAAATTCCAGACCGATCGTCTCGCCTTGCGGAGCATGCACGATGCCCCGGTACGATTTCCGTCCGTCCAATGGCTTTTTCAATGTGATTACCACTTCGCTGCCTGCGAAGCGTTCGAAATCCGCCAGTTTTTTCAGCGGGCGGTCGAGCCCCGGCGACGACACTTCAAGCCGCTCGTAATCGATATTTTCGACCGTTAGAACGTGCTGGAGCTGACGCGTGACTTTCTCGCAGTCTTCGATCGCAATGCCGGCCGGCTGGTCGATATAAATACACAACATGCCGCGCCCCGTGCGCTCGATATCGACGAGCTCGTAGCCGAGTCCCACGACCGTGGTTTCAATCAGTTCCGTCAGTTGCACAGTGCCCTCTAAGATGTTCGCGCGGCGAGACCTGCCGGGTTTGTCTGCAAACACCAATGCGGGCCGCGCGCCAAGCCGGCGCACGTTCGTGCTACCCGAGATGCCGAACCACTTAGAACTGAGCGGCAAAAAAAAATGGGCTAAACGCCCATCATCTTATTACCAGTGGTCGCACCTGAGCCGCACATGAAAAGCCGCACGCCCAGCGACTTCGCGATTGTAGCCATTTTTCGGGACAAACGCAAACCGCGGAACGCCGCGCGAAGCGCATTTCCGCTTGATTTCATGGGAATCTTTCAACGATAGGGCGACGCCTCGGGCCTTGTGCAAGGCGGCCTGCGCCGCCTCGGACTCGCGCAGGACAAGCGGGGCCAAGAAACTCTGCCCCTACTTATGGCGCATGCAGCGGTTTTATGCGTTACGCGAAATCCGTGACGCCCATCGATTGATTCTGACGGTGGCCTGGCGCAATCGTTGAAAACGATCAGCGGCCCACCGCCATGCTTCTCATTCTGCTCAACGGCCGCGCGAACGGCCGCGCGGTGCACCGCCGCCGCGATTGGCGCCGCCCGCGTTGGCATTACCACCGCCTGCGCGGTTGGCGTTGCCGCCACGATTACCGCCCGGCCCGCGGCTGCCGCTGCCCGGATTGGCGCCGCTGCCGCCACTGCCGCCGGCACGCTTGCCGCCGCCAGCCGCACGATTGGCATTACCCGACGGTGCGCGATTGCCGTCGACCTCACGGCCACCGCGCGGGCCAGGTGCACCGCTGCCGCCCATCGGTCCGCTGAAGCCTCCGGCACTGCGGCCAGCGCCGCGATTGCCGTAGCCGCCACCGAAACCGGAGCCGGCACCACCGCCGGCACCGCCGCCGAAGCCGCCCCCCGCCGCACCACGCCGGCCTTGGCCGCGCGGCTGCTGCTGGTCGAAGCGGCCATGCGACATCAACACCGGTTCACGGCTGATGAAGCCCATCGACGTTTGCATCGGATCCGGCTGCTTGCGCTCCGGCGCCGAGTTGCGGCTGCCTTTTTCTTCGCTCGGCGCCTTGAGGCCGACCGAGGCCAGCAGCGCGCGCACCTGATTGTCTTCGAGTTCTTCCCAACGGCCGCGCTTCAGGCCCTTCGGCAGCGAGATCGGGCCGTGACGCGTGCGGATCAGGCGGCTGACCATCAGGCCAGCGGCTTCGAACATGCGGCGCACTTCGCGATTACGCCCTTCGGCGAGCGCGACGTGATACCAATGATTGGTGCCCTCGCCGCCGCCATCGCGGATGCGCAGGAAATTCGCCGGGCCGTCTTCCAGCTCGACGCCGTGCAGCAGCTTCTGACGCATGCCTTCGGCCAGTTCGCCCACCACGCGCACCGCATATTCACGCTCGACGCTGTAACGCGGATGCATGAAACGGTTCGCCAGATCGCCCGAAGTGGTCAGCATCAGCAAACCTTCCGTGTTGAAGTCGAGGCGGCCGACCGCGAGCCACTTGGCGGTCTTCATCGGCGGCAGCTTGTCGAACACCGACGGGCGGCCTTCCGGATCAGCGTGACTGACGATTTCGCCGGTCGGTTTGTGGTACAGCAGCACGCGCGGCGGCTTGTTGGCCAGCTTGCGCTTGACCGGTTTGCCGTTGATGCGGACCTGGTCGGTCGGCATGATGCGTTGGCCGATGTGAGCCGGCTCGCCGTTCACCGACACGCGGCCGGCGACGATCAGTTCTTCCATGTCGCGACGCGAGCCCATGCCGGCTTCAGCGAGCACCTTATGCAGCTTCGGCGCGTCGTCGTCCGCGGCCAGCACGCGCTTGGGCGCAACCGGCTTGCCACGGCGCAGCATCGGGGCGTGCACGCCGCCGGTGGTGCCGTTGTCCGCATCGAATGCGGGCGAGGTGACGTACGAGAACAGGTCGTCCGGGCTCGCTTCGGTTGCTGCTGCCACAGGTGCTTCGCCGCCACGGCGATTCTGGCGCTGACCGCCTTCGCGCGGTTGACGCTCGCGGGGCGCGCCATCGCGCTGCCCTTCTCGCGGCGCACCTTCACGCTGACCACCCTCGCGCTTCGCGCCGCCCGCATTGCGGCGCGGGCCTTGGCCCTTGGCGCCTGCATCCTTGCGGGGCATGCGCACCTGCGCGACCACCTCGCCGTCCGGCGGCGCTTCGGCGACAACCGGCTGCCCTTGCGCGGGCGCGCCTTCGGCGCCCTTCGTCTTCGCTCCGGCGCGGCGCCGCGCAATCAGGCTGCGCGGTCCGCGACGCAGGCCGCGACGCGGACGGTCTTCGCCGTCTGCTTCCGTGGTCTGCGCCGGGCGCTCGCCCTCGCCTGCCGATGCTTGCGTGGTGCGCGCTTCGTCGGCGCGCGCCGACGGCACGGCGCGCTCGGATTCGGACGAATCGGTGTCGTGGGTATCTGTCAAAACAACCTCAAAATGTCAGGTCGCGCGCGCCCGTTGCGGGCGCGGCAAAAAAAAGTTCGGTTACGTCAGGCGCTGCGCGACTCGGGTTCGTCGTCGGTCAGAATGCCTGCGTCCTGCGCCGCATCGCGACGATCCTCAGGATCGCCGTGCGCCGCCGTGGTCGGGTTCGGCTCGGTGGCGTGCTCCGTATTGCGGAGTACGCCCGAGTCGTGCGCGGGTACTGCCGGATCGGTCTGGGAGACCGGATCGTGATTCAGTGCGGGCCCGACAGCGCCGGCCTGCGATTCAACTTCAACGTTTGCTGCCTCGACATGTTCTTGCACCGCCGGTACGGCGGCAGCACCCTGATGCGACTCGGGTGCCGGCGCGGCAACAGCAGTGCCATGGCTTGCCTCGCCTGCCTGCTGCGTCTGATGGGCCGACGCGAGATGCTCTTCAGCGTGTTCGTCAGCGATTGCCGTGCCTGCCGCGTCGCGTGCTTCTTCGGCATGACCGTTATCGGCATGCCCAGCCGCGCCTGCGGACCCGATTTGCAGCGTATCGCCGGCTGCCTGCGAAGCGTCCGGTTGCGCGCTATCGGCCGTCTCGCCGAGGGATTCGCCTGTTTCAGCGCCCGCCTCGACTGCAACGGAGTCCGGCTGCTGTTCCAGCGTGCCCTCGTCGCCGGAAGCCAATGCCTTCACGGCGTCGGCCTCGGAAAATTCGATCGCATGCTGACCGAGCAGATCCGCATTCAACTGCGCCGACGGATCGGCGAGCGGCGGCAATTCGTCGAGCGCCGTCAAACCGAGGTCGTCGAGAAATTGCCGCGTGGTCGCGTACAGCGCCGGACGGCCTGGCACATCACGATGGCCGATCACTTCGATCCAGCCGCGATCCTCGAGCTGCTTGACGACCTGCGTATTCACCGTGACGCCGCGAATCTCTTCGATATCGCCGCGCGTGACCGGTTGCCGGTACGCAATGATCGCCAGCGTCTCCAGCACCGCGCGCGAATATTTCGGCGGCTTCTCAGGATGCAGACGGTCCAGGTACGAACGCATCGCGGGCTTGCTTTGAAATCGCCAGCCCGACGCCAGCCCGACCAGCTCCACACCGCGCCCAGACCAATCCTGCTTCAGGTCTTCGAGCAAAGTCCGAACGGTGTCTGCCGACACGCCGTCGGCAAAGAGCTTGCGCAGCTCGCCGAGCTTTAACGGCTCCTGCGCGCAGATCAAGGCAGTCTCGAGGACGATCTTCGCCTCTTGGGTATTCATGCAGCTAGGTCAGACCCTGTGGTCAAAGAACCGGATCAAACAGACGATATGGAACTGAAGACGCGCTCGCCCGATTCTGATCGGTCATATTGATGGGAGCACGCACCGGGGGGAGGCGAAACAGGCAATCGAGCCAAACCCAGCCGGACGGAGCAGCGATATTCCTGAAAGGAATCGCGTGACTGAGCGCCATATTACGCAAAAACAACCAGTGCGTAAAGACGAAATCCCCGGCGCATTTTCCGTGCTTTGCCTTTTCATGCGCGCTTAAAAGGAAAAGCGGACGGAAATGAACAGGAGTCGAAGCGGGAATAGCACCTTAAACCGGTCTCCACCCGCCCGCCCCGCCGTGCCTCAATACGTGCCGGGTTGAGCCAGAAACCGTTTCAGACGCGCCACACCCGCATCCAGCCGCGCCGTGTCGCAGGCATAACACCAGCGCACGAAGCCCTCGCCTTGCGGGCCGAACGCGCTGCCGGGCGCCACGCCCAAACCCACTTCGCGCACCATGGCCTTGCATAACTCGAGACTGCGCGACGCCCCCGGCATCGAGAAAAACAGATACATCGCCCCGGCTGGCGCCTTCACGTCGACACCCGGCAACGTGGACAGCGCCGCCACCAGATGGTCACGCGACGCCTTCAGGTCGAGCACCAGATCCTGCGTAAAGCGCTCGCCCTGCTGGACGGCCGCGATGCCGGCCTGCTGAACGAAAGCCGGCGCGCACGAGGTGTTGTATTCGACCAGCTTGCCCAGATCGTCCATCAGGCCGGCCGGCGCGACGATCCAGCCGAGCCGCCAGCCGGTCATCAACCATGCCTTGGAGAACGAATTCACGCAGATCACGCGTTCGTCGCGCGTGGCCAGATCGAGAAACGACGGCGCGGTGCGCGAATGCGCGCCATTCGCGCCGGGAGCAGCGTCGTCCGCGTAATAAAGACGCTCATAGACTTCGTCGGCGACGATCCAGATACCGTGGCGACGGCAATGCGCCAGCACCGCGCGCTGCTCGTCGCGGCTCATCACCCAGCCGGTCGGATTGTTCGGCGAGTTGATCAGCAGGATCTTCGTGTCCGGCGTCAGCGCCGCCAGCAATTGCTCGAGATCAAGTTGCCAGCCGCGCTCGCCGTAGCCCAGCGCAACGGTTTCTACCTGCGCGCCCAGAATCTTGGGGATCTCGACCAGATTGGGCCAGAGCGGTGTCACGGCGACGACGCGGTCACCCGCGCCCACCACCAACTGCGCGGCCAGCATCAAGGCACTGACGCCAGCGCTCGTCACCGCGATGTGGTCGGGCGAAGTCGCCCCATGCAGCTCGCTGACGTAGCCCGCGAGCGCCGCGCGCAAAGGCGCAATGCCCAGGTTATGCGTATAGAAGGTCGCACCGGCCGCCAACGCGGCGCTGGCGGCGTCGCGGATGAAGGCCGGCGTCACCCGGTCAGACTCGCCGAACCAGAACGGCAACACGTTTTCGACACCGAAACCGGCATTGGCGACTTCGCGAATCTGCGAAGGACGCAGTGCGCGCACGGCATCGCGCGCATTCGGGAGGGATGGCACAAGCAGATCCGATTCGCTCATCGAGGCTTCCATCATCGAGGCTTCCAAACAGGTAACGGGTAAAAGGTTGGCTTGCAGCAGAGGCGACAGTTTAGCGCGGCGCCTGTTTTCGGGATCAGCTCAAATCCTCCGCCCGTGCCGGCAATTCGCGAATCAGGCTCCACACCGCCTCCGCCGCCGGCGACAGCGAGCGGTCGCGCCGCCGCACCAGTTCGACAGTGCGCTCCGCGCGCGGCACGAGCGGGCGCGCCACCAGCGCCGCGCCCGCCGGCAGGGGCAGGGCCAGCCAGGGCAGCACGCTCACGCCAACACCCGCTTCGACCAGGCCAAAGACAGTCGCGGAATGCCCCAACTCCTGCACCACTGCGGCGTGTACGCCGTATTCCTGCATCACGGCGTCGATGATCGGCCGGCTGCCCGACGCGTAATCGAGCATCACGAGTTGCTGGCCGTCGAGGTCCGTCCACGCTACCCGCTCCTGCGCCGCCAATGGGTGATCGTCGCGCGAGACGACGCAAAACGAATCCGTCATCAACGATTCGCTGAGCAGGTCGTCGGCGGAAAACGGGCCGATGATCACGCCGAAATCGACCTCACCCGACTTGACCTTGCGCACCACGTCGCTTTGCACGTCGTCGCGCAAGCCCAGCGTGATGTACGGGAATTGCCGGCCGCACGATGCCACGACACCGGGCATGAGGCGGCAGGCGACCGTCGGGCTAGCGGCCACGACCACGCGGCCGCGCCGCTGCTCGCCGATTTCGCGGATCTCGCGCAACGCGTCGTCCAGATCCGTCAGCAGGCGCGAAACGCTGGATACCAGGTTGCCGCCGACGTCGGTCAGCTGCACTTCGCGCGTGGTGCGGTCGATAAGCTTGAGACCGATTTCGCCCTCCAGCTCACGTACACAACGGCTGACTGCCGACTGCGTCAGGCCGATCTCGTCGCCGGCCCGGCTGAAGCTCTGCAAACGGGCGACCTCGATGAAAACCCTTAGCTGGCGCAGCGTTACATTCATTTACCGACCTCATCAATAACCTCATTTGATGCGCATTGTATGGGGAAATGCCCGACCACAACGGCTTTTCACGTTGTCGCTGCAATGCAGCAATAAGGCGCAAACGCACGGAGGCCGGGCCTGATTGCACAAGATTGGTGATTGTCCCGATTTGCGAGATGGGTTTTTTGGATTCTCATACGCCCCTAGCTAGCGCTCGCGCTGGCCCGCTGTCACAGGACTTTCAGGCGGTCGGACTCAACTTGGCACACTTCCTGCATTTAGAGATACACAGGATCGGCGCCACGACTTCTGACTGCACAGCAGGACCGTGGCAAGCCCGTCCCCCCTTGGCACTCGCCTATCGAGTGCATGGAGAGTGCGCGGCGCGGGGCAGCGCACCGGAGTTGGCTTCGCTGAGGTGAAACATGATGCTGTTCGACGATTTGAGAGACAACGAGTGGGCGCTGGTCGAGGCGTTGTTCTGTGCGGAGCCAGCACGGAGCGAACGGCGCGGTCGACCACGCGTGGAAGCACGTGCGGTTGTCAACGCCGTGCTTTGGGTGCTATCGACGGGCGAAGGCTGGTCCAAGCTGCCGGGCCGCTATCCTTCGCCACCGACTTGCCGCCGCCGCTTCGACGAGTGGCAAGCCGATGGTACGCTCGCCGAAATAGTTAAGCGACTCGGCACGAGCGGCCGTGAAATTTCGCTGCGCGGCCGGATTGGCGCGACCGCGGCAAAGCCGCCGGCACCGCCGAGCCGCGACCGTCTGCGGGGCGCATTCTGGACCAATCCGGAATCGTGGCGCGCACCGGTCAAGATGGCCTGACCGAGGATTGTTTTGCCGCCGGACGCCCTCAGGCGCCCGGCGTATCTGGGCCGCCGGGCGTCGTATGTGGACACCCGGCCGGCCGGCAATGGGCACCGCTCTCCGGCGCGCCCACTGCAGTCGTCCCCTCCCGCTCCCCTCCATGTTGCCCATCGAGCCGCTTCAGACACCTGAAGCAATTCGATGGTTACTCATGAAACATCCCTTTACCATTGCTTACAGCGTCCTTTCGCTCCTCGGCATACCTTATGAGTATGCAAACACGCCATGATTCGATCGGCTTGACGGGAGCTCAGAATGAAACCAATGTCACTGCTTCTGTACGGCATTGTCGTTTCATCAATGGCCGCACCGGCGCTTGCACAGCAGCGCCCACAAGGGTGGAACTGGCGGCCGGATCGCACGGCCACCGCTGAAGCCTCGCAGCAAAGCGGAGCGCGCAGCCGCGATTTCACCCCGCCAGCGCCGCGCGGCGACTTGCGCGGCGATATCGCAAGCAATGTACGCACACGGCCGGAACCGCCGCGCGAAGACCCCACGCACCATCGTTAGGGGCGCGTCGTCGCGGGCGTGACTGACTCATCGTGGATGTCTCGTCCCGAGCATTCGGGCGCTAGCCGCTGTTGTCCGCGCTGTTTTATCTGCTCTAACCAGCTCCTGCGTCAGCTGCGAGATAACACGCTGCACTGCGAATTGAACGATCGTGGGAACCACCCGGCGCGGCGCCAGTCTGATTTAACGCCATCAGCACAGCGTGGCAGTAGTAATTCCGGTACGCCCGTATCCTCGTGATACGGGCTTTTTTTTGCGTGAACAGGAGAGCGGCGCGCGCTGCATCGAGGCGCAGAAGCAGAGCAACAAGACGGAGCGATAAAATCACCGCCAGCCGCATAAAGCGGCCGGATAAACGGCGCCGGGTCTCTGCCTGCCGTCCCTAAGGCCGGGCTTCGAGAGTAGCTGTGGGTCGCGTTTCGGCTGCGGCGACGACGTAGTCGTTCATTCGCTGGATTGTCCAGCTCAGCAGGCGTTCGTCATGCGCGAGCCGCGCAAACTCGGCCCTGCCACGCTCGGTGAGCACGGCAATATCGACAGGTGCGTGAAAGCCCGGAGCCGGTGCGACGGTGCGCTGTCGAACGGTGTCCATCAGGCCTAGCGCGCGAAGATATTGGAATACACCCGGACGTCTAGCCCATGGAACCTGGCGATATTGCGCCCGCCGCAGCGCTTCAAGTACCGCTTCGTTGGAATACGTGGTCATCTCACTTCTTTCTTAAAGTGCAGCTATGACTCATTTATGCCCAACACGTCACCGCGCCACCAGTGACGCGCATAGCACTCGCCCTTGGCTGGAAGCCGGCTGCATACCATGCGGCCGAATTCCGCCAGGTGCTGCCTGGTCTCGACTTCGGAACCCCCGTCTGAACGGCATGTTAGCGTTCTGTCCAAAGGCCGACGATGCAACCGCTGCGGCGCGATAGCAAGCCCTTGGATTTGTCCCGAAAGTCATACGTTACCCCATCTAAATTGATTCTATTCACTTTATTAGCGCTTTTTTTTGCAGCAATCGTGCTGTGGAAACGCGCCCGCGGACCCCTGGCCATTTGCACGGCCACCCTCTTCTGGCTGCTCGCCGCCGGCTGGCTCACTGCTCCATTGCTGGAATTGGCGCAACCGCATCGGCAGATCGACACACCTGCCCGCTTCGCGCCGCGCACCGCGATCGTCATGCTGGGCGGCGGCACCCTCTACGATGGCGACGATGTGCTCGTGCCACCGCGCGACGTACTCGCGCGCATCGCCATGAGCGCCGAGCGCTACGCCGCCTGCAAACGTACGGCAGCCACGTGCCAGGTGATCGTCAGCGGTGGCAATCCCCAACGGCATCGCGCGACCGAAGCCGACACCTATCTGCCCTACCTGTTGCGCAGACAGGTTCCGCGTGCGGACATCGTGCTGGAAAACCGCAGCCGCACGACTTACGAAAACGCGCGCAACGTATCGGCTATTCTAGAACGATCACGCTACGGTTCCTTGATACTCATCACCTCCGCGTACCAGATGCCGCGCGCACTGCTCGACTTCCACCGCTTTGGCCTCACGCCACAGCCGTTGATCTCGGGCGCACGGCACGCACATCTTGGTGTACTGCCGCGTTATGACAATCTGGTGAATGCGGAGATCGCTCTTCACGAACTGATTGGGATTGCGCAGTTTCATGTCTATCGTGCAATCGGATGGTTCTGAATTCCGAATTACACAATGAGCCATTTATTTAGAGATGCGAATATTCACTGTATCGACAATACACTACCGATCTGGCCGCAAGTTCGTGATGGGCCGCGACTGTGGACTAAAGGTAACAACATGTAACTAATTGTCATTGCCGTTACAAAACGTCCGCTGGAGCGGATGTTGCTGGCTAGAATGCATTGTCTTTCCGATTGGACAGGCAAATACTCGGGTCCATAACCACTCTGCGGAGGTAACGATGAAGAAAGTGTCCCTGGCGATCCTGGTTTCCCTCAGTGCCGTAACGGGCTTGGCTTATGCGCAGGACAACGGCGTCATGATGAGCACCGATCCGGCCAAGGCCGCCGACGTCGAACAGCGCGCGCAAGATTTGCAATCCAGGCAGCAAGCAATGGAAAACGCACCGGCCATGCCGGAGAAGCATCACAAGATGGCCCCGCATCATCACAAGAAGGCCGCCAAGGCCGACGCCAGTTCGTAAGCGCAGTTGACTGCATCACCCGCGGCCTCCCCGCGAAGGTGAAAAGCCGAAGCCGGCACCGCCGGTTTCGGCTTTTTTATTGTCTAATGGACTTGCCAAAGACTCCCGAGCGTTCAATGCGAAACGCGCCGGTGATATGCCAGGGTATCGCTGAAGAGGCGCTGAAGGCCCGCCGGCAACGCTCTGCAGAAGCGCGAACCGGGCGCGGCAGGCCCGCGGCGCCCGGCTGCCGTTATGCTAAAGTCGCGCACCGACCGGCGCCCGCCGGAATCCCCCTAACCCGTGCGCACCTTGGTGCGGAGGACAGCATGAGCAATATCCAGCTAGATATCGAATGGACTGAAGCAGCATCTCGCAAAATCGAAAAACTGATGCCGCGCGGCGGTCAGGAGGCATTCCTCGCGCTGCCGCCCGTCGAGTGTCTGCCGATGGAAGGCGACGTGCTGTTTCTTGGCCCGGACGGCAAGCAGCAGCCGTTCATCGTCGCGGAACGGCAATATCACCACGATGGCGATGCCGACTGGACCATCATCCTGATCCTCGACGTGCCGCAAGCAACCCACTAAGGATAAGCGGCGAGTGCCGCACAAGCCGGATCCGACCGGGCTGCTCACTCGCCGTAATGCGACGCTTTTAAACGCTCACGCAATCTTCGACACAACGCGAATTTCCGCGTGCTCGACCCAATCCGCCACTGCTTTCTTATAAGCCTCGATATGCGCGGATCTGGCATGCGCCGCCAGCGCCTCCTGACTTTCCCATCGCTCGACAAACACGAACCGGCGCGGCTCCTGCACGTCACGATGCAGATCGTATTGAAGCGCGCCCTGCTCTTTGCGCGTGGGCTCGACGATGCCTTCGAGCGCTGCGCGCAGTTGCTCTTCATTGCCCGGCTTAGCCACCGAGATTGCGACGACCGCGATTTCCGCCATTGCCCGACCTCCGTTTCACGAAAAGCAGCAGCATACCTGTCGTCCGCCAAACCTGCAGGCGGGCCGCGCTCACTGATCCGGCTCATTCCGCTGCAACTGGGGTAGCCTGGCGAAAGACCGACCGTTCCAGTACGCAAACGTCTGAGCACGGTCCTGGGCTGGAGTTTGGCGGGCACCCACTTGCCGCCCTGCTACGCTCGGCTTCATACGCGCGATTAATGGCGTTTTAACGATCTGACTTGCGAGACGCCTGCGACGCTGTGGCCGACTCACGCGTCACAACCAGTTCGCCGGGCCCTCAACCACGTCCCGCTTCTGTGATAACCCGCACATTCATGCGAAGTGCGAACTGCTAGACTGGTTTTGAATAGTCCGCCGGAGTCCAGCATGGCTGGCATTGCTCTGCGCGTTCTCGGGTTTTGCCGGCCTCACCGTGCCGACGCCTGGGCTGTGCATCCGTTGCGCGCCGAATCTGTCCGCGCGCCCTGTCACCCGTTTGCCGCGATGTCACTATGCCCGCTCTCATGCCCGCCTTTATGCCGACCGTCAGCGAATTGACCCTGCGCGGCCTGCTCCCGCATCTGGTCCGGGACGAGTCCGGCTGGACCGCGACGTGGCGCGCATTGACCCTGCACAGCGTGTTCCAGCCGGTGCTGTCCGTCACGCATCAGTGTGTGGTCGGCTATGAGGGACTGCTGCGCGCGTTCGATCCTGTCGGCCTGCCGGTCTCGCCGGAGGTACTCTTCTCTGGCACTCGCTCGGCCGCCGACGCCCGCGAACTCGACCGCATCGCACGCTGCCTACATGTGGCGAATTTCATGGAACAAGGCATCAGCACCGGGTGGCTATTTCTGAATACGCGTCCGCAGGTGTTCGAGACCGGCTGGCCGCAGCGCACCTTCATCGACGAGTTGTCGGCGCACTTCGGCCTGCCGCAGGAGCGCATCGTGATCGAGGTGCTCGAACAACCCGCCGACGACGAATCCGCCGTCGCCAGCATGCTCGCGGCATCGCAGCCGCGCGACTTCCTGATCGCGATTGACGATTTCGGCACCGGTTTTTCGAACTTCGACCGCGTATGGCGTTTCCGTCCCGACATCGTCAAGCTCGACCGCTCGCTGGTCGCACGCGCCGGCAAACGCGAGGGCGACGATTCGATGATCGGCCACCTGATCGCGATGCTCCATCAGTCCGGCACACTGGTGCTCGCCGAAGGCGTCGAAACCGACGAAGAACTGATGATTCTGATGCAAGCCGACGTCGATTTCGTACAGGGTTTCTGGCTCGGTCAGCCGAAGAGCTCAGTGCAAGCTGCGTGCGCCGCGGTGCCGGCGTTGATCGAGTCGATGTGGAGCAAGTTCGCCGCTTACGAGCGCGCGCATGCCGGCCACCAGCGGCTCGGCTTTGAAGGGTTTGCCGAGGCGGTACTGGCCGCCGTCGACACCTTCAAGACCACCGGCGATCTGCGCCAGGCGGCGCAAAAGGTGTGGCATCTGCGCGAAGCGCGCCGGGTTTTCATCACCGACGGCCAAGGCGAACAGACGCAAGCGTCGGTCACGGCTCCATCGGTGCCGCCCCCTCCGCTGCGGCTCGCGCCGCTCTACACCGACACGCGCAGCAACTGGTCGCGGCGCGCGTATTTCAAGCATGCTCTCGCAGCGCCCGGGCGCGTCGCCATGATGGGGCCGCATTATTCGCTTGCGGACGGCCAGGACTGCTATACCGCGGCAATCGCATTCGAGCGCGACGGCACGAATGTGCTTTGCGTCGATTTTGTGCCGGCGGCATCAACAACCGATACGCGTCCCAGTGGACGCGGGGGTAAGCGCTGATGAGCTTAAGCGACGCTTGCCACGCGTTCTATTGCGGAACATCTGAGCGCACCCTTGAGGACATTTTCGAGGGCCCTCCCAGCAGCTTGGTGCCCTGGATCGGCCTTTAATCCTCCACCCGGCCGCGGCCGGATTTGATCTCGCTGCGCTTGGCCTTGCCATCAAGTCGACGTCGATTCGATGCACGCGTCGGCCGGGTCGCGACCCGCGGCTTGCGGGTCACGCTGACGCTTTCGATCAGTTCATCGAGGCGCGCCAGCGCCGCCGCGCGGTTCATCTCCTGAGTGCGGTGTTGCTGTGCCTTGATGATCACCACGCCGTCGCGCGTGAGCCGATGATCGGACAGCGCGAGCAGGCGCATCTTCAGCACGTCCGGCAATGACGAAGCCTGCACGTCGAAACGCAGGTGAATGGCGCTCGATACTTTATTGACGTTCTGACCACCCGCTCCTTGCGCGCGCACGGCGGTCAATTCGATTTCGTTCGGAGGGATTGGATAACGGGATGTCATGACTGGCTTCGACTAAGAGACGCAAGTGTACACAGGGCGCAGCGGATCACGGACTACGTACTATCCGGGCGCTGCAGCCAATGCGAAAAACTATTTGCATCGACACGCCCGGTTCACCGATACTGCCGCTTTCGCTTACAGCGTAAATTCATATGAAGCTCCGTCCGGGTTTTGTGCTGGAACTGGCCGTCAACTTTCTGCTGCCGTGGCTCGCTTATCGCCTCGCGCTGCCGCACCTCGGCGAGACCGGCGCGCTGATCGCGTCCGCCGGGCCGCCGATCATCTGGAGCCTGATCGAACTGGCGCGCTTTCGACGCGTCGACGCGCTCAGCGTGATGGTCGTGGCGGGCATCGTGCTGTCGGTCGCGGCGATGGCGCTGGGCGGCAGTCCTCGCATGCTGTTGCTGCGTGAATCACTGGTGTCCGGCGCGGTGGGCGTGCTGTTTCTGCTGTCGTTGCCGATGCGCCGCCCGCTGATCTTTTATCTTGCACGCGCCACCGTCGCCCGTGAAATGGAAGGCGGCGCCGCGCGCTTCGAATCGCTGTGGCGCGAGCGGCCTGCTCTCGTCAGGGCGATGCGGCTGATGACGCTGGTATGGGGCGTCGGCCTGACCGGCGAAACGGCGCTGCGCGCGTGGATGGCTCTTACCTGGCCGATCGAACGCTTTCTGGTGGTGTCCCCGTTCATCGGCTACGGCATCTACGGCGGCTTGACGCTGTGGACGCTGTGGTATCGCAAGACCATGCGCAGCCGGGTCGAGGCGCGTGTGCAGCAAAGCGGGATGGCGAGCTGAGTGAGTTCACCGCGCTGGGCGGTTTGGGCGGCCGCTTGAGCCGCTTGAGCCGCTTGAGCCGCTGACCTGCTTGAGCTGCTTGAGCTGCTTGAGCTGCTTGAGCTGCTTGAGCTGCTTGAGCTGCTTGAGCTGCTTGAGCTGCTTGAGCTGCTTGAGCTGCTTGAGCTGCTTGAGCTGCTTGAGCAGGCCGCGAGCATATTCCGCTGCCCCACGCCATGCTACCAAGCGCTGCGCCACGCCTCCTCAATTCGAGCGGCTAACCCCGAGTCGCGCTGTGTCGGCGTCGCGATAGCCTGCGCCAGTATGGCGCTCGCGCCAATTATTTCCACTCGTTCACGCGCGCGGGTAATCGCCGTGTACACAAGTTCACGCGACAACACCCGGCTGAATACCGACGGCAGCATCAGCACCGCGTGTTCAAATTCCGAGCCTTGCGACTTGTGGACCGTGAGCGCGAACGCGGTGTCATGCGGCGGTAGCGCCGCAGGCGATACCGCTCGCAAACCGCCGTCGCCGGTACGGAAATACACGCGCAACGCGCCACCCGCGCCCGGCAGCGCAATGCCGATGTCGCCGTTGAACAGCCCGAGCGCGTAATCGTTGCGCGTCACCATCACGGGTCGGCCGGCGAACCATTGCGCACCGACCGCCAGCGTCACGCCCGCCGAGCGCCGCACCTGCGCGGCCATCGCAGCATTCACCTGATCGACGCCGCGCGGTCCCGAACGCGTCGCGCACAAAATTCGAAAACGGTTCAACGCGTCGAAAAGCGGCAACGGGTCGGGTATAGCGGCGGCCAGCGTTGCGGCAAGCGCGTCGCCATACGGCGCAAAACCCATGGCCAGCCGCGCGACGGTGCGCTCGGCAAGCGTCGCATGCGTGTCTTCGTGCAATGCCGCTGCACAGGCTTCGGCAGGATCGATGCGCAGGACATCGAGCGCCGCGCCGGCCAAGCCGTTGCGGATCGCGAGCGACAGGCGGCCGATCGGCGATTCGAGGCCGAATCGATAGTTGCGTTCGAGCCAGACGACGCAGTCGGCGAGCGGGTTTTGAGCCAGCGACGGCGATGCCGATTTCGAAGACGATGGGGATTGCAACGGCAACTGCGATGCGACCGCTTGCGCTGACACCGGTGCGGATACGCCCACGAAGGCATCGCCGCCGGGCACTCCGTCAAAGGCGCCCGGCTCATTGGCATGGCCGAACAAGCCGCCCGGCGGCGTGCCAAAAGCATCAGGCGGAGCAGCCTGCGCGAACAGATCGTCAGTTGATTCGTCGAAGCCGCTCGACGCGTTCGGCAACCCTTGCGCCAGCCGTGCTCCTTCGATGCCCAGCGCCTCTGCGATTCGCTGCAGCCCGCTTGGCGTGAAGGCAGGCCGCGCGCTGAGCTCGGCGAATACCGCACCGGCCTCGACGGCAGCGAGCTGGTCCTTGTCGCCCAGCATCACGAGACGCGTCTGTGGCGCAACGGCATCGAACAGATGCGCAGCCATTGCAACGTCGATCATCGACGCCTCGTCGATCACGACGACGTCGTAAGGTAACGGATTGTCGCGATGATGCCGGAAGCGGCCGCCGGGCCCGGAGCCGAGCAGACGATGCAAGGTGTACGACGTCTGCGGCAAGCGCGCGGCGAGTTCGGGCGGCAAATCGCCGGCACGCGCGAGCAAGGCTTCCTGCATCCGCTGCGCCGCTTTGCCGGTCGGCGCCGCCAGTGCAATTCGCAGATCGGCGCGCGCATCGAGCAGGCAGGCGAGCACACCGACCACGGTAGTGGTCTTGCCGGTGCCCGGACCGCCGCTGACGATGGTGAGTTGCCCGGACAGCGCCATGACTGCCGCGACACGTTGCCAGTCGACCTCGTCGTCCTGCGGTGGACCGAAGTACCGCAGCAGGCGCTCGTGTAGCGTTTGCGCGTTGGCGTTGGCGCTAGCCGCGGCAGCATCGTGACCATGAGCGCGCGCATCCGCCGCCCCCCCCGCATGCGCAACCAGCGAGCGGGCGAGACGCCGCTCATAGTCGTAATATCGCGCCAGATACAGCCGCCCCTGCCCATCAATCACCAGCGGCCGCAACGCCGCCGCGCTTTGCGAACCGTCGCTGGCCATGCCGCTTGCGAACAGTGCCGTGCGCACCTCAGCGCTCGATGCATCGAAGCGTCGCGCCAGCACCGCAAGCGGCACGCACACGTGCCCTTCGGCAGTCGCGCGGCTCGCAGCGAAGGCGGCCCGCGCCGCCCACTTCACCGCCTCGGCCGCCGCACCGCCGCGCTGCGCCAGCGTGCCGATGCGGCGCGCGAACCCTTCCGCGAGCGCGGTGCTGAAATCGGCCGGCGTGGGTAAATTCACCCCGATGTCATCGAGCTCCGGGGGCGCCGACGAGATCTGCTCGAATGTACTCATGCGACACCTCCGATCATCGCCGCGTCGAGCAATGCGACCAGTTCGAATGCAGGCCGCCGCATGTGCACGCCCGCCGGCCCTTCAGCATCGCGCCATTGCGGACGCACGCCGCGCACGAAGAGATACAGATAACCGCCCATGTGCGTGTCGTACGCGTAATCACGCATCCGCGTTTTCAGATAGCGATGCAACGCCACGGTATAGAGCAGCGCCTGCAGGTGATACGCGTGGCTAGCCATGGCCGCTTCGAGCGGCGCCGCGGCGTAGTCGGCGGCGGTGTCGCCCAGATGGTTCGACTTCCAGTCGACGATCCAGAAACGTCCGTCGTGCTCGACGATCATGTCGATAAATCCTTTGACGAAACCGCGCAACACGCCCGGTTCCAGCGCCACGTCGGGGTAGCCGTGTTCTGTCAGCAGCTCGCGCAACGCAGGGAAATCGAGCGACGGCGCCGCAAACAGGAACTCGAGTTCGTTCAGACGCCGCTGCCGATTCAACCTGGCGAGCGCCATGCCCGGCACAAGCTCGGTCGTCACGACGTCCGCGATCAGGTTATGCATCATGGCGGGCAAACGTGCCGCGAGTTCAGGCACAGCCGGCGCCGGACGCTCGCGCAACGCACCCCGGATAGCATCCGGCCAGGTTTGCGGATCGGTGAAATCCGCGAGTTCGAACATGCGATGCAGACAGTCGCCCGCCGCCGCGCCGCGCGGAAACGCGAGAATGTCGTCCTCCGCGTAAGACTGCGCTTGCGGCGTCGGCAACGGCGTAGGTGCGAGCGCGTCGGCAATCTCATCGTGATCGGGCCGCACCTCTTCCATCGCCGCGTGGGCCTCGTCGGCTTTGCTGCCGGCGGCGATCAGGCCGCTGAAGCTCGCCATGCGCCACTGATCGCGCAACGGCCGTCGATTGGCGCGCGCCTGCATGCGTGCGCCACTGTCCTGGAGGCTTTCCAACGGCACACGGCGTTCCACTTTCGGCAACGCCTGCAACGTGATCGGGCCGCCCGCCAGCGTCTGCCATCGCTCGGACAAGGCGGCTTCGTCAGGCGGATCGGTCAGCCAGTCGTCAAAGCTGTGGCCGCTGCCACCCACCAGCCAATTCAGCACGCTGCGACGCGACTCCTTGGTGGAGCGCGACGACAGATAAGTACCGGCGACCAGATAGCAGCGATATACCGCGCGCGTCAGCGCCACATAGACGAGCCGCGCCCGTTCCGCCGCCTGTTCGCGCGCCGCGTAACGCGACGCGCGCTCGGCCTCGTCGTCATCGCAACCGTAGTGCAGCACCGCGCCGCCCGTTTCATCGTGATACTCACGCGCATCGGGCAAGCCGGAGGACGGCGGTTCGCGCAGCGCGCCGTCGTTCAGAAACGGACAGAACACGACCGCATACTCGAGCCCTTTCGATTTGTGGACGGTGACGATCTGCACGAGGTTGCGATCCGATTCGAGCCGCAACTGCGCGTCTTCGCCCCCGCCTTGCATGCGTTGCGCGGCGAGCCAGCGCAAAGTCGGCGCGATACCGGGTTGCGTGGCGGCACGCGCCTGCACGAGTTCAGCCAGGTGATTCACATTCGTCAGACGGCGCTCACCATCCGGCCCGGCAACCAGCCGTTGCGCGACCCGCAGCTCGCGCATCAGCGTGCGCCACATCAAGGCGAAACCGCGCTCATGCCACAACGTGCGATAGCGTGAAAAACGCTCGACCCACCCCATCGCATCCGCGGCATGCGCCGGATCGCCGGCGGGTGACGGCGCGTCGGCGACCTGCTCGAGACGCCACAGCGCAGCGGCGTCCAGGCCGAGCCAATCGGTGGCGAGGGCGGTGCGTAGGCCGCGCAGGTCGCCCGGCGTATCGACCGCGGCCAGCACGCGTTCGATCTGCTCCGCATCCAGCGTCGCGAACACTGAAGCCTGCGCCAGTTCCACACTGCCGACGCCCCACGATGCCAGCACGCGCTTGATCAGACTACCCTGCTTGTGCGTCTGTACGAGCACCGCGATATTGCCCGGCGCGAGCGGCGCATCGCCGATCGTCACGATGCCTTGGCGTGCGCCACGCAAAAGCCGCACGATCTCGGCGGCACAGGCTTCGCTTGCCGCACGCTGCGCCTCGCGTTTGGTCAACGCGGCGTCACCTTGCGGCAAGGTCCAGATACGGAAGTCGCCCGCGTTCGCATCGGGATCGCGCAAAAGCGGACGGCGCCGCTCGCCGGCGCGAACCGGCTGATAGTCGAGACCGTCGAGCACGAACGCCTGAGGGTTGGCTTCGAAGAGCCGATTACAGGCCTCGACAATCGGCGCGGTCGAACGCTGATTGACGGCGAGCGTGTAGCACGCGGAAGCCGCCGCCCGTGCCGCCAGATAGGTATGCAAATCCGCCGCGCGAAAACTGTAGATCGCCTGCTTCGGATCGCCCACCAGAAACAGCGGACCGGCGGGCGCGAAGATACGGCTGAAAATCGCGAATTGCAACGGATCGGTATCCTGAAACTCGTCGATCAGCGCCGCCGGATAACGCGTACGCAAAGCATCGGCAAGCCAGGGATTGGCAGCGAGCGCACGATACAGGTTGGACAGCAGATCGTCGAACGACACCACCCGGCGGGTGCGTTTGCGCGCCACCAGCTCGGCGGGCGCGTAGTCGAGCCAGGTTTCCACGAGCGAGAGCCAGCGCGCGCGTTGCGCGGCTTCGGCCGCGACGACGGCGGCCGCCAGTGCTTCGGCGTGCTCGAAGAAGGGATGCTCGGGCGGTTCGAACTTGACCTTGGTGGCCTTTTTCAAGGCCGCTGCCGTCAACTTCAACGCGGCCCTTGGCGGCGGCGCATGACAATCGCCCTGCGCGAAATACGCTGTCCACGCGGCAATCGCCGCGCTCACGAGGTCAGGCTTGTGAGAGGTCTTGCTCAGGCGGTCTTGCGCTTGCGCAAGCAGACTGACGATCGCGTCGCGCTCCGCCTGCCAGACTGCGCAGGCGGCATCGAAACCCGCTTGCGGATCGACGCCGTTTCCACCTGCGTCGAGCGTGCCCCAGCGCAACTGCGCCAACGGCTTTTTCAGGCGCCGCGCGAGTTGCTCATCGAGCGACGCGGGGCCTGCGCGTTTGGCCACCAGCCACGCGGCGAAAGCAGGATGCGCATAAGCCACCGGTTCCACTTGCTCACGCCAGAAATCGGCCGCCATTTCGAAACGCAAGGCCGCGTCGTCGGCTTCCATTTCGAATGCGAACGGCATGGCGGCGGCGAACGGCGCTTCCTGCAACGCGCGCTGACAGAATGCGTGGATGGTGTGGATCGCGGCTTGATCGAACGTTCGCAGTGCGCGGCGCACGACCTTCAACGCGGCCTCACGATCAATGCCCCCCTCCGGCGCCAGCGTGGTTTCAAAGAGACGCTGGATGAACGGATCGCCGCCGTCGTCGTCCGTTTCGATAGCGCGATGCAGTTCCGCGAGCCGGCCGCGAATGCGTTCGTGCAGTTCCGCGGTCGCCGCCTTCGTGAAGGTAACGACGAGAATCTGATCGGCCTTCAGATTCTTCTCCAGCAGCAGCCGCACGTACAGCGCGCAGATGTTCCAGGTCTTGCCGGTTCCCGCCGACGCCTCGATCTGATTGACGCCGTCGAGCGAGCAGGCAAAAACGTCGAGCTCCTCGGCAACCAGCGCGTAATTCCGAACGGCGCCGCTCATGATGCGCTCCGCAGATGCTGCACGAGTGGTTTGTAGACGATCGAGGCGAGACTGCCGAAGGGTTCGTCTAGCGTAAGCGGCGTGCCGCGCAGTGCGATTCGCAACGCGGGGTCGTCGGATTCACCGCGCACCCGGTCATTGATCCAGGCGCCTTGTGCCGCGGAATCGCTGTCGCTGACTTTGGCCCAGGCGCTCTTCGGGAAGAAGCGCAGGGGCAGCCTGCGCCCGGCTCTGAACAACGCGGCAAGCGGCGCCAGTTCATCGAGGGGCGCCGCGACCGGCGTGAGCTCGAAGCTCGCGCCGCTGCCATGCCAGACAGTGCGGCGCGGGCCGTTCGGCTGCGCCGCGCAATAGACCAGATGCGCGAGCCATGCGGACAGATAGTCGCGCGCGGTGGGTTTGGCGTAGCGAAAAATCACTTGTCCTGTTTCGGTCAGCAAATTCAAGGTGCCGTGCAGTTGCAGCGGTGTTTCGGCCGCTTTGCGGAGTGCTGCATCATGCGGGCCGAAGATGGTCTCTGCAATGCCGGCACTATCGGGCCAGCGCGGCACGATATCCAGCACGAACGGCAAACGCTCGACACCCGACGCCACTTCGCGCCGCACGCTGTCGGCGAGCTGACGCAGCGCACCCAGTTCGCGCGAGCGCCATACGGCGCCGGTCGCGCCGCCCGGCAACTCGGGACTTGCCGCAGCGACGCGGCGTACGCGTTCGAACATCGCGTCATCGTCTTCGGCGCCGCTGTCGAGCAGCACGGGCAAGAGCCGCTCCGCCAATGCATCCTGACCCGCGTAATCGAGTTCGAACGGCTCGGTGTCGAGCAACTCGCCCTGCGCATCCGACAACACGATACCCAAACGGTCACGCAACAATGCCCGCGCCGGATGACGCCAGAAACGCACGAATTCGTCGAAGGCGACGAGCGGCGCATCTTCAGCGGGCAACGGTTGATCGAAGAACGGCGCCGCAGCCGGATGCTGCGGCGCGGCCAGCAAACTGGCCAGCTCCGCACGATCCACGTCGTAAGTGAACAAGCCGCGCTGCGACGAGAAATAGTCCGACGCGAACGCCTGCAGCGGATGATCGACGATGAATGCATGCCGTGCGGCGTCGATCTCCGCGGGACTCGCCCCTTCGCCCGCCGACACCTGCGCGAGGTAATCGAGCAATTCGTCGACCAGCGCGGCCGGCGGCAACGGCGCATTGTCGCGGATGCTGCGGCCCGTATAGGCGATAAAAAGACGATCGCGCGCGGCCAGCAGCAGATCGAGGAACAGATTGCGTTCGTCGTCGCGGCGCTGCCGGTCACCGGCCTTGCCGAACGCGGCCATCAGATCGAATTCGTCGGCGCGCGCGAGACTCGGCAACACGCCGTCGTCCATGCCGAGCAGGCAGACGATGCGATAGGGCAAGCCACGCAGACTGGTCAGCGATGAAAACGTCACGCTGCCCCAGGGCACCCCGCCGCGCGCCGGGTCGTCCAGCGCTTCGGTGAGCGCACCGCGCACCACGGCGGCCGGCAGCACGACGTCTTGCGCGCCAGCTTGCATCGCGTCGCCCATCTTGTCGAGGGCGTCGCGCACCGCCGCCAGCGAGTCGGCGAACTCGACGCCACCGTCGAAACACTGCGCGAGCGTTTCAAGCAACAGTTGGGTCCATTCGGCGGGCGTCTGCTCGACCGAGCAGCGCGCTGCGAAGGTATCGATATCGTCGACGAAACGCGACAGACGCCCAAGCAACTCCGCGTCAGAACCGTCGGCGCCCTCGACCGGCAACCAGGCACCGACCGGCTCGCCGCCATCCGGCATCGCGTAGCCGAGATACAAACGTGTCAGGGCATCGGCGAACGTATGACGCGCGATGGGCACGTGTTCGCCCGTCGGCTCGATGGGTGCAAGTCCTCGACGCGCGCCGGCTGCCGCGAGCCATTCCTGCGCGGCTTCGAGGGCACTGGCATCGATGCCGTAGCGCATGGCAATCGCGTCGACCCGCAGCCATTCGATCAGATCCGGCGCGCCCACGCTGCGCTCGGGCAACGCCAGCCAATCCAGCAGCAGACGCGCGACCGGATTGGCCTGCGATGGCGGCAAGCCGGTGATCCGATACGGAATGCGGCGAGTATCGCCATGGGGTGCGGTGCCGAACACCGCGTCGATCAACGGGCCGGCCGCAGCGAGGTCGGACACGGCAACCAGCACATCGGACGGCTGCAGATCGTCGAACTCATCGAACCAGCCAAGCAGACGGTCATGCAGCACCTCGAGTTGCCGCGACAGGCTGTGACACACATGGACTTCGATGCCGCTTTCGATCGGCAACTCGTCCGCGTCCGTTTCCGATCGTAGCGCGAGCATGCCGTTCTGCACCGCGGCGAGCCAGCTCGGTTCGGGATTTTCGGTAAAGTCGCCGGTCTCGCCGGATGCTGCGCTCTCGGTCAGCTCATGCAGCATATGCAGCTGCGCCTGGGTCTGACGACCCCACTCGGCCAGCAGCGGATGCCCGACTTCCTGGTAGTCGAGCTGACCGGCTGCATCGAGCGCTTCGACGCGCCCTGCGCTGACGACGTCGAACCAGAATTCGCGGCACGGGTTCATCACATACAAACGCACATCGACCCAGCGCGAGAGTGCGCGCAGCAAGGCGACATGCAGCGGCGGCATGGTCGGCAGTGCGAACACGCTGACCGCTTCGGGCCACTGCGCGTTCGAGATGGCTTCCAGATCGAGCGTGCCGATTTCTTCGAGAAAGCGATACGCAGGCGGCAACGCTGCCGCGGGCGTTTGCGCGTTGCCCGCCACTTCGGCGAGCACGGCGCGCCACAGTGCGGCTTGCCAACGCTCGTCCTCACGCGCGGCTTCGCTTGCACCGACGAGACGCGGGCCGTTGTCGTCCGCCGCGCCGCTCGCGAAGACCGATCCGCCCTTCTGCCATTGCAGCAGCCATTCCGGGCGATAGGTCAGATAGTGGTCGAGCACGGTGGCCACGCGCCGGGCCAGTTCATAGCGCATCGACGCATCCGCCGCGTCGAGATACGTACGCAGACGCGGCGAGGCATTCCACGGCAGTGCTTCATCCGCATCCGCCAGCAACCGGTAGGCGCGCCAGACTAGCCGGTCCGGGGCGAACGGCGAATGCTTCGGCACTTCGATTACGCCGCCGATTTGCGCCCACAGCCACTGCGCGAGATAGCCAAAATCAACATTCGCGCAGATGCCTTGACGCGCCGCGATGTCGAGCTCGAGCCTGCGCCGCACCGCCGCGCTCGGGACGATCACGGGCTGCGCGGTCCAGGGATCGGACGGCGCTTGCGCAAGGTCGTCGAGCAGCGCGCCGACAAGGGTTTCGTAGCGGTTCGAATAGAAGAGTTGGAGCATGGATCCTGGGAAAGCGTGCAAAGCGGGCGGAACGCGCGGACCGCGACAGACATTGAAGCGACAGCATAACAAACGCGCTCCCAGGGCAGAACCTGGCCGAATGGATGAGGTCAGATCGGACTCGAAATCAGTTAGACTCGACGGCAGTTCGGGTCTGCCCCTTCAACCGCGTTTTCTCAGTGAATGAAATCCAGGCAGTCGATGCGCTATTCGGTTGAAATAAGAAAATTCCTTTACAGCCAGTACTTTTATGGCGGTCTGCGCATCGCAGTCGGCGTGTCGTTGCCGGCCGTACTGTGTCTGATCGTGTTCCACGATCGCGAGCTCGGCTTCACGATCGCGACCGGTGCGCTCGGCGCATGCGTGGTCGATATGCCAGGCCCGCTCAAGTACAAGCACAACGAGATGCTGGCGTGCACAGTGATCGGCTTCCTGTCCGCGCTCGCCACCGGTCTGGCCACGGTCAACGCGGTGGCGCTGTGGTGTACGGTCGTGCCGCTCACATTCGTGCTCTCGTTGATCGTCGTGTATGGCAACCGCTGGCCGCAGATCAGCTTCGCGACGCTCTTCATGATGATCGTGACGCTGGAAGAGCATTTCACGCCCATGCAGGCGCTCGTCAATGCGTCGTGGATTCTGGTGGGCGGTCTCTGGTACACGTACTGGTCGACATTCGTGAGCCGCTGGATGATGCATCGCATCGAACAGCAGGCGCTCGCCGAAAGCGTGTTCGCGTGCGCCGACTACCTGCTAGCGCGTGCCGCTTTCTACGATCTCGATAACGATCTCGACGAGTGCTATCGCAATCTGGTCGACAAACAGATCGCCGCGGTCGAACGTCAGGAAGCTGCGCGCGACATCGTGCTGCGCAATCTGCCCAAGCTGAAAACCGGCCGGCTCGAACCGCGCCGCGCGATGCTGTTCAATCTGTTCATCAATACCGTCGATCTGCATGAACTGTTTGTCGGTACGCATGTCGATTACTCGCTGGTACGCAACACGTTTGGCGGCTCCGACCTGCTGGTGTTCTACCGCGATCTGATTCGCAAATCCGCAGCCGATCTCGAAGAGATTGGGCTCGCGGTGCTGCAAAACCAGCCGCCGCGCACGCGTGTGAATGTAAAAGCCGAATTGCGCGCCATCGAGTTCGAGATCGAACTGATGCGCAAGCAGGAGCTGTCGGTTAAAAACCCCGAGGCTTACTCGGCGGTGTCGTCAACCTTCCGGCGCATCTGGAGCGCCACGCGCCTGATCGACAAGATGCGCAAGAACCTGTCGAGCGAGCCCGGCGCGACCGAGACCGACCTGCGCCTCGACCAGGCGCTGAGCCGCTTCGTATCGAGCCGCCGCGTGCCGTTCGGGCAGATCTTCTCGAATCTGACAATGGCCTCGCCGAGCTTCCGTCACGCGCTGCGCGTGACGATCGCGGTCGCCGTGGGCTTCTGGCTCGGCCGTCTGCTGCCGCTCACCAACGCATACTGGATCGTGATGACCACCGTCATCATTCTGAAGCCCGGCTATTCGCTGACCAAGCAGCGCAACGGGCAGCGGATCGTCGGCACGCTGATCGGCTGCGCGGCGAGCATCGCGTTGATGATCTTCGTCAAGGAACCGCACATCCTGCTGGTCGTCATGTTCGCGTCGATGGTGATGAGCTACAGCTTGTTGCTGTTCAATTACACGGCAAGCGTGGTGTTCACGTCCTCGTATGTGCTGCTGATGTTCCATCTGCTCGCACCGGGCAGCATGCGCATCATCGGCGAACGCGCAATCGATACCGTGGTGGGCTGCGCGATCGCGATTGCGGCGAGCCACCTGTTCCCCTACTGGGAATACCGGTTGATGGGCAAGCTCGTCAATAACATGATCGGTGCGACGCGGCAGTATCTCGAAGCGAGCTGGTGGTGGAGCGGTAAGCCGGCCGCCGCGGTAGTCGCAACGGTGACTGAGGCCGGCGCATTTGCGGCCGCCGCGGCGATGGTGGATCCCGCGATCGAATTCGGCACGCCGGCGGTGGCGGTGGCGAACGCCGGGGCGAACGCTGGAGCACATGCGGCCGCAAGTGCGGGTGCCAACGCGGTAGCAAACACGGCTGCAAGCGCGGGCGCGACCACGGTCGGCAACACGACCGCCAAGCCCGCCAGCGGCGCATCCCCCGCCGCCGCGGCCGCTGCGACCGCGCTCGATCGCGACTACCGCTATCGGCTCGCGCGCAAGAACGTCCATGTGGCATTCGCCAATCTCGGCCAGGCGTTCCAACGCATGATGCTCGAGCCGAAGTCCGCGCAGAAGTTCGTCCCGGAACTGAACGGTCTGCTGGTACGCAGCCACGTGCTCGCCTCGCAAATCACGGTGGCCGCGCCGTTGCTGCGCACCTCCACACAGCGGGCCGACGGGGTCTCGCTACAGCCGTTGCAACGTGCCCTGAGCGTGATCCGCGACAATCTGACCGAAGCCGAAGCGGGTAGCGCGCCGCCTGCCGATCAAGGCGAGCAGACCAAACAATTGACGCGCGAACTGGATGCGATGGTGGTCGAGACGGAGAAGTCGCCGGACTACTCGGCGGAAGCCGTGCATGACATGAAATTGCTCGCCCATCAGTGCAAGCAGATGCTGACGGCGTCCGCGCTGATTCGCAAGGATGCGAGCGTGATTCGCCTGCCGGAAGAGTGAAACGACCGCTTCGTCTTATTGCGCGGCGCCGCTCGCAGGCGCCGCGGCGGTAGCAGCAGCCGCCGCCGCGTCCGATGAAACCGACGGCGCCGGCGTGTTCTGACGGTCGAAATCGCGCTTTTCCGTGATGGCGTTATAGAAGAGCGTGGCGATCACCAACAACACCGCGACCACGATGAAAACAGCAATGCCAAAGGTCGGGTTCTTTTTGCGCGGCGGTTTGTTCATGAGGCGGGCTCGGTTCGCGAGGCAGTCGCGGATAGTGTTTGGGAAGGCGGCATTTTACGCCCACTGAGCTTGCACACGGCTTGCAGTCAGCGCCCCTCCACCACCACCGAAGGCCGCACCGGCAGCGCCGTCGAATATTTGATCTGCTCCATCGCGAAGCTCGAACTCACGTCATAAAGCGGAACGGCCGCGATCAACAGCTTGTAGACGCGATCATAGTCGTCGATATCCGACACCACCACGCGCAGAAGGTAATCCGTTTCGCCACTCATCCGGTACACCTCCACCACCTCCGGAATCTCCTGCACCGCACGGGTGAAGGTCTGCGCCCAGACCTCGGTGTGCTGATTGGTCCGCACCGCGACGAACACGGTCGTACCTACGCCGAGCTTGCGCGCATCGCACAACGCCACCTGGGCGCGAATCACGCCCGCCTCTTTCAGCCGCTGCAGCCGCTTCCAGCAAGGCGTTTGCGACAGATTCACGCGTTGCGCCAGCTCGGCGATCGGCATGGTCGCGTCTTCCTGCAGCAGTTCGAGCAGCTTCCGATCGATGACATCCATTCCCATCGTCACACTCCCATAGGAAATTATTCTACTTTCAAGACTCCCGGGGGAATTATATGGAAACTCTTTCTCCGGGCAAACGGGTATAAATGTGGCTATCCAGAAATAGCCGATAAGCAGCCATGCCGCTGCCCAGCAATCATGAGCCAAGACCTCCGTTCAGCAGCCGTCGACCGTTCCGCCACCCACTCCGCGCAGTTTGCCGGGGCGAATGAAATGCCTTCGCACGTGCACCGCAGCGCGCCGCTCGCGCACCTGTGCGACGCGCTCGACGCGATGTTCGAAGCCTGCGCGAAATTCCCCGAGCCTGCGGATTCGACCTTCTTCGCGCGCAGCATGCGCATCGCGCTGTCCGAAGCAGCGGCGAACCCCGCGTTGCTCACGCCGGCGCAACGCGAAGGCTCCGCTGAAAATTACCGGCGTCATCTGCTGGCCGCCGACCCGCACGGCCGCTACGCGATCGCCGCGCTCGTATGGCTGCCGCGACAGGCAAGCCCCGTGCATGCGCACCACACGTGGTGCGGCTACGCGGTGCTCGACGGCACGCTGAGCGAAACGGTTTTCGAATGGAATGGCGCACAGCACTGTGCGAGTGCCACCCGTACACAAGCGCGCAATACCGGAGCCGTGTCGTTCGTGCGCGGCGGCCGGGGCGGCATTCATCGGCTGGGCAATTGCAGCGACGCGCCCGCCGTCTCGCTGCATATTTACGGTGTCGCAGGCGTGCAGATCGCCACGCATGTCAACGACATCGTGCACGCGGCCGATGCACCGGCGCTTGCCTGACACCCACAGCCAGCCTGATCAGCTTTTGCGGCCCGCTTCGCCTGCCGTGGGAATCTGCGGTGGAATCGACTCGGTCTGCCCGGTCGACGGCGGCGCCGGACGCGGTTCGTGCGACACATCGCGCGCCGCCGCCACTGCAGCATGCGCGGCCCGCGCCGAAGCGCCCGTCTCAGCATGTCCATGTGCTTGCCCATGCGGGCCAGACTCGGGCAGCTGATCGTCGTGCAACGGCTGTCCCTCGCTATCCTTCGACGACGTGTACACGCGCATCTGCGGCACCGGAATCTCAATACCGGCTTCGTCCATTTTGCGTTTAAGCCGCAAATTGAAGGCGCGCGCCACGCTCCATTGCTGCAACGGCCGCGTCTTGATCTGCCCCTTCACGACCATCCAGTTCGGATCGAAACGGTCGAGCCCCCACACCTCGATCGGCCCGAGCATTTCGCGCCGATACCGGAAGTCGGCCATCAGATCGGCGCCGACTTCGCGGATCAGTTGCGTGATCTGATCGACCTCGGTCGAGAACGACATCCGCACCTCGAACACGGCATAGGCGAAGTCGCGCGACAGGTTCTTGACGATCTTGATCTGCGAGAACGGAATCGCGTGAATCGCGCCTTGGCCGTCGCGCAAGCGCACGGTGCGGATCGACAGATGCTCGACGGTGCCAGCGTGACCGCCGTCCACATCAATCCAGTCGCCGACCGAAATCGTATCTTCGATGATGATGAACAGACCCGTGATCAGGTCGGTCACGAGCGACTGCGCGCCGAAACCGATCGCGAGACCGATCACCCCGGCGCCCGCGAGGAGCGGCGTCACATTGATGCCGAGGTTCGCCGCGGTCACGATCCCGGCGATCGTCATGATCGACACAAGCAACACGTTGCGCAGCAGCGGCAGCATGGTGCGTGCGCGCATGCTCGGACTGCGCGACTTATTGCGTGGGCCGCCAGGATTGAGGGCTTCGGTGATCGCCGTATCGACCAGAATCCACAGCAGCCAGGCAATGAACACCGTCGCGATGATCGCCGTCACCGCGTGCGCGATACCTCGCGCCGCGACGTTCTCCTCGACCACTTCCGCGAGCGACAAACCCCACAGACGCGCGGCCAGTTCGAAGAAGATCAACCAGATGAAGAGCGTCAGCAGTGTGCCGAAAAAGCGCAGCAAGCGCGTCAGATAGGGCGAGCGGCGGCGCGTGCGCGCACTGCGCGGGCGCGTCATGCGCAGCACGATGGCCGACAGGAAGAAAGCCAGCACCAGCAACAGCGCGGTCACTACGGAAATTTGCAGCACGTTTTCGCTGGAGCCCGAGCCGCCGAGCGTGGCGACCACCGACGCAGTGGCGAGCACCAGCACGGGGACGTGCCAGAGCGAAGCGAGCACGTCGAAGGCGTCGGTCGCGGCCTTGTGATCGGTGCGCTGCTCATAAGGCCGGTTGCGGATCAGATGGGCGACAGGCCGGCGGAACGCCAGCGCGAAATATCCCGTGAGCACGGCGGCCGTCATATTGGCCGCGGTCGAAATCAGGGCGGCGAGATTCGACCCGAGTTGATGTGCGACGTCGTAGTTGACGGCCGCATCGCCGAGCGCGCCGCATACGCCGACCACGAACAGCACGCGCCGCGCGTGATCGATCAGGAGGCGCACCGCAATCCGCCGATGCCCGGAGCCGAACAGCGAAAACATGATCAGACAGATCGACGAAAACACCGCTCCAGCGACAATCGCATAGGCGACCACCATGCCGAGCGTGCGGCCGAGCGCATCGGGCATGGCGCGCACGAACAGCAGCGCCGCGAGGAAGGCGACGATCCACGGCCCGACACGGCGCAGCGCGAAGATCAGCAGCTCGCGCGTAGTGGGATTCGGGTTGAGGCCGGTGACGATGCCAAAGCGCCGGTATAGCCGGTGCTGCAGGTAGATCAGCGCGCCGGCGCACGCGCCCCAGCCGGCCAGCATCGCAAGCATCGAAAAGGCCACGCGTCCGAAGCTCTCATGCCCCTGGCCGGAAACGATCGTGTAAAGCTCGTTGCCGGCCGCATTGAAACGTCCGCCCCAATAGCGCACCGGCGTGCGGCCCTGATGCACATCGGATTCGAACGATGCGATCCCCGACGCGATCGCGCCGAGCAAGCCGGGACTCGGTTGCGCCGGCGCGGGCGGAGCGACGTTTTGCGAGACCTGGCGCAGCTTTTTGAGCTGGGCGACGAGCGCGGTGCGCTGCCGGTCGTTGTCGAGCGTGGCGATCACGCTGTCGAGCGAGTGCGCCAGTTCTGCCTGACTCGCGGGCGACGGCGCGGACGCCGCCTCGGCTGCCGAGGCGGCCGAGGCGGCAGACGCAGGCGTCGCCGTCGCGCTGTTGATCAGGCTCTGCAGGGCCGGAATGACCGGCGTGCTGGCACCGGCGGCTTGGGCGTTGGCGGGCATCCAGCCGAGGCACAGAACCAGCGTGAGGCAGGCCATGGCCGCCCACGCGCCGAACCACGCCGCGACTTGAGCGCGCGCACGGAGCCGAGCGTCGCATCCGGTATGGCCAGAAGGAAAATGGAAGGCGGCGTGAGTCGCCGGTTGCGCGCCGTTGGACGGCGCGGCCCCGGACTCACGCCGCAACGGGCATGACTGCATGGCGATCCGTAAGAAAACGGGAGACGCCAGTGTAGCCGCAGTTTTGCCGCCCGCGACCGAACATGCGTAACCGATTGTTAGGACGCTTGCGTAGGCTCGGCGATAGAAGAACCCCTTCATCCCCGCTCGGCCGTACGAGGCCCTGCGTCACGCGCGGCGAGGCGCAGGGGCGGGCGTGATCCCTCAAACTCAATAAGCCGCCGTCGCGATCTGACGGACGAAACGGCCTTGCTCCAATTCGTCGACGAACGCAATGGCGTAATCCTCCGCTGAAATGCGGCTATTGCCCTCTGTGTCGGCCAGCAGCGCGTTCGCGCCCGTGCGGAACTTGCCGGTGCGCTCGCCCGGCGCAATCAGCGCGGCAGGCGCGAAAAAAGTCCAGTCGAGGTCGGTGATGCCACGGTAGTAATCGAATGCATCGCGGTGGGCCAGCGCGATCGCTTTGTACGCATCCGGGAAACCGTCCGTATCGACCAGTTGCTTGCCCGCCACGTCGAGCGAACCCGCGCCGCCCACCACCACGAGGCGCTTCAGACCGGCCGCTCGCACGCCGTCGACAAGCGCGTGGGTCGCCTTGGTCAGCGCTGCGAGATCGCCTTGCGGAGGCGCATAAGCGCTCGCCACTACGTCATGACCACGCACCGCAACGCCCACGCTCGCGGCGTCGAGCAGGTCGGCCTGCGCGGCTTTCAGATTCGCCACGTCGGCAGGCACGCGCGCCGGATTGCGCGCCAACGCCGTCACCTGATGCCCGCGACGGGCCGCTTCCGCGGCGATCCGCGAACCAATCGTGCCGGTGGCGCCAAACAACGCGATTTTCAACTGTTTGCTCATTTTGAAGCTCCTGAGATTAATTTATATGTAACTGCATTGATTACATATAAAAGGGAAAAAAGAGAGGCCTAAGCCCCCGTCCGTTCTCGGGCGCGCGAGTCCCGGATACTCCACACGCGCCCTGCCGTACTGCTTCTTTGCTACGTCATCCTTGCGGACGCCGCCTGCGTTCACGCGCCCGCTCGGCGCGCACCACGTCAGCAGTGGCATCGGCCAGGGTGCGGGCGCCGAGCGCTGCTTCCATAGCCTGCTGCGCTTCGTCGATGATGCCGCGCAGCACGCCTTGAATATTGCGCCCCACCATGCACGCCGGATTCGGCTCCTCGCGATGCAGCGCCAACAATTGCGCGTCATCCACCGCGCGATATACCTCGAGCAGCGTGATGTTCTCCGGTGCCCGGCCAAGCAGCGCACCACCGCCTGCGCCAAGTTGCGAAGTGGTGAGACCCGCCTCGGCCAGCATGGTCAACAAACGCCGGATCAGCGCGGGATTCGTATTCACGCTGCCCGCGATCATCTCCGACGAGAGCGGCACGCCCGCCTGCAACGACAGCAGGGCGAGCACATGCACCGCAAACGCAAACCTGCTACTCGTATTCAAAGCAAACCTGCCCAGCGACGACAATATGTAACTATGATAATTACATTTAATCCCGCTGTCAAACGGCCGGGCGGACAGGCTGTCATCTCACTTGTCCATCTGTTTTTGCGCATCGCCGGAATCGCCCGATGCCGACGAAGACGCCGAGACCGTTGCCGACGACGCCGTACTCTGCGCCGACCACTCCTGCAACTTGCGGCCGGCCGTCTCGAGCCCCTGGCCGGTCAGCGACGCCGCCTTGCCGAGTTGCACGTTGGTCGCGCTCGCCGCACTTTGCAGATTGGCTTGCGCGGTCGACGCCAGCGAGGCTGGATCGATCGTGATCGACGGCGCGGAGGCCGATTCGAGGTTCTGCTGCGCGGCGGCTTTGGTCGCGTCGACCTGCCGGCCGACGTAGCTGGCCGCCTGATCGAGCTTCTGACCGGCGACTTGCGCTGCGTCGTCGAGCTTGCCGGCGACTTGCCCGGCGGACGCGTCATTCTTCTGACAAGCCGCAAGGCCGCCGAACACGAAGAGGACCACGGCGGCACGGCGCAGCAAAGGTGAACGGATAGATGAAATCATGTTTGAGTGTGAGCCGCGTCAAGCGGCTTCCGCATGCGAAAACGGGCCAATGATACGCCGTTGCGCCACCCGCCCGTTCAAGAAGCGCTGGCGACGCCAAGCAGCGCTGTGTGCTCCGCTGCATCGTCCGCTTGCATCCAGCGGCATTCGAACGAATCCATTGCACGCTCCGTCGCGATTCTGTCAAACGTGTTGGAGTAGGCTGCCTGAGCATTCAATGAGCGTTCGATGTGTTCCGCAGATCAATTGGATGAACTCTGATCCAACGGCGAGCGCCGTGTCTCCACGGCAATGCGCGCTCGCAACTCCCGCGCATTTGAGACTAGTCCGATAGTTCGCAACGGAAGGCTTTCCTATAGTCGTCGGTTGACTTGGGAGTTTTTCGATGGAACTGACTGATTGGATCGTCATTCTTGCCGTCACGTTGATGGCGATTGCTTTTTTCTGCGCGCGCACCTCGGCCGGCTGGTCGCGGGAAAACCGCGCGCGGCGTCTGGCAGGCACGCGCATGCTCGTGCAAGCCGCTTGCTCGCTGTGGGCTGCGCTGCTGATCGTCGCGCACGGCCTGTTCGCGCTGGACGGACTGCTCGGCGTGCACCCCGCTCCGCTCGAGGCACTGGCGAGCGTCGCCATTCTGATTGCCTGCGGCTGCTATTGGTCGATTCGCGGCAGCAAACTGCTCAAACCGCGGCGGCTCTTCACGGCGTACTGATGCCGGGCGGGGCATTGGCGGCATGCGCCACTGCGCCGCCGCTCAGACCGAGGCCATTACGATCACCGAGGCCCGCACGCGCCTCGCGCACATCGCGAACCGCTTGAACCCCGTCGTCCGCCGGCGCGACATGCGTCTCGGCAGTCAGCTGCGCTGACCGCACCTCGGTTTCGGGCAACGACAGATAAAACGTCGTGCCCACCCCCTCTTTCGACTCCGCCCACACGCGGCCCCCGTGCCGCTCCACCACGCGCCGCACAAGCGCGAGGCCGATGCCTTCGCCCGCCGCCACATCGCTGTGCAGCCGTTGAAAGGCGTTGAATAGCCGCGGCAGCGCGATCGCCGGAATCCCCAGGCCGTTGTCGCGCACGTAGAAAATCCGCAGCGAGTGCACGCCCGGCGGCGCCGGCGTCGCACCAATTTCGATCCGGCCTTTGCGCTCCGGGTCCAGATAATTGACTGCATTGCCGATCAGGTTGGCAAACACCTGCTCGACCGCGGTCGGGTCGCCCCAAACCGCGGGCAAATCCTTGACGATGACGTGCGCGCGGCGCGCCCGGATCGACCCTTGCATCGCATCCACCACGCGCGGCACGATATCGCGCACCTCGATCTTCTGCTGCCGGTACTCGACATGGCCGACGCGCGAGAGCCGCAACAGCGCGTCGATGATGTGCGATGCACGCAGCACGGCCGTCTGCAGGAAGTGCAGCGCTTCGCCGATATCCTCATCCACCACCCGTTCGATGCGCCGTCGCGGCTCGGCTGCGAGCGACGACTGACGCACGGCCGCCCGCAGTTCGTCGCAGGCGCGGATCAGTTCTCTCGAGAAACCTTGCAGATTCACCAGCGGCGCACGCAAATCGTGCGACACGCTGTAGATGAACATTTCGTTTTCCTGGGTCTGTTGCCGCAAGCTCTCGTTGATACGCGCCAGTTCGCCAGCGCGGCGCGCGAGATCGGCCTGGAAGCGCGCCTGAATGCGCTCGGCCTCGAGCAGGCGCCGGCTGGTTTCATGCAAAGTCAGATCGAGCCGGGCGATCTCATCGCGGCCCGGGGCGATCGGCGCCAGCGGCTCATTGCCCGCGAGCCGCGCGGCGTTGTCGGACAGTAGCGCGAGCCGGCCGCGCACACCGCGCGTGAACAACCAGACGGCCAGCGCGACGAACAGCAACGAGCCGAACACGGCGGCGACCACCAGCATCTGCTGCCGTTCGCGCGCGGCGTCCGCGGCACTCGAGCGCAACGTATCCAGGTGCCGCTCTTCGCTCTGGAAGGCCACCACCCGCTGACGGAAACGATCGAGCACGTCGGCTGCGGTCAGATCACGGAATCGTTCGAGCAGATCGCGCCGCCGCCCCGAATGCAGCATGTCCTGAACGCGGTCCGACCATTGGCGATACGCCTGCACCGCCTGACGTACCTGCACCACGCGCTCGACTTGCGCCGGGTTATCGGCGACCAGTTCGGTCAGTTGATCGATGCGACGGTCAACGTCCATCCACAACGTGACCGGCGTAGCGAAGCGGGTATCGTTGGCCAGCACCGCGCCGCGCAGCGCCACGGACTCGCCCAGCACCGGCTCGAGAATCGCGGTGGTCTGACGCAGCACCTCTTCGCTATGAATGGCCCAGTGCTCCGCTTGCGCCGAGTCTGACTGCGCCTTGACCAGCCCGGACAGCAGCGCCAGTTCGAAGAGGGCCGGAATTGCGATCAGCAACAGGCCTTTAGTGGTCAGTCTCATGCGTGCGCATTGGAGGTCGGTGGCCGGCAGATCATGCACGGGACGGCACATTATGTCGACGTTTGCGCAGGAAGACAAAGACGACGGGCGGCCGAGCGGGCGTGAGCCGCCAGATACGCTAATGCGCGCAACAAATGCGCACAAACGTCAGGCTTTTGAATTAAACGTAAATCAAATCGAATATTTCGCCCGTAATTGGATCATCTCGCCCGACATGGAACCGCCATGCACTTTTATAGTGCGTCCATGCCCGGTTCGAGGTGCAAACGAAGTGCGTCATCAGATCCATGGCGAGCGAGACAACGCCCATTCCGGTGCGGCTTTGCACCTGATCGATGCCCTGCGGCACAAATTTGGCCCACTTCTTGCGTTCGTTGCCCCTTTTTTTGGCATAAGCGGGACATCTCAATGGAAAGTTTGAAAACCGGCAGCGATACGCTCTTTCTGCTACTCGGCGCCGCCATGGTGCTGGCCATGCATGCGGGTTTCGCGTTTCTCGAACTGGGCACGGTCCGCAAAAAGAATCAGGTCAATGCGCTCGTGAAGATTCTGGTGGACTTCTCGGTCTCGACGATCGCGTATTTCTTCATCGGCTACACCATCGCCTACGGCGTGCAGTTCTTCGGCAGCGCCGAGTCGCTGGCCGCGCACAACGGCTATGCGCTGGTGCGATTCTTCTTCCTGCTGACCTTCGCCGCGGCGATTCCGGCAATCGTTTCCGGCGGCATCGCCGAGCGCTCGAAATTCAATCCGCAACTGTTCGCCACCTTCGTGCTGGTCGGTTTTGTCTATCCGTTCTTCGAAGGGATCGCGTGGAACGACCGCTTCGGCATCCAGACCTGGCTCACGCAAATTTTCGGCGTGCCGTTTCATGACTTCGCCGGCTCGGTGGTGGTGCATGCGTTCGGCGGCTGGGTCGCGTTGCCGGCCGTGCTGCTGCTCGGCGCACGCCACGGCCGCTATCACCGCGACGGCGGTATCGCCGCGCATCCGCCGTCGAATATTCCGTTCCTCGCGCTGGGCGCATGGGTGCTGACGGTCGGCTGGTTCGGCTTTAACGTGATGAGCGCGCAGACCATCGACAAGATCAGCGGTCTGGTCGCGGTCAATTCGCTGATGGCGATGGTCGGCGGCACGCTGACCGCATGGCTCGCGGGCCGCAACGACCCGGGCTTCACGTATAACGGCCCGCTTGCCGGACTGGTGGCGGTGTGCGCCGGCTCGGACGTGATGCATCCGCTCGGTGCGCTCGTCACAGGCGGCATCGCGGGCGTGCTGTTCGTCTACATGTTTACCTGTGTGCAGAACCGCTGGCGCATCGACGACGTGCTCGGCGTGTGGCCGTTGCACGGCCTGTGCGGCGCGTGGGGCGGCCTCGCGGCAGGCATCTTCGGCTTGCACGCGCTCGGCGGCATGGGCGGTGTGTCGTTTGGCGCGCAGCTGGTCGGCACGCTGGGCGGCATCGTGGTGGCGTCGCTGGGCGGCACGCTCGTGTACGGGGCGATCCGAATGACGGTGGGTCTGCGGCTCGACCAGGAAGACGAATACAACGGCGCGGACCTGTCGATCCACAAGATTTCGGCGACGCCGGAGCGCGAAAGCGTCGGCTGACGCGCCGGCCGGAAAATACACCTAGCGGCTCGCCGGATCCTTCGTGTCAACTCGCCCGCCGAGCATGCCGAATTCGATCGGGCTCCGCGTGTAGAACACCGGGACGTTGCCCTGCCGCACCGCGTCGAGCAACGTTTCCGCCTCCGCTTCGGTGACCGCGAAGATCACCTGCTGGGGTTGATCCGCCAGTTCGAAGAAGCGCGCGGCATGCCGCTCGCCCGCATGGCCGACGCCTTCCGCCGCCGCCACGACGGTCGCGCCACGAATGCCGGCGTGCTTCGCGATCGACAGCAACCATTCCACGACCGATTGATGGCCATGGCGCCGATTCTGCTCGGTATAGAACGTGAGCTGGTAGCCCTTCGTCATGTCGGCCTCCCGCGCAGCCGCAATAGCCCCACCGCAAACCCTGCATTTATTCTAGGTCGCGCGCGCGACGACCGCGCCCACCTGTCCCCAATGGGCTCGCCGATGCTAGACTCGCGCGTTGGAGATGGCATTCTCCCTTAACCGCCCTTGTGGCTGATGATGCCTGCTTCGCCCGGATGACTGCGGACGCGGCATCGCGCTGCCTGCTCAGCCCGGTTTGTCGACCTTTTGGTTTCGCCAGGGCACTTTGCATGTATTGGTCTATTCTCGCCGTCGGCATCGGCGGCGCGCTCGGCTCACTGTTCCGCTGGTTCCTCGGCATCCGTCTGAACGGCCTGTTTTCCGCGTTGCCGCTCGGCACGCTTGCCGCCAACGTGATAGCCGGCTACGTGATCGGCATCGCGGTTGCGGGGTTCGCGCGGACGCCGCAGATCGCCCCCGAATGGCGGCTTTTCGTCATCACCGGTTTGATGGGCGGACTATCAACCTTCTCGACCTTTTCTGCGGAAGTCGTGCAGCGCTTGCAGGACGGTCGGCTCGGGTGGGCTGCCGGCGAGATCGCGATTCACGTGGGCGCCTCGCTCGTGATGACGGTGCTCGGCATCGCCACCGTCACGCTGCTGACGCGCTGACGCGCCGGCTGCGCTTCTGGCCTTGCGGCTCGGGATCAGTGAGTGCGCACTGCCGGGCGCATAAAAAAAAGGCGTCACGTTTCCGTGACGCCTTAAAAAGTTCTAGCCATTCCGAGGGCCGTGCTAGAACCTGAGAGCCGGCATTCGAAAGTTTGATCCGTGCGCGATGTGGGACGCGGGCGCCGCGCATAGGCGGGCGGCGTGGACTGTTACGGTGGACTGTTAAAGAGACACTCGACCAGACACTGCGCGGACCACGGTCAGTTCAGGACTTCATTGCAGAACCTGAAACCGTCTTTCGAAATCGGGTTCCATTTTTTATGGTTATGCTGACTAAGTCAAGCAAAATCTGGAGTGGCGTCCTTCGCTGCGGAAAAATATTCCGATACAATGAAACTTCAGAGGAAAAATGCGCTACATGCCCTAATTTTGTGCTGTCGGCGGGCCTTTGCGGGACGGTCTCTGACAGGCTGCGCACACAAAAATTGAAATATAGTTCCAGAAAAGTGACATGAACCGACCGAAGCCCGCCTCGACCGTTGCGGACCCCGCCAAAGACAAAGAGGGCTCAGGCGACGAAGTCACCGCGCTGGCACGCGGCTTGACTGTGCTGCGCTCGATCGCCGCGGCGGACGCGCCCCTCAGCAATCGCGAATTGACGGAGTTGACCGGCATTCCCAAGCCCACCGTCTCGCGAATTACCGCCACGCTCGTCGGCGCAGGCTTCCTGTTCCGCCTGCCTGACAGCGAGCGCTTCGTGCTCACCTCGTCGGTACTGGAACTGAGTAATGGCTTTTTGCGCAACTTCGACATCCGGGCTCGCGCGCGGCCCTTCCTCATCGAACTCGCCGAACGCACCTCGTTGTCCGTGCATCTGGCCGTGCGCGATCGCCTCGACATGGTGGTGATCGACGCGATCCGGCCGCGTTCGGCGGTGCTGGTGTCGCGCCTGGAAATCGGCTCGCGCATGAATCTCAGCCGCACTGCGGTGGGCCGCGCCTATCTGGCGGCGCTCGCTGAACCGGAACGGGAAAAATTGCTGATTGGCTTGCAGGCCGCTGAAGGCGACGACTGGGGGCACATCAGCAGCCGCCTCGCAAGCGCGTTGCAGGAAGCCGCGGAGCAAGGCTTCGCCATTGCCACCGGCGAATGGTACGACGGTCTGAACGCCATCGCAGCGGGGTTCATCGGCCCCTCGGGCGAGCGCTACGCGGTCAATTGCGGAGGCTCTGCCGACCAGTGCCCGCGCGATTGGCTGATATCGCGCGCGGCGCCGGCCCTGCTCGAGTGCATTGGCAAAATCGTTCTCGAGATCGGCGGCACGCCCGGACGCCGCCTGGATAACTGAAGCGCTCAGTGCGCGGCCGCCACGGCATTTTCAATCCATTCTGTAACCTCCGTAATCAAAAGAAAAATACACAGGTGGACGGTTACAGACCTCGCAACGTAGGATCATGCTTTCCCGTCGCGGGGTGCTTGCCGGACGTGCTGCTATCACCCTTCGATAACGGCCCGGCCCCGACCTGCCATGATGCCGCATTGCGCTAACATCCTTGTCCCGCACCCCGGGTAGCATCGCGTTGAACATGCGCGGCGCACCCGCTGTCGAAACCGCCTGTCATGCCGCCTGCGTGCCGGTCCGCTGAGTTGTCCAAGCGGCACGATCGCGCGAGCGGCTCACATCAAAAGCCAGCCACCAGACCGAACCGATGGACGAACAACAAAAGCATTCGGAAACTTCACGCCCCGCGGCTCCCGCTTCCCCACCGTCCTCCAGCGGCCGGCCTGCCGGCAGTCCGGCGGGCACCCCGGTTGCAGCCAAACGCCATCGTGGCCGCAACATCGCATTGATCGTCGTCGCGCTGATCCTCCTCGGCGTCGTCCTGTGGCGCTGGCATCCATGGGGCGGCGGCGCGGGCGCGGCTTCCGGGGCGAGCGGCGCGAGCAGTGGCCGCGCGGGCCGCGGCGGGGCCGGCGGCCTCGCCAACGCGGCGCAGCCGGTTCACGTGGCCCCCGCGACGCAAGGCGAGATGCCCGTGGTGCTGACCGCGCTCGGCACCGTCACGCCGCTCGCCAACGTCACCGTGCTGCCGCAGTTGAGCGGCACGCTGCAGGACGTGTTCTTCAAGGAAGGGCAGATGGTCAAGAAGGGCGACGTGCTCGCCCAGATCGACCCGCGCCCGTATCAGATCTCGCTCGAAAACGCGCAAGGCACCCTCGCGCGCGACGAGGCACTCCTGCAAACCGCCCGCCTCGACCTCAAGCGCTATCAGACGCTGCTCTCGCAAGACTCGATCGCCAGCCAGCAGGTCGATACGCAGGCCTCGCTCGTCCGCCAATACGAAGGCACGGTGAAGTCCGACAAGGCGAACATCGACACCTTCAAGCTCGATCTCGTCTACGCGCGTATCACCGCGCCGGTGTCGGGGCGAGTCGGGTTGCGCCAGGTCGATCCGGGCAACTACGTGACGCCGAGCCTGACCAACGGCATCGTCGTGATTACGCAGTTGCAGCCGATCAGCGTGATCTTCACAACCTCCGAAGACAACCTGCAGCAGATCATCCAGCAGACCCAAACGGGCGCGAAACTCTCGGTCACCGCGTATGACCGCAGCAACACCATCTCGCTCGAAGGCGGCTCGCTCGAAACACTGGATAACCAGATCGACACCACCACCGGCACGGTCAAGCTGCGCGCGATCTTCCAGAACAGCAAGAACCTGCTGTTCCCGAATCAGTTCGTGAATACGCGCCTGCTGGTCAATACGATCAAGGACGCGGTGATCGTGCCCACGCCGGCCGTGCTGAACGGCTCGATGGGCTCGTTCGTGTACGTCGTGAAGCCCGACAACACGGTGACGGTGCGGGCGGTCAAGATCGGTCCGGTGGACGGCGAGCGCACCAGCATTAAATCCGGCCTGCAAGTCGGCGAGCGCGTCGTGATCGACGGGTCGGACCGGCTGAAGGAAGGCGCCAGGATCACGATTCCGGCCGACAAACCGCGCGCCGCCTCGGGCGCGCGTGGAGCGAGCGGCGCGGCCGCGGCCTCGGGGGCGTCCGGCGCACGCGGGCATCACGGCAAACACACGGCGCAAGCCTCGCAATAAAGGCACGGCAACTACCGCATGAATCCTTCCCGCGCCTTTATTCTGCGCCCCGTCGGCACCGCGCTGCTGATGGCCGCGATCATGCTGGTCGGTCTCGTCGCGCTGCGCTTTCTGCCGCTCTCCGCGCTGCCCGAGGTCGACTATCCGACGATCCAGGTGCAGACCTTCTATCCGGGCGCCAGTCCGGACGTGATGACATCCTCCGTCACCGCGCCGCTCGAGCGCCAGTTCGGGCAGATGCCGTCGTTGAATCAGATGTCGTCGCAAAGCTCGGCCGGCTCGTCGATCATCACGCTGCAGTTCAGCCTCGACCTGCCGCTCGATATCGCCGAACAGGAAGTCCAGGCCGCGATCAACGCGGCGGGCAACCTGCTGCCGTCCGACCTGCCCGCGCCGCCGATCTACGCCAAGGTCAATCCGGCCGACGCGCCGATCATCACGCTCGCCATCACGTCGAAAACGCTGCCGCTCACGCAGGTGCAGGATCTGGCGGACACCCGTCTCGCGCAGAAGATTTCGCAGGTGGCGGGCGTGGGTCTGGTGAGCCTCTCGGGCGGTCAGCGCCCGGCCGTGCGGATTCAGGCAAACCCGCGCGCGCTCGCCGCGTACGGTCTGAATCTGGACGATCTGCGCACCACGATTTCGAACCTGAACGTCAACACGCCAAAGGGCAACTTCGACGGCCCGACGCGCAATTACACGATCAACGCGAACGATCAGCTGACCGACGCCGACGCGTACAAGAGCGCGGTGGTCGCCTACAAGAACGGCCGCGCGGTAATGCTGACGGATGTCGCCACCATCGTGCAAGGCGCGGAGAACACCAAGCTCGGCGCATGGGTCAACGGAACGCCGGCGATCATCCTGAACGTGCAGCGCCAGCCGGGCGCGAACGTGATCCAGGTGGTCGACAGCATCAAGGCGCTCCTGCCGCAATTGCAACAGTCGCTGCCCGCCGCGCTCGACGTGGAGATCGTCACCGACCGCACCACTACGATCCGCGCTTCCGTGCGCGATGTGCAGTTCGAATTGCTGATGTCGGTCGTACTGGTCGTGCTGGTGATGTACCTCTTCCTCGCCAACGTCTATGCAACCATCATTCCGAGCCTGTCGGTGCCGCTCTCGCTGATCGGCACGCTCGCTGTGATGTACCTGTGCGGTTTCTCGCTGGACAACCTGTCGCTGATGGCGTTGACCATCGCGACCGGTTTCGTGGTCGACGATGCGATCGTGATGATCGAGAACATCGCGCGTTATGTCGAAGACGGCGATTCGCCCCTGGAAGCCGCGCTAAAGGGCTCGAAACAGATCGGCTTCACGATCATTTCGCTGACGGTTTCTTTGATCGCCGTGCTGATTCCGCTGCTCTTCATGGGCGACGTAGTCGGGCGCCTGTTCCACGAATTCGCGATCACGCTCGCCGTGACGATCGTCATCTCGGCAATCGTCTCGCTCACGCTCGTGCCGATGATGTGCGCGAAGCTCTTGCGCCACACGCCGCCGCATGAAAGCCACCGTTTCGAAGCCAAGGCCCACAAGTCTATCGACTGGGTGATCGCCCGCTACGCGGTCGCGCTCACGTGGGTCCTCGACCGCCAACGCGCCACGCTGTTCGTCGCGCTGCTCACGCTCGTGCTAACCGGCGTGCTGTACGTGGTCATTCCGAAGGGCTTCTTCCCCGTGCAGGACACCGGCGTGATCCAGGCGATCACGCAGGCGCCGCAGTCGGTGTCGTATGCGTCGATGGCCGAGCGTCAGCAGGAACTCGCCGCGCAGATCCTGAAGAATCCGGATGTGGAAAGCCTCACGTCGTTCATCGGCGTGGACGGCAGCAACATCACGCTGAACAGCGGCCGCATGCTGATCAACCTGAAGCCGCGCGACGACCGCAGCGACACGGCGAGCGACGTGATCCGCCAGTTGCAGCAGGACGTCGCGCATATTTCAGGCGCCTCGCTCTACATGCAGCCGGTGCAGGATCTGACAATCGACTCCACAGTCAGCCCGACGCAATACCAGTTCATGCTGACCGACCCGAACATCAGCGAATTCACGACATGGGTGCCGAAGCTGGTCGAGCGGCTGAAGCAGTCGCCCGAACTCGCGGATGTGGCCACCGACTTGCAGAACAACGGCCAGTCCGTCTACATCGAAATCGACCGCGCCACGGCGTCGCGCTACGGCATCACGCCCGCCACCGTGGACAGCGCGCTTTACGACGCGTTCGGGCAGCGCATCATTTCGACCATCTTCACGCAGTCGAACCAGTACCGCGTGATTCTGGAAGCGCAGCCGCAGATGCAGCATTACACCGAGTCGCTGAACTCGATCTATCTGCCCTCTTCCACCTCGTCGGGCGGCCAGGTGCCGCTGTCGTCGATCGCGAGGTTCGTCGAGAAGCCCGCGCCGCTGCTGGTCACGCATTTGAGCCAGTTCCCGGCCACGACCGTCTCGTTCAACCTCGCGCCCGGTTCGTCGCTCGGCGCAGCGGTGAAAGCGATCGGTCAGGCGGAGAAGGACATCGCGTTGCCCGCGTCGTTCCAGACGCGCTTCCAGGGTGCGGCGCTGGCGTTCCAGGCGTCGTTGTCGAACGAACTGTTCCTGATCCTCGCGGCGATCGTCACCATGTATATCGTGCTCGGCGTGCTGTACGAGAGCTTCATTCACCCGATCACGATCCTGTCGACGCTGCCGTCGGCGGGGGTCGGCGCGTTGCTGGCGTTGCTGATCACCGGGCACGATCTCGACATCATCGGCATCATCGGTATCGTGCTCCTGATCGGTATCGTGAAGAAAAACGCCATCATGATGATCGACTTCGCGCTCTACGCCGAGCGCGAGGAAGGCAAGCCGCCGCGCGAAGCGATCTATCAGGCGTGTCTGTTGCGGTTCCGGCCGATCCTGATGACCACGCTCGCCGCGCTGCTCGGCGCCCTCCCGCTGATGCTCGGCATCGGCGCGGGGTCGGAATTGCGCCGCCCGCTCGGTATCGCGATCGCGGGTGGTTTGATCGTCAGCCAGTTGCTCACGCTGTTCACCACGCCGGTGATCTATCTCGCGTTCGACTCGCTCGGCCGCCGTGCGCGTGAGCGTTTCCATCGCGGCGATTCTTCCAGACGCGCTCCGCCGCCCGCCACCGATGCAGGGAACTGAGCGATGAACCTGTCGCGTCCGTTTATCTCCCGCCCGGTCGCCACCACGCTGCTGGCGATCGGCATTGCGTTGGCGGGCATTTTCGCGTTCACGAGGCTGCCGGTCGCGCCGTTACCGCAGGTCGACTTCCCGACCATTTCGGTGCAGGCATCGCTGCCGGGCGCGAGCCCGGACACCGTCGCCACCAGCGTGGCCAGTCCGCTCGAACGGCATCTCGGTTCGATCGCCGACGTGACCGAGATGACCTCGCAGAGCTCGGTCGGCACGACGCGGATCACGATGCAGTTCGGCCTGAACCGCGACATCAACGGCGCCGCGCGCGACGTGCAGGCAGCCATCAATGCCGCCCGCGCCGATCTGCCGGCGAGCCTGCGCAGCAACCCGACGTATCACAAGGTGAATCCGGCCGACGCGCCGATCCTGATCCTCGCGCTCACCTCGAAGACGCTGAGCGCCGGCCAGTTGTACGACTCGGCGGCCACCGTGTTGCAGCAATCGCTCTCCCAGGTGGACGGCGTCGGCGAAGTGGATGTCAGCGGCTCGGCCAATCCGGCGGTGCGCGTTGAACTGGAACCGCAAGCGCTGTTCCACTACGGCATCGGTCTCGAGGACGTCCGCGCGGCGCTCGCGGCGGCCAACGCGAACAGCCCGAAAGGGTCGATCGAGTTCGGCCCGAACCGCGTGCAGATCTATACCAACGACCAGGCGAGCAAGGCGGCGCAGTATAGGGATCTGGTCATCGCGTACCGCAATGGTGCGGCGGTGAAGCTGTCCGACGTGGCGGAAGTGGTCGATTCGGTCGAGGATTTGCGCAACATTGGCCTCTTCAACGGCAAGCGTTCGGTGCTGGTAATTCTGTACCGCCAGCCCGGCGCGAACATCATCGACACCATCGACCGCGTGACGGCGATGTTGCCGCAGTTGCACGCGTCGCTGCCCGCCGACGTCGACATCGCGCCGGCCGCCGACCGCTCCACCACGATCCGCTCGTCGCTGAAAGACACCGAGCGCACGCTCGTCATCGCCGTGGCGCTGGTGGTGATGGTGGTGTTCCTGTTCCTGCGCAACTGGCGCGCCACGCTGATTCCGAGCGTTGCCGTGCCGATCTCGATCATCGGCACGTTCGGCGCGATGTACATGCTGAGCTTCTCGATCGACAACCTGTCGCTGATGGCGCTGACGATCGCGACCGGCTTCGTGGTCGACGACGCGATCGTGGTGCTGGAGAACATTTCACGGCATATCGAGAACGGCGTGCCACGCATGAAGGCCGCGTTCCTCGGCGCGCGCGAAGTGGGCTTCACGGTGCTGTCCATCAGTATTTCGCTGGTGGCCGTGTTCCTGCCGATTCTGCTGATGGGCGGCATTGTCGGGCGGCTGTTCCGCGAGTTCGCGCTGACGCTTTCGCTGGCGATTGGCGTGTCGCTGATCGTCTCACTGACCTTGACCCCGATGATGTGTTCGCGCCTCTTGCGCGAACCGCACGAGAAGAAGGAAGAAGGACGTTTCGGGCGCTGGCTCGAACGCGGCTTCACGTCGATGCACCGCGGCTATGAACGCACGCTCGGCTGGGCGCTGCTGCATCCGCGTCTGATCGTGACGGTCCTGATCGCGACCATCGGGCTGAACGTCTGGCTCTACATCATCGTGCCGAAAGGCTTCTTTCCGCAGCAGGACACTGGCCGGCTGGTGGGCGGCATTCAGGCCGATCAGAGCACCTCGTTCCAGGCGATGAAGGGTAAGTTCTCGGAGATGATGGAGATCGTCGGCAAGAATCCGGCGGTGGACAGCGTGGCCGGCTTCAGCGGCGGCCGGCAGACCAACTCGGGCTTCATGTTCGTTTCGCTGAAGCCGAAGAGCGAGCGCAAGCTATCCGCCGACCAGGTAATCCAGCAACTGCGCGCCCCGCTCGGCGACGTGGCCGGCGCGCGGACCTTTCTGCAGGCGGTGCAGGACATCCGCGTGGGCGGCCGGCAATCGAACGCGCAATACCAGTTCACCCTGCTGGCCGATTCGACAGCGGATCTGTACCTGTGGGGGCCGAAACTCACCGAGGCGCTTCAGGCGCGCCCCGAACTCGCCGACGTCAATTCCGACCAGCAGCAAGGCGGCCTTGAATCGATGGTGACGATCGACCGCGCGACGGCGGCGCGCCTCGGCATCAAGCCCGCGCAGATCGACAACACGTTGTACGACGCGTTCGGCCAGCGCCAGGTATCGACGATCTACAACCCGCTCAACCAATACCACGTGGTGATGGAAGTGGCGCCGAAGTACTGGCAAAGCCCGGATATGCTGAAACAGATTTACATCAGCACCTCGGGCGGCAGCGCGAGCGGCGCACAGACTACCAACGCGCCGGCGGGCACGGTGACGTCGAAGGCCGTCAAGGCGGCGAGCACCTCGTCGACGAGCGCGTCGACGGGCGGCACCGCGGGGACAACCGCCTCGAGCGCCGCGAGTATCGCTGCCGATTCCGCGCGCAATCAGGCGATCAATTCGATTGCGGCGAGCGGCAAGTCGAGCGCCTCGTCGGGCGCGGCGGTGTCGACCTCGAAGGAAACGATGGTGCCGTTGTCGGCGATCGCGAGCTTCGGGCCCGGGAATACGCCGCTCTCGGTGAATCACCAGAGCCAGTTCGTGGCCTCGACGATTTCGTTCAATCTGCCGCCGGGGGTGTCTTTATCGACAGCCACTCAGGCGATCTACGACACCATGGCGCAGATCGGCGTGCCGGGGACGATCCACGGCAGTTTCCAGGGCACCGCCCAGGCGTTCCAGCAGTCGATGTCCGACCAGCCGATTCTGATTCTCGCCGCATTGGCGGCGGTGTATATCGTGCTCGGGATGTTGTACGAGAGCTATATCCATCCGCTCACGATTCTGTCGACATTGCCTTCGGCGGGTGTGGGGGCGTTGTTGGCTTTACTGCTGTTCAAGATTGAGTTCAGCATCATTGCGCTGATCGGGGTGATCTTGCTGATCGGCATCGTGAAGAAAAACGCGATCATGATGGTGGACTTTGCCATTGAAGCCTCCCGCCACGGGTTGTCGTCGCGGGATGCGATTTTTCAGGCTTGCATGCTGCGATTCCGGCCGATCATGATGACGACCTTTGCCGCCCTTCTCGGCGCGTTGCCGCTTGCCTTTGGGCGAGGGGAAGGCGCCGAACTGCGGGCTCCGCTGGGAATCTCGATTGTGGGTGGCTTGATCGTCAGTCAGATGCTCACGCTCTACACCACGCCGGTGGTCTATCTCTACATGGACCGGCTTCGGGTTCGGTGGGAGTCGAGGAAGGCCCGCAGAGCGGGCGCTGCGCCCACGTGATTCTTGCGCCGGGCGGCGCTTGGCACCGCCCGGCGCAACGTGAAACCTAAAGCTTCTGCTCCGTGGCGAGCAAAAAAATCCGCGCCCACTGTTTGGCCTGCCGCTCGTCCTGCATGGGCACAAGCCAAACCTGATGCTTCGCGTCCCTGACCTTCAAAGCGACTTGCGATTGAGCATCATGGCCTTGCGGCGCTGCTTCAAGCAGGTCGGCAAAAATATAATTCCCCTGCTCGCCGCCGAGGCGAATCTCACATAGCCGTTTGCCCGCAGCAAGCCGGACCGAACCCCAACTCCCTTTAAGCTCATGCGTCCAATCGCCATCGCGAATGTTGGGCGCGACCTCCTTCCGACGCCGCCACCAATAAAGCGCCGCGGCAATCAAAAGCACAACGACAAGAACAGCAGCCCCAACCGCAATGGCCAGGCCGAACGCCGCCTGCAAGGCATAAAAAGCCTGCACTGCGCCATACACCAGCGCGATCAGCGCGATCAACGCAACAAGAATCGGCATCATAAGCTCGCTAGACAAAAAATCAGCCTAGCACGGTGCCGCCTTAAACCTCATGGCAAAAAACCATTGCGAAAAATGTGCTGTCGCGCGAGTGCCCGGCTCTACGCTACTGCTGCTTATGCGTTGCCGCCCACTCCTTCACCGCCTTGAGCGTGTTCTCGACGTGCTTCTCCGGCGAGAGGCTCGTGTACTCGTAAATGATCTTGCCGTCCGGCGCGATCACGTACGACACGCGATTGGCCATCGAGCTATGCATCGGCAAGCCCGCGTCATATTCGCCGATCACCTTCGAGTCGGCGTCGGCAGCCACCGGGAATTTGCTGCGGCATTCGCTCACCGAAAACTTCGTCAAGGTGTCGATGTTGTCGTGCGACACGCCGATCACCGTAGCGCCATATTTCTTGTATTCGTCGACGGCGTCGGCAAACTCGTGGGCTTCGATCGTGCATCCCGACGTGAACGCCGCCGGATAGAAATACACCACCACCGGGCCTTTCTTCAACTCCTCGGCCAGCGAATACGTATAAGTCTTGCCGCCCAGCGAAGCCTGCGTGGTGAACTGCGGCGCTACGGCGCCCGGCTTGAGCGTGGCCGAGGCCGTCAGCGAATGCATCGCGAACCCCACCGACAACACGGCGGCGAGCGCCACCGGTATGAGCTTTCTCTTCATCTGCAGTCCCTCGAAACGTTAATGCACGCGGTTGCGCACTGAGCCGGAGGTCGCGGCGTTCAGCCGAATTCCGGCACTCTCAACTCGCTATTGGACCACGTACAGACAAGGTACGTAGGAACCCGCAGAAAGGATGCACGGCGGATGCGCACGGGAAGCACGCTCGCACGCACGATTGCGGCCCAGGCGTCAGGCGACCGCCTCTTGGATATGCGAGCCGAACCACGCCGCGGCGGACAGGTTCAGCTCGGCCAGCACCTCGGGCGTGAGTGAGGCGAAACCCGCCGGCGCATCGGGTCCGGCTGCGATCAAGGTGGGCTCGGCACCCTCCCCGGCCGCTTCGGCAATCCGCAACAAGGTGCCGAGCGCACCGCTCTGCGAGACGATCGCCTCGCGAATCTGCGGTGCAAGGCCGAGTTTCTCGAGTACCGCCGCCGGCGTGCTGCCGAGCACCACATGGATCAGAGAAAAAATACCGGTCATGAAAGCGGCATCGGCAAATTCGTCGTCGGACGGGCGTAGCCGGCCTGCGGCCAGCTCCATGAAGCGCGAGCGCGTGCCGGCCAGTTGCACCAGCGGATCGGCGCGCCACGGCAGATCGCCGCAGTCCGCGTACAGCAACAGTTGCGCCCAGCGCGAAATCTGCCGCGTTCCGGTGGCGATGATGGCCTCGCGCAGCGAGGCGATATTGCGTCCCAACCCGAATCCGCTCGAATTGACGAGGCGCAGCAGTTGCACCACCACGCTAGGGTTCAGCTTGAGCTCCGCCTCGAGCTCGACAATCCCGGCGTCGCGCGACAACAGCGCCAGCAAACGCAGCAGTCCGGGGCGCGGCGAGCGGTTGCGCGGCGCGGCCAATACCTGCGGCCGCGCGAAAAAGTATCCCTGAAACAGATCGAAGCCGAGGTCGCGAGCGAGCGCGAAGTCTTCGCGCGTCTCGACTTTCTCCGCGAGGAGCGTCTTGCCGTGGCTGCGCACCGTCGATGCCAGCCTGGCAAGCACGGGCCGCCTGGTCTGCAGGAAGTCAATCTTGACAATGTCCGCGTACGGCAGCACGGCGAGCAGTTCGTCGGACAGGTCGCTGACGTCGTCGAGCGCCACCTGAAAGCCGGCGCGGCGCAATTCGGTCAGCCGGCGGGCCAGTTGCGCATCGAACTTCACGGTCTCAAGGATTTCGAGCACGAAGCGCTCGGGTGGCATCACATGGACGATGTCGTTAAAGAGCAGCGCGCGGTCGATGTTGACGAAGCCGCGGTGCCGGCCCAGCACCGCCGGCACGCCGATCCCGCCGATCGCGCGGGCCACGACCTGCGCCGTGGCCTGGGCATCGTCGGTGACTTCGGCGTAGTTGTGCGCGCCGGCTCGAAACAATAATTCGTAGGCATTCAGCGCGCCTTCGCGATCGAGAATCGGCTGGCGGCCCAAATAGACGAACTGCGCATCGGACGCCGGGCCGGCGTTTTCGGCACATTGCTCGAGCACCTCGACGTGCCGGGGGAGGGCCCCGACAGAGTGACGTTCAGACATGGATCATCGGTGCAAGTGTTCGGAAAGCTGCGCAGCGACGTCACAGCCGGACTGCACAATGGGTTTGCCGTATTAACGGACGGCAAGCCGCGTCACTTTAACCGAATCGCGCCCGCGACGACGCGGGACGACGCAACCGCTCCCTTACAATTTGTTTTTTGCAGCAGACACTAAAGATTTCCCGGCGCGGGTCGTTATCTCGTTCTGATGGGGCGGCCTGATCCTCTCAACCGCCCAGACACGTCGGGCAGTGAGCCGCCCGCCTGCAGACGAATACAGGTTGCCAGCGACAAACATGGAAGCGAACAGCATCACCGCGCCCCGCCGGGGCTCCTTGCGCACGCTCATCGACCGGCTCCGTGCGTTCGGCCGGCGCGACCCCAGCAAACCGCAGTCGGCCGCAAGCCGCACGGCGCAACTGGAACAGGTAGTCGGCGCCGTCGACCTGCTGGCGCACGTCGATAGCAAACTGCACTTCCTTTATGTTTCCGAAGCCAGCCTGCGCTTCATCGGCTATCACCGCGAGTATCTCGAGACCATCACGCTGCACGATCTCGTGGCGCCCGCCGACGCGCCGCGCCTCGACGCGCTGCTGACGCGCGCCACCGCCACCGGCAATGTCGAGAAGGCCACGCTCGGCCTCATCAAGTCGCTGACCTACCCGATCACCGTCGAACTGCGCGTGGTGCGCAGCAGCCACGACGGCATCGACGGCTATGCGATCGCCGGCTTTGACGTGTCGGCCTGGCGCGCCACCGAGGAACGCTTGACCCAGGCGCTGCATCTGGACCGCCTGACCAACCTCGCCAATCAGTCGGCATTGATCCCCGCGCTGCTCGATGCGCAACAGCAGGCCGACGCCCACGGCACGCCGGCCGCACTGCTCCTGCTCGATCTCGACGACTATCAGCGCGTGAACCGCGCGCTCGGCTACGACGCCGGCGACGAGATGCTGCGCGACACCGCGCGGCGTCTGTTGAATATGACGAGCCCGAGCGAGACGGTGGCGCGCGTAGCCAGCGACGAGTTCGCGATCCTCGTGAAGCCCGCGGCCAGCCGCACCGACGCGGCGGCCGCCGCCGAAACGCTGGCACGGCGTCTGTTGACCGCGATCCAGCAGCCGTATGTGTACAACGGCCAGCAGGTGCATCTGTCGGCGAGCATCGGCATTGCGCTCTACCCCGACGTGCGCCACGCCAACGACGACGCCGCCCACGACACCCACCTGCTGCGCTGGGCCGACCATGCCTTGCTGCAGGCCAAGGGAGCCGGCGGCAACACGCTCGCCTTCTACGTACCGGACGACAACCCCGCCGACGCCGAGCGCCTGAAGTTGGAGGCCGACCTCTACGACGGTGTCCGCAATGGCGAGTTCTCGCTACACTTCCAGCCGATCACGAGCAGCCGCACGCACGGCGTGGTCGGTGTCGAAGCGTTGATCCGCTGGTCGCACCCGTTGCATGGTCTGGTTCCCCCTTCGATGTTCATTCCGCTCGCGGAGTCGATCGGGCTGATCAACTTCCTCGGCAACTGGGTGTTGAAGGTCGCCTGCATGCAGTTGATCCAGTGGGACGCGCGGGGCATCTCGTTGCAATACGTCGCCGTCAACGTGTCGCCGCAGCAGTTCCGCGATCCGCGCTTCAAGGACGCCGTGCGCGAAGCGATCGAATTGACGGGCATCGATCCACGCCGTCTCGTGTTCGAGATCACCGAAAGCCTGCTGATGCACGACCCGGCGCATGCCAAGGTCCTGCTCGAAGACCTGACCGCAATGGGCATCCGCTTTGCCGTCGACGATTTCGGCACCGGCTATTCGAGCCTGGCTTACCTGCAACGATTCCCCTTGGCGAAGCTCAAGATCGACAGGAGTTTTGTCGAGAATCTGCTAACCTCCCGGAACGATCAGGCAATCGTAAGCGCGGTCGTCGGACTTGCGCAAACACTCGACCTCGAACTGGTTGCCGAGGGCGTCGAAACAGAAGCACAACGCGCCCTGCTCACCGAGATGGGATGCGACCATATTCAGGGGTGGCTCGTCTGCAAGGCGTTGCCCTCCGACGAACTCGCGCAGCGTTTCGAAGCGCGCACGCTTCACCTGCATACCGCATAGCGATGCAGGCAAACTTCGTGCGCGGCGGAAGATGCCGGTTTAATGCCAGTGCGGCACTCATTGGAACATGTATGGCTTTGGCGGGACTCACATGGTAAAAGCGGCGGTGCTCGACCGGCTCTGGACGCAAATGAGCGAGCGCGGCGATTTCCCCATGCTGTCGCAGTCGCTGCGCACCACCATGGCGGCGATGAACAACGACGATCTCGACTTCACGGGCCTCGTCCAGGTCGTGTTATCGGATTTCGCCTTGACGCAAAAAGTGCTGCGGCTTGCCAACTCGGCCATGTACATGGCGTTCGGCGGCAACATCACCACCGTGTCGCGCGCGCTGATGGTGCTCGGCATGGATGCGGTCGGCCATCTGGTGGTCGGCCTGAAAATCGTCGATCACTTTCATCACAGCGCGCCGCGCCGCATCGACGCGAAACTTGAACTGAACCGCACGCTGCTGTCCGGCTGCGTCGCCCGCAAGCTGACCGAACGCGGCGATCTGCGCGCCGGTGAAGAAGCCGTGGTCTGCACGCTGATGCGGCAGATCGGCAAGCTGCTGGTGGTGTTCTATCTCGACGCCGAGTGGGATCAGATCCGCCGGCATATGGAGGGCGGCACGCCCGAAGCCGATGCCTGCGTGCTGGTGCTCGGCGTCACGTTCGACGAAATCGGCGCCGAAGCCGCGGTGCGCTGGCGCTTGCCCGACATGATCCGCGCCGGCATGGGCGAGTTCGATCCGCTGGATGCCGAGCAGCCGCGCCAGGTGCAGTGGCTGCGCGCCATCACCAATTATTCGACGGCGGTCGCCGACGTGCTGACTCAGCAGAACACGCCGGACTGGGAACGCGAGGAACGCATCGCCGAACTGGCGCGGGAATACAGCCCCGCACTGAATACCGATCCGGAAGTGCTGCATGAAATGAGCGTCGCGCTCGCCCGTGAAGAAGGTGGCGACGGCGTGATGCGTGAAATTGTCGAGTTGCGCGCCAATGCGGACGCGATTGCACGCGAGGCGCTCAATCCGGAGGCGCGTATCACAGCGGGCGTCGAAGACCTGCGCGGCCTGCCCGACGGCAGTCCGCTCGCCGCCGCGCTCGCGATGGCCGCGGAAACCGTGCTGGCCGGCCTCGGCTTTGCGCGCACGGTCGTGTTCGTCAAGCACAGCAACGGCACCTTCAAGGCCCGCTTGGGCCTGGGTCCGAAAATCGACGCCGCGCTGCCGAAGCTCACGTTCAACGCCGCTTTCGAGCCCGACGTATTTCATCTCGCGATTGCGAACTCGGTCGGCATCTTCATCGAGAACGCACGTGACCCGAAAATGGTCGCGCGACTACCGGAATGGTTCCGCCGCTCGTTCGACGACGCCCGCGCCTTCGTGCTGCTGCCGGTCGGCGATGAAAGCGATCAGACGGTGGCGCTGTTATATGGCGACTGGTCTCACACGCAGGAGCCACGCCGGATCTCGCAGAAAGAAATGAGTGCGTTGAATGAGATGGCCAAGGAGTTAGGACGTTTTTTCGGCCTGGGGCAAATGCAGGAAATGGAGACGATGTGAAGACGTGGCGTGATCGTTGATCACGGTGCTTCACTCTCACCGGTTTTGTATTTGCCCTAAGTCGAGTTCGCCGAGGCTCGCAGCCAGACTCAGGCGTGCGACGAACCAGTCGGACAGTGTTGCGATGCGTTGATGCCTTGCTGCAACAAGTGCGTCTTGTGCGTGCAGCAGTTCAATGATGTTCGCCACGCCGATTTTGTAGCGCGCCTGCGCTGCATCGAACGCCAAGGCGGCGTTCTCCTGTAAAGCCTCCGCCTGCTGCAGGGTTTGCGCACCGGCTCGCACCGCCTCATAGCTTTTCCAGACATTCAGCGCGACCTGCTGTTCGGTTTCGGCGACGCGTCGAAGCCTTGCTTCGCCGTTTTGGAATAGCTTGACTGCGCCTTGCGCCTGACATTGATGGACGACGTCTGCGCCGCCACCGCCCAACCGCGGTTCAATGCACATCAACATCAGCCCATCAACTCGCAGACGAACCCCCTCAATCCTCAATCCTTTCCAACCCCTCCGCGCTCCGATCCGCAACCCCGGCCCACGCCCCCGCCGCCAGCCCCAACTGCGCGATCTCTTCCACCGTCAACGGCTGCAAGCGCGTGCACACGGCATCGATCTCATCCCACGCCCCACGCTCAAGCGCTTCGACCGCCGTCAGCAGCAACCCCAGCACGCCCTGTCGATGCAAGATGCCCGCCTGAATCGGCCGCGATAGCGTCAGCACATTCAACGTGCTTTCGAGTGACCCACCGAACACCGCGTCGACAAACGAAAACACGCCGGTCAGAAACGCCGCATCGGCTTCGTCGCGTCCGGCTTCGGGCAAGCGCTCGATCGCCAGTTCCATGAAACGCGCCCGGGTCGCCGCGAGTTGCAGCAGAGGATCGTCCTCGAGCGCAACCTTCCGGCCATCCGCATACAACAGCAATTGCGTCCAGCGGGCGATCCGATTCGTGCCGGTCGCATTGATCGCCTCACGCAGCGTCGTCACCTTATGACCGACCGCAAGGCCGCTCGAATTCGCAAGCTTCATCAGATGCATCACCAGCACCGGATTCAGTTTGAGTTCCGCTTCGAGTTGCGCGACAGTCGGCTCGCCCGACAGCAGTTGCAGCAGGTTCAGCAACGCGTGCCGCGGCGCGCTGACACGCCGCGTCATCGAGGTCTGCGCGCGCGCGAAGTAGTAGCCTTGAAAACGATCGAAGCCGAGACCATGCGCCGCTTCGAAATCGGTCTGCGCATCAATGCCCAGCGCGATCAGCAGCTTGCCCGCCGACTTGAGCACGCTCGTCAGCTTGGGCAACAGCGCACTCGAGGCACGCGTGAAGTCGATCTTGACGACCTCCGCGTACGGCAGCAGTCGGGCGAACGTCTCGTTGGGCTGCGTCACTTCGTCGAGTACGAAGCGATAGCGCCGGCCGTGCAACTGAACGATGCGCGCGACCAACGCGTCGTCGACCTCGATCGCCGGCGGCAGTTCGAACAGGAAGCGTTCAGCGGGCAGCCGCAGGATCGAGTCGTCGAACAGCATCTCGCGGCTGACATCCACGTAGGCGGGATGGCCGGTGAGCGCACCGCGCACATTGCTCTGAATCAGACCGCGAACGACCGCCCGCGCCACCCGTTGCGCCGGCTCGGGCGCACGGCCCGGCATCGCCTCGGCATCTGCAATCGAATCCGTGGCAGGCGCTGCGGCCGCCTCCGAAGCGGCGGCAGTTGCGACCAACTCCGGTGCGCGCACTTTGATTTCATAGCCGCACAGCATGCCGTCCCGATTCAGAATCGGCTGACGCGCGAAGCTGGCATTCAGTTGCGCATCGTCCGTAGCACTCGTCTGCCTCGGATACCCGATTGCGATGGTGGTCATTCCGGTCCCCTGCTAAGCGCCGCCCAGGCGCGTCCTGCGGTAATTTGGCTTTTTGCGGCACCGATAGCGCACATCCATGGCCCTGAACCCGCGGCGCCGCGGTGCGCCCGGCGATTTTAGCGCAGCCCGCTACGCGCGGACATGTCAACCCCGCAATATCTCGAAATAATGAGATGCCCGTCTCGCTGAAGGCCGGAAAAGAATCGACGATACTCTTGTGCAGTGCAATAGCGTTCCACCACCGCCTTTAACCACCAAGGAAAAACATGGATGTCAAAAGCGTGTTGTCAAATGCCTTCGCGATGCCGATCACGAGCCCGGCGTTTCCGATGGGCCCGTATCGTTTCATCGACCGGGAATTTCTGATCATTACCTACCGCACCGACCCGGACAAACTGCGCGCGCTCGTGCCGGAGCCGCTCGAGATCGGCGAGCCGCTGGTGCACTACGAATTCATTCGCATGCCGGATTCAACCGGTTTCGGCGACTACACGGAAAGCGGCCAGGTGATCCCGGTGTCGTACAACGGCGTCGCGGGCGGCTACACCTTGGCCATGTATCTGGACGACCACCCGCCCATCGCCGGCGGCCGCGAGTTGTGGGGCTTTCCGAAGAAGCTCGCCAAGCCCGTACTCGAAGTCCACACCGACACACTCGTCGGCACACTCGATTACGGCCCGGTGCGCATTGCCACCGGCACGATGGGCTACAAGCATCGGCAGCTGGATCTCGCGCAGCAGCAGAAACGCCTGGAAACGCCGAACTTCTTGCTAAAGGTGATTCCGCACGTGGACGGCACGCCGCGGGTTTGCGAACTGGTGCGCTATTACCTGCAGGACATCACCCTCAAAGGCGCATGGACGGGCCCGGCCGCGCTCCAACTGGCACCGCACGCGCTGGCGCCGGTCGCAGAGTTGCCGGTGCTCGAAATCGTCGAGGCACGGCATCTGATTGCTGATCTGACGCTCGGACTCGGCGAAGTCGTCTTCGATTATCTGCAGCCACGCTAAGCAGCAACGCTTTCGGCACCACCGCGTGCCGATCATCTTGAAACGGCCGCTTGCGGCCGTTTCTTATTTCGAGATGCTAAGTTAAGAACGCGTGCCGATTATCGAAAGGATTTGATGCTGGTATTGCGAATAATCGATGAGACGGCGCACGCTAGAATCAATCCATCACAGCCAAGGGCCGAATCCAAGCCCTTATCAGAGATACGTCTCCCAACTTACAGCCCTTCTTTCATCACACTTACTTCGTTATACGAATTACATAACAAAATACAAATCCCATCGAATAACGAAACCCTCTTCACTTCCACCACCGAGAGCATCCGTCATCATGAAAATAAATTCCGTCTTGCCCACTGCGTTTTCCATGCCGCTCACGAGCCCTGCGTTCCCAACGGGCCCGTACCATTTCGTCGACCGGGAAGTCCTGATCATCACCTATCGCACGGATCCCGCCAGGCTGCGCGCGGTCGTGCCGGAACCGCTCGAGGTGCGCGAGCCACTGGTGCATTTCGAATTCATCCGCACGCCGGATGCCACGGGATTCGGTGACTACACCGAGAGCGGCCAGGTCATCCCGGTGACGTTCGACGGCGTGGCCGGCAGCTACACATTGGCCATGTATGTGGACGATCATCCGCCGATCGCAGCCGGCCGCGAACTGTGGGGCTTTCCGAAGAAGCTCGCGCGACCGGAGCTCGGCGTTCACACCGACACGCTGGTTGGCACGCTCGACTATGGCCCGGTGCGCATCGCCACCGCCACCATGGGCTACAAGCATCACGCCCTCAACCTCGGAAACGAGCGCAAACGGCTGAAAATGCCGAACTTCCTGCTGAAAGTGCTTCCGCATGTGGACGGCAAGCCGCGCGTGTGCGAACTGGTGCGCTACCACCTCGAAAATATCGAATTGAAAGGCGCCTGGACCGGACCGTCGTCACTGCAATTGTCACCTCATGCGCTCGCGCCGGTAGCCGATCTGCCGGTACTCGAAATCGTCGAGGCCCGCCATCTGATTGCCGATCTCACACTCGATGCCGGCGAAAGAGTGTTCGACTATCTGGACCACCCGCAGATCGCTGCTGCGCCCAGCACCCGCCGGGTGCGCGCCTCTTCATTGAGTTTTTTTTGAAACTTAATCAAGTATGTCCAAGTGATTCATGGCGTCATTGGCAAACAGATTGCGCTGGCGCTGAGCAAGCGTCCTGGCGACTGTCGATGTCGCGACCTCAACCGGCAGGGAGTCAAAGAAGTTGTACAACAAATCCGAAAAAGCGGCGGCGCGACCGTCTGCATGGCGATGGACGTCACGAACGAGTACGTCGTCAACAAGGGCATCGAGCGGATGGTCCCACAGTTTGGCGCGCTTGATGTCCTCGTCGCGAACGCCGGCGTCCAGATCCTCAATCCGCCTGAAAGCGGTTCGCTTTCCGACTGGCGGAAGATGCAGGCGGTCCGCTGCGGCGGGGCGATTCTAATCAATCGCCCTAAGTGCACCTGGCGTGCCGGGCGATGGCCCGCAGCGGCGCGCTCGTCGTTCGACCGTGCAGCGTGACGCTCCAATGCAAACCGGCCGCACGAGCGGCCGGTTTGCATACATCGGACAACCACCGTTTAGCCTTACTTCAACACAACCTTCACGTCGAAGTACTTCGCGGCGAAGCGGTCGATCGTGCCGTCGGCCTTAAGGTCCTTGAGTGCCTGGTTCAACGCGTCCTTCAACGCCTTGTCGCCCTTGCGGACGCCGTAGCCCACGCCCGCGCCGAGCAGCTTTTCGTCGGTGACGGCCGGGCCGGCGAATTCGAAGCCTGCGCCTTGCGGCTTCTTCAGAAAGCCCTTCGAAGCGGCTTCCGCGTCCTGGAACGCGGCGTCAAGACGGCCCGATGCGAGGTCGGCGTAGATCTGGTCCTGCGTCTGATACGGCACGACGTCGACACCCGCCGACGCCCAGCGCGCCTTCGCGTACGCTTCCTGAATCGTGCCTTGCAGCACGCCAACGTGCTTACCCTTTAGCGAGACCGGTGTCGGCAGCAGACCACTGCCCTTCTTCGCGATCATCTGATTCGGGATCGTGTAGATCGGATCGGTGAAGTCGATGGCCTGGCGGCGCTGTTCCGTGATCGTCATGTCCGAGTTGATCGCGTTGAACTTACGCGCCTCCAACGCCGGAATCAGGCCGTCGAACGAATTCTCGACCCACACGCATTTCGCTTTCAGCTTTGCGCACACGGCATTGCCGACGTCGATATCGAAACCTTGCAGCTCGCCCGAGGGCGACTTCGATTCGAACGGCGCGTACGATGCCTCGACGCCGAAGCGCACTTCCTTGATATCCGCCGCCGACGCGGAGCCTGCGGTTACCGTTGCCGTCGCGAACAGCGCGAGCGCAGCCATGTTTCGCCAATTCATCTTCATTACGGGTGTTCCTCTACGGTATTGAACAAGACGGAGCCGAATCCGGGCAAGCATGATTGCCGCGCCAAAAATGCGATTCAAACTCGTGCGGCCGGTGTGATGCAGCGCAACAGCCGCGAGGGCGCGATTGTACAGACTTCGCAAAGCACGCCTGGCGGGTGGGGGAAAGAACGCCTGCCACGCGACATCGAATCGAGGCACGGAAAACGTGCAAATTTGTGTCGCGTTCAGGCAAGGTGGCGGCGGAAAAGACGTGAGGCTGCGCGTGCAACTAGACGAGTCCAGCCAGCGTGTCCTGGGTGGTCTCCACCACTAGCAAACCGGCGCGCAACCCCGGCTTGACCGTCGCGTTAGGGAACACGATGCGTTCTTCGTCGTGACGCACGGTATAGCGATAGTCGCCATCGCGTGCGAGCAAGGTGTCCTTCACGAACGGCGTGAAATTCGGCACGTCTGCGGCAAGCAGCAACTCGAAGGCCTCGCTTTGCTTGGTGAGCTGATCGATCACCGTGAACGCGCGCGGCATGGCTGAATGCACGCTGCCATTCGTTCCGGCAAGCAGATGACGAAGCGCTTCATCAGCGCCCGCAAACCGCGCCAGATCGTTCCGGCCGAAGGGGCGCACCTTGCCGAGTTCGAGCGTACACGCTTCGGCACCGCAGGCCTGCGCGGTGAAGTGCGAATAGGTGTTGCCCTTGGTGGTATGCAACAGCACCGCACTGATGTGAGCCTCGCCGAGCCATTCGAACATCGCGCGCGAAAACGGCCTGCCGGTATGCGGCAGCAACGCGAACTGTTCGAACGCGGAAGCGCGGATCGCCGTATGCATGTCGATATGCCAGCGCGCGCCGGGCTCGTCCGATGCAGCGGCGAAGAAGTGTATCGCCGCCTGTTCGAGTGCTGCCGCGCGCGGTGCTTCGCGGCTTTGCGGCACCTGCGTGTGACGTCCGCTGAAGAGGCGGTTCAGATCGTCGTCGCGATAGCGGCACGCGTCCCGCATTGCATCCACGTTGCCGAGAATCACCAGCAGGCGGCACGTCAGCGCGGCGCGGCCTCGTGCGATATCGCGCACGAGATGCGACAGCAGTTCGATCGGCGCGGTCTCGTCGCCATGCACGCCGGCAGACGCGAGCACGCTGCGTATACCCTTGCCGCGCGAAGCCGGCTCGATTTGCAGAACCCCGTCATCGAGCCACGACCAGCGCGCACCGTTGGCGCACGTGCCCTGCGTTTCGAGCGCGCCTGGACGCTTACCAGCCAACGTGTAGGCGAGGAAATCGTCGAGCATCGAAACCTGCATGCCGTGCTCAGCGCTGGAAGTCATACAGCGAACCCAGGCCGAGAATCTGCGTCAACTCATCGAGCGCGGTGCGCGACTCGGCGAGCAATTGCGGATCGGTCAGATCGGACGGTGCGAGACGATCGCGGTAGTGCTTTTCGATCCACGTATCGAGGCGGCCGAACAGCTTGTCGTTGATCCACACGCCAGGCGTCACCGCCGTGCGCTCCGCATCGTTCAGCACCACACGCAGACGCAAACAGGCGGGACCGCCGCCGTTCTTCATGCTTTCGCGCAGATCGAACACGAGCACGTCGTCGATCGGGCCGGTGTGCGAGGTCAGATCGTCGAGGTAGGCGGCCACGCGCGTGTTCTCACGGCACTCCTGCGGCACGACCAGCACCTGCTTGCCGTCCGGACGCGTCAACAACTGGCTGTTGAATAGATACGACGTGACCGCATCGGATACGCTCACTTGCGCGTCCGGCACTTCGATCACGTTGAACCCGGCCTTCAGCCCGGAGAGTTTGGTGCGCAATTCGTCATACACCGCGTTCTGTTCGACAAACGCGAGTTGATGGCAGAAGAGCGTGTTGCGATTGCCGACCGCGATTACGTCGTTGTGAAACACACCGGCGTCGATCACGTCGGGGTTCTGCTGCGCGTACACCGTGGCCGCTTCGTCGAGACCATGACGATGCGCGACCGCACGGCTCGCCTCGAACGTCTGACGTGCCGGAAAACGCTTCGGCTCCGGTCCGCGACGATATTCGCTGCGGCCATACACGAAGAATTCGACGCCACGTGTGCCGTATTCCGCGCTAAAGCGCGTGTGGTTCGCCGCGCCTTCATCGCCGAGCGCGGGTGTACCGGGGAGCGCCTCATGCACCGCGAAACGATCGGCGTCGCTGAAAATCGCGCGCAACGTGCGGCGCGTGGATTCGTGTTCGATCGCGCGATGCAGCTTGCTGCACAGATTAGCCGGCGTGAAATGCACACGGCCGTCGTGCGTATCGGCCGAGGGGCTCACGGTCGCCGCATTCGCCGTCCACATCGCCGAGGCCGAACTCGCCGCCGCCAGCAACTCGGGCGCGTCCCTGGCCACGCGGGCGATCACGGTTGCGTCGTCGCCGGAAAAGCCGAGTTCGCGCAGCAGGCGCATCGAAGGACGTTCCTGCGGCGGCAACACGCCTTGATGAAAGCCGAGGTCGGCCAACTGCTTCATCTTGCGCAAGCCTTGTTTGGCCGCCGCCTTCGGATTCGCAACCGACTTTTCGTTGTTCTGCGACGCGACGTTGCCGAACGAGAGCCCCGCATAGTTGTGGGTCGGGCCGACCAGGCCGTCGAAATTGGCTTCAGTGGCTTGCATCGTCGTTCCTTAGAATTGAAGACCCGGCGAGACGCTCGCGGGCATTTGCAGTTGCGCGCTTTCGACGGAAGCCATCGGATACGCGCAATAGTCGGCAGCGTAGTACGCGCTCGGCCGGTGGTTGCCCGAACGCCCCGGGCCGCCGAACGGCGCCCCCGACGAGGCACCGTTGGTCGGCCGGTTCCAGTTGACGATGCCCGCGCGGATGGTGCGCTGGAAATGCGTCCACAGCGCTTCGTCATCGGCGAGCAGGCCGGCGGAAAGGCCGAATTCGGTGTCGTTGGCGCGTTCGATCGCTTCATCGAAGCTGCCGTAGCGAATGATCTGCGCCAGCGGTCCGAAATGCTCTTCGTCCGGCAGGTCATTCACGGCTGTCACATCGAGAATAGCGGGCGTAACGAAGCCGAGTTTCGGATCGCGCTGCGCCATCTTCAGCAGCGTTTTCGCGCCGCCGGCCAAGAGACGTTCCTGTGCCGCGACCAGACGCGAAGCCGCACGCGCGGAAATCACCGCGCCCATGAACGGTTGCGGATCGGCGTTGTATTCGCCGACGCTGATGCGCGAAGTCACTTCGGTCAGGCGTTCTACAAAGCGGTCGCCGAACGCGTCGTTCGGCACGAAAATACGACGCGCGCACGTACAGCGCTGCCCTGCCGACAGAAACGCCGACTGGATCGTGTGATGCACGGCTGCATCGACGTCCGCCACGGGCCCGATCACGAGCGGGTTGTTGCCGCCCATTTCCAGCGCCAGCACGATTTCCGGGCGACCGCCGAACTGCTTGTGCAGCAATGTTCCGGTATCCGAACTACCTGTAAAGAACAACCCGTCGATCTGACGATGGTTTGCCAGCGCAATGCCCGTCTCTTTCTCGCCTTGGACGAGGTTCAGCACGCCCGCGGGCAGGCCTGCATCGCGCCAGATCTGCACCGTCAAAGCAGCCACGCCCGGCGCAAGTTCCGACGGCTTGAACACAACCGCGTTACCCGCGATCAGCGCCGGCACGATATGCCCGTTCGGCAAATGTCCCGGGAAGTTGTACGGCCCGAACACCGCCACCACACCATGCGGACGATGCCGCAACACAGCCGTCCCGTCCGCCATCGGCGAGCGTTTTTCGCCGGTGCGCTCGTTGTAGGCCTGAATTGAAATCTCGACCTTCGCCGCCATCGAAGCCGCTTCAGTGCGCGCTTCCCACAGCGGCTTGCCGGTCTCGCGGCCAATCGCTTCGGCGAGCGCTTCCTTGCGTTCCGTCACGAGCGCGGCAAAGCGGCGCACCACGCCGCAACGTTCGTCGAGGCTCAACGCGGACCACGCCGCGAACGCACGGCGTGCGCTGCGCACCGCACGATCGACGTCGTCCGCTGACGCGCTGTTGCCTTCCCAAACCGCCGTGCCCGTGCCCGGGTTACGCGACGCGAATGCGGGTCCTGTGCCGGCGGCCCATTCGCCGTCGATGAAAAGCTCGCTCATGATCATCCTTGTTTGTGTTTCAACGGCAGCACCCGCACCGGGTCGCCTGCCTTGACGTCGAGTGCGGCGGCCTCGCCGGCGCTCATGCGGAACACGCCGTCTTGCGGCACACCCGCTGCCGCGCCCACCCGAAAATCGCCCAGCGACGTATTCGATACCAGAGAGCGCGGTGCATCCTGCGGCGCGCCCGCCGGCACATCGGCGATCTCGACCTGCACCACGACGCTTTCGCGCACCGTGCGCAAATCGGCGATATGGCATTCGAGCACCGGGCCCGCGTCGAAAATATCGACGTGATTCTCGTAACGCAGCCCTTCCGATTCGAGCATGCGACGCGCCGGAATCGTGTCGCTATGCGTGAGGCCCACGCATTCCTGCGCTTCTTCAGGCAACAGTTCCACATACACCGGATAACGCGGCATCAGCTCGGCGAGAAACGCCTTGCGGCCGTGCGAGCTCAGATAGTCCGCCGCGTTGAAATCGATCTGGTAGAAATGCGAGCCCACTGCGCGCCAGAATGGCGAGGTGCCTTCCGCATCGAAATGGCCACGCAACTCCGCGCACAAACGCTGCGGAAAACGCTCGCGAAACTGCGCGAGGAACATAAAGCGCGAACGCGACAGCAAGCCGCCGACGCCGCTCGTGCGGTAACGCGGGCTCAGGAACAGCGAACACACTTCGGCGTAGCCCGTCAAGTCATGCGAGATGTTCAGCGCGCGCATACGCGTCCAGATACCGAGGTCCTGGCTCGCATGCACCACGGTGCTCACGCGATAGTTGTAGAACGGTTGCTGCAGACCGACCGCGGTTTCGATTCCGCATACGCCGGCCACGTCGCCGGTGTCGGTGTCTTCCATCACGAAGAAGTAACCGGCTTCGTGCGGCTCGGCTTTGTCTTCCATCGTGCGGCGGGCACGTTCAACGCGCGCCGCCAATGCATCGCGATCCGGCTTGAAGGTGGTGAGACCAGGGCCGGTCTCCTGCGCAAGCCGCATGAGCGCGTCCACATCGCCTCGTTGCACAACGCGAACGACGATCATTGTGCGTCTCCCGTCAATTCTTCCTGATGCGGCTGATGCAGTGGCACGCAGCGTACCGCGTCGCCCTCCTGCACGCCGAGTGCGGCACGCGCCGCATGCGATAACGACGCGCCGGCTGCCTTGCCGCCCGACAGTTCACCGAGCACGCAGCGGAATTCGCCGTCCGCACCGTTATGTGCAATCAGATACGTCGAGCCGGCAGCGGCCGCATGGGCCTCATGCACCACGCGCGTTTCATTGCGCGTCACGCACGCACTGCGGTCCACCTGCGCGGTCAACACCGGGCCCGCATCGAAAATATCGATGAAGCGATCCGTCTCGAAGCCTTCTTCGAGATGAATCTCATACGCGAGCAGCGCCTTCGAATCCGGCTCGCCGAGCACACGCTGCGCAGCTTCCGGCAGCAACGGCACATAAATCGGATAGGTCGGCATCACCTCGGCGATAAAGGTGCGGCTGCGGCCGCCCGATTCGATTTCGATGTCGGCGAAATTGCGGCCGAAGAACTTGCGGCCCACCGCTTCCCAGAACGGGGACACGCCTGAGTCGTCGGTCACGCCGAGCAGCAGCGAGAACACCTCGGAGGTGAAGCGCTTGCGATTGGCCGCGATATACATCATCCGCGCCCGCGACATCAGATGCGCGGCCGCATCGCCACGCAGCGACGGATCGATGTAGTAGCCCGCCAACCGGCTCTTGCCGGTCAGTTCATGCGACATGGTCAGCGCGTGAATCTTGCGGTTCACGTGCAATTCGCGCGACGCATGAATCAGCGCGTCATTGCGAAATGCGTAGAACGGGTCCGAATAACCGGCCGCGGCGACGATGCTCGCCGTGCCCATCAGCTTGCCGCTCTGCGCATCCTCGAGCACGAACAGATAGAACTCCTCGCCCGGAAAATCGACGTCCGCGCGAAACGAGTCTTCCGACAACGCGACGCGCGCTTCAAGCGCACGACGGTCGTGCGGCAGCGAATGCAGCACCGGTTGGGCGGTGCGCGCCATATGTTCGAGCGCATCGAGATCGGCGAGGCGGCCGGGGCGTACGAAGAGCATCATCGTTCCTGTTGAATGTGACGCATGATCAATGCAATAACCGGGCGCTATGGATCACTTCGACGCCGCTTCGGCTTTCGCGCCGACGATCTCTTCGATAGCCTTCGCGAGACGCGCGAAGCCTTCGTACATATCGTCGAGCGGCATGATCAACGACGGCACGAAACGCAGCACGTCCGGACCCGCCATCAGCATGATCACGCCGTGCTGGCCCGCGGCCGTGACGAAATCTTTCGCGCGGCCCTTGAACGCATCGGTCAGTTCAGCACCGATCAACAGACCCTTGCCACGCACTTCCTTGAACAGGCCAAAGCGTTCGTTGAGCTTCGCGAGTTGGCCCTTCAATGCCTCGCTACGCGTACGCACGCCTTCGAGCACCTTCGGATTGCTGATCAGCTCAACCACCTTCTCCGCGATCGCCGCGCCCAACGGATTGCCGCCGTAGGTCGTGCCATGCACGCCGACCTTGAAATGCGCGGCCAGTTCGTTGGTGGTCAGCATCGCACCGATCGGGAAACCGTTGCCGAGCGCCTTCGCGGTGGTCAGGATGTCCGGCGTCACGCCGGTTTCCTGGTACGCGTAAAAATAGCCGCTACGGCCCACACCCGTTTGTACTTCGTCAAAAATCAGCAATGCGCCGTGCTGATCGCACGCTTCGCGCAGCGCCTTCAGGAACGCCGGATCGGCCGGGATCACGCCGCCCTCGCCCTGGATCGGCTCGACGATCACCGCACAGGTTTTTGCGCCGATCGCCTTCTTCGCGGCTTCGATATCGTTGTACGGCAGGTGGATGATGCCGGCCGGCACCGGGCCGAAGCCTTCCGAATACTTCGGCTGGCCACCCACGCTCACCGTAAAGAACGTACGGCCATGAAACGATTGCGTAAACGAGATGATTTCGACTTTGTCCGCGCCATGACGCTCGAACGCGACGCGGCGCGCCAGCTTCAGCGCCGCTTCGTTCGCTTCCGCGCCCGAATTGGCGAAAAACGCGCGGTCGGCGAAGGTCAGGTCTTCGAGACGTTTGGCAAGACGCAGCACCGGTTCGTTGGTGTAGCCGTTACCGATGTGCCACAGCTTGCCACCCTGCTCGTGCAAGACTTTCAGCAGTTCGGGATGCGCATGACCCAGCGCGGTCACGGCAATGCCGCCGGCGAAGTCGATATAGTCACGGCCTTGCGTATCCCAGACGCGTGAGCCGAGACCGCGATCCGGCACGAAGGCGGCGGGCGAAAACACCGGCACCATCACTTCGTCGAAGGTCTGGCGTGTCACAGTCAGGTCGTTCATGGCAAATCCTCGTTCCAGGTGAGAGGTAATACACGTAGTGTAGGAAACCGCACGCGATACGTCTTGCGCATACGCGACGCTTTCTATGAGCTTCCGCGCGGGTATGTCGCGGGTACGTCACGGGCAGGCCGCAAACAGCGCGCTTCCCGGCCGTTTATTTCGCTTGCTTATTCGACTTGCTTATTCCGCCAAGTCGGGACGCTCGATCAACGCACCCGGCCGCGGCTCACTGGCAAGAACGCCCGTCGCACCCGTCTGCTTATCGATCCAGTTGCGACGATCCTCGCGCGGTGTGACACCAAAGCGTTCGCGGTAGGCATTCGAAAAGTGCGCCGCCGACGAAAAGCCGCAAGCAAGACTGATCTGCACCACCGATTTGCTGGTGCGCTGCAATTGCGTGCGCGCTTTCGAAAGCCGCAACCCCAGGTAGTATTTGGACGGCATCGAGCCGAGATACTGGCGAAACAGGCGCTCCAACTGACGCCGCGACACGCCGACGAGACCCGCGATATCGTCGGTGGTGAGTGGGTCTTCGATATTCGCTTCCATCAGCAGCAGCGCATCGTTCAGGCGCGGATGACGCTCGCCCGGCGCGGTCACGAAAGGAATGCGCTGCCGCTCCTCGCCCGCGCGCAATACGCCGACGCCCAGCGTATCCGCGATCCGATCGGCCAACTCCGGGCCATGATCGCGGCCGATCATGGCCAGCATGAAGTCGACCGTCGCCTGACCGCCCGCACACGTTGCCCGATCACGGTCGATTTCGAAGATCTGTTGAGTGACGATCGAGCGCTCGAACTGCTCGGAGAACTGCTGATAGGTTTCCCAATTGATGCTCACGCGATAGCCGGACAACTGCCCCGCCATCGCAAGCCACCAGACGCCGTGATGAATCCCGGTGACGAGCGGCGTGCGCTGCCCGACGCGCGACAAACGCGCAAGAAACAGGCGGTAGTCGGCAAACTGCTGAAACCGTTCGCTGACGATGATCAGCCAGTCGCACGAGATCGCGTCGCCGAACGCAGCGTCGGCCGGCCAGTGCGCGCCGCCCGACAAAGGCACCGCGCGGCCGTCCCATGAACACACCTGCACGCGGTATAGCGCCCGGCCGTCGATTTCGTTGGCGAGATTGAGCGCGTCGACAATCGGCCCGACGCCCGACATCGACACCGGCGGCAAGGCGACGATTGCGACCTGCGTGGTGCGAGCCGGGTTGGACGTGCGAGCCATCACTGATGAGTTAAACGCGAGTAAAAACGCAAAAAACGCGAGCCGCGCGTTATTTCAGACTGCCGGACAGGAACTGCTTGAGCCGTTCGCTGCGCGGCGTGGTCAGCACTTCGGCAGGCAAGCCCTCTTCTTCGGTGCGGCCCTGATGCAGGAACATCACATGGTTCGACACGTTGCGCGCGAAACCCATTTCGTGCGTGACGACGATCATCGTGCGGCCTTCTTCGGCGAGCTTCTGCATCACCTTCAGCACTTCACCCACCAGTTCGGGGTCGAGCGCGGACGTCGGCTCGTCGAACAGCATCACGTCGGGATTCATCGCCAATGCGCGCGCAATCGCCACGCGCTGCTGCTGCCCACCCGACAGATGCGACGGATACTGCTTTTCCAGGCGCGGCGCGAGGCCGACCTTCTCGAGATATTCGCGTGCCCGCTCTTCCGCCTCGCGGCGCGACATGCCGAGTACATGAATCGGCGCTTCGACGATGTTCTCGATCACGTTCATGTGCGCCCACAAGTTGAAGTGCTGGAACACCATGGCGAGCTTCGTGCGGATGCGTTGCAACTGCTTGTGATCAGCCACTTCCAGATTGCCGGCCCGGTCGGTTTTCGTTTTGACCGTTTCGCCGTCGACGACGATCTGCCCGGCGTTCGGCCGCTCCAGAAAATTGATGCAGCGCAGGAAGGTACTCTTGCCCGATCCGCTCGCGCCGATGATGCTGATCACGTCGCCCTTGTTCGCGTTGAGCGACACGCCCTTGAGCACTTCATTGTCGCCGTAGCGCTTGTGGATGTCCTGAACGGCGAGCTTGCAAGCTTCGGTTTGAGTCGTGTGGAGCAAGATGCTCTCCCTTTGAATAAACGGATGAATCTTCGTGACGGCGCCCTTCAAACGCGCCGCTTGATGCCAACCAGCCCGCTCAGTGCGTACGCACCGCCAGGTAACCGAGCCAGTGACGCTCCGCACGGCGGAACAAAGCCACCAGCGCGAACGACACTACCAGGTAAATCAGCGCCGCAAGGCCAAACGCGTCGAACGACTGATACGTGGCGGAATTTGCATCGCGCGCCACCTTCAGGATGTCCGGCACCGTGGCCGTGAACGCGACCGTGGTGGCATGCAGCATCAGGATCACTTCGTTACTGTACAACGGCAACGCCCGGCGCAGCGCGGACGGTATCACAATGCGGCGGTACATCGTGAACCCGCTCATGCCGTAGGCACGGGCCGCCTCCACTTCGCCGTGCGAAGTCGAACGGATCGCACCGGCGAAAATCTCGGTGGTGTACGCACACGTGTTCAAAGCAAAAGCCAGAATCGCGCAGTGAAAACCGCTGCGGAAGAATGCGTCGAGCAACTGATGCGAACGCACGAATTCGAGGCTGTACATGCCCGTGTAGATCAGCAGCAGTTGCACGTACAACGGCGTGCCGCGAAACACGTAGGTGTAGAGACGCACCGGCGTCGACAGCCAGCGCTTCTTCGACACGCGCGCCACCGCCAGCGGAATCGCCACGAAAAACCCGATCCCGATCGAAGCCACCAGCAGCCACAGCGTGACTGCCAGCCCGGAGATACGCTGACCGTCCCAGTACAGAAACGCGCGCCAGAATTGATTGAGAATGTCGATCATGGTCGTTTAGAGCTCCGCGTGCCGTACGCCGATCGAATAGCGCTTGTCCAGCCAGATCAGCACGAGATTCGACGCGGTGGTGATCGCCAGATAGATCAGCGCGGCGACCAGGATGAAGAAAAACATGTTGAAGGTGCTCTTGCCCGCGTCCTGCGCGGCTTTCACCACGTCGGCCAGACCGATGATCGACACCAGCGCCGTGGCCTTGACCAGCACCTGCCAGTTATTGCCGATACCCGGCAGCGCGAAGCGCATCATCTGCGGAAACAGGATGCGCGTGAACACGCGTGCGCCGCTCATGCCGTACGCGCTGCCCGCTTCGAGCTGACCGCGCGGCACCGCGAGAAACGCGCCGCGGAAGGTCTCGGTGAAGTACGCGCCGTAGATGAAGCCGAGCGTCAGCACGCCGGCCACGAACGGATCGATATCGAACTGCGGCAGACCGAGCGCGTCGGTCAGATTGTTGACGGCGATCTGGATGCTGTAGAACAGCAGCAACATCAGCACGAGATCGGGCACCGAGCGGATCAGCGTCGTATAACCGGTCGCGATCGCCCTGAGCGGGCGGTTGAAGGAGAGTTTCGCCGCCGCGCCCGCGAGGCCGAGCAGCACCGAGGCTGCCAGCGACAGGACGGACAGCTCGATCGTCTGGATCGTGCCGGCCAGCAACACCGGACCAAAGCCGTAAAGGAACACGCGTGTCTCCATCCAGGTTTATTGAGGATGTCACGGACGGCGTCGGCTTGTGCCTGCCTGACTCATCCGGCATGGCGCGGAGTCTCGCAAGCGAAAATTAATTACTCAAAGCCGGGCAGTGATTTTGTTGCGTCGCAACAAAGTGCCGTTTGCCGCGCCTGGAGGCGTGCAGAGCTTGGTTTTGCGGGGGATATCGTTTGGCAGGGCCGGTGGCGTGCCGTGAGCGCTGCCGCGATTTAGCAAGTTTCGGGTCGCTTTTTCGATAGATGGGGCACGCTGCGTGCTGCCCAAAACGGGCGCCAAAAATTCAGACATGACTCATATACGAGTCATGAAGGCTATTCGTGATTCATTTACGAGTCATTCATTGTCTTTTCATATCTTCCCGTTCATAATGATTCACAAACGAGTCACAAAGGCCTTTTGTGACTCATATATGAGTCACAAAAGGCATCTTCATGCTCCCATCAGCTAGTCGCCCTGCCTCTCGCTACAGTCTGGACGCCGCCCTGCTGCTCGGACAATTGATTCGCCGCGCGCGTCTTGAGCGAAAGATCACGGCAGCACAGTTGGCGGAACGAGCTGGCCTGTCCCGCAGTCTCGTGCAGCGGATCGAAAAAGGCGATCCGTCCTGTTCGATCGGCGCCGCCTTCGAAGCCGCGGCAGTCGTTGGCTTGCGTCTTTTTGATGCCACCCAGTCGAGCCTGACATCCGCCATCCAGGCTAACGCAGAGGTACTGACGCTGCTGCCACGCGCCGTGCGCGCACCTCGCATCGAAACGAAAGATGATTTCTGACACCTATAAGGAGGCCTTTGTCTGGGTCTGGTTACCCGGCGCAACCGAACCGGTGGTCGCCGGCCGGCTAGCTGCTGTCGGCGACCAGATTCTGTTCAACTACGGCCAGAGCTACCTGGCGCGCGAAAACGCCATCCCGCTCTACCTGCCTGAGTTACCGCTGCAGCGCGGGACGATATCGTTGCCCAACGGCCTGTCGATGCCGGGTAGCATCCGCGACGCGGCGCCGGACGCATGGGGCCGGCGCGTCATCGTCAATCGCAAGCTTGGCGTGCGTGGGCGCCAGGTTGATACCACCGAACTCGACGAACTGACCTATCTGCTGGAGTCCGGTTCGGATCGCATCGGCGCGCTCGACTTTCAGTTGTCGGCGACCGAATACGTGCCGCGCGAAACGGCCACGGCCTCCTTCAGCGATCTGCTGAATGCAGTCGCAAGCGTCGAGCGTGGCGTACCGCTTAGTCCCGACCTGGAGCGCGCGCTGTTTCACGGCAGCTCGATTGGCGGAGCACGCCCAAAGGCGATGATCACCACGCACAACCGGAAATTTATCGCGAAGTTTTCGTCGCAGAGCGACGTCTACAGCGTCGTGAAGGCCGAATACATGGCGATGCGCCTCGCGTCCGAAGTTGGCATCCACGCCGCGCCGGTGACCCTCAAGCACGTCGGCGGCAAGGATGTGCTACTCATCGAACGGTTCGACCGCGTGCGCGCCGCGCAAGGCTGGCAACGCCGTGCAATGGTGTCGGCGCTGACGTTGTTCGAGCTGGATGAGATGATGGCGCGCTACGCGAGCTATGAGGACCTCGCCACGCTGATCCGCCATCGTTTCAGCGCCCCGAGAGCCACGCTCAAGGAGCTATTCGCACGCATGCTCTTCAACGTGCTGTGCGGCAACACCGACGACCATGCGCGCAACCATGCCGCCTACTGGAACGGCCGCGAGTTGGCGCTCACGCCAGCCTACGACATTTGCCCTCAGGCGCGCGCGGGCAATGAAGCCACCCAGGCCATGCTGATCGTTGGCAACGAGCGGCTCAGCCGGATCGAAACGTGTTTGAAGGCGGCGCCGCAATTCCTGCTGACGAACGAAGATGCCATTGCGCTGGCCCAACACCAGATCGAGGTGATTTGCGATCGTTGGAACCCGATCTGCACGGAGGCGCAACTGAGCGAGGTCGATCGTAACCTGATGTGGCGCCGCCAGTTTCTCAATCCGTTCGTGTTTGAAAGCGCACCGCCAGCGCTCGCCGCGTTAGTTCAATAGATTGGGCAATAACGCCATATCGCCCAGAACCCGCTACGACCGGGTGGTTCGACCGCCCTTAGTCAATCCCCAACCTGGCCCGAATCGCCGGCAACATATATTCCACCGCCGCGCGCCCTTCTTCTATCGCCGGCCCCGCCCGGTGAAAGTCGAAAATCCCCATGCCGCCCAGCCGCGGCTGAATCAGGATATCCGCCGGCTCGCCGGCCAAGCGGCTGCGCGAAATTCGCACCTGCATGATGTCGATGCTTTGCGCGATCGAACTGAGCATGGACGGCACGCGCGCGCTCGGCGGCGGCGGCACGCGCACATCGCTGGTAGCAAGAGCGTCGGCGGGTGCAAGCCAGCGCGGCCACGGTTTGCCGTTGCGGCGCAGCGCGACCGGCGGCGGCTCAGCCGGATCGAGCGCCGGCGTATCCACCACCGCACCGCCGAAATCGCGGCCATTCAGAATATCGTTGTTCAAATCTACGGCGATCACGCAGTCCGCCCGCATGCCGCGCGCCACCGAGACCGGCACCGGGTTGCTCAAACCGCCGTCCACCAGCCACACGCCGTTGTGCCACACCGGCGTGAAAATTCCGGGAATCGCAATCGAGGCGCGCACCGCGTCGAGCACGCTGCCGTCCTGCAACCAGCTCTCGCGGCCCGAATCGAGTTCCGTGGCCACCGCCGCGAACGGCATGTTCAACTGCGCAATCGAGCGGCCGTCGAATTTGTCCGCGAACAGCTGGATCACCTTGCGCCCACCCAGCAAGCCGCCCGAAAACCGCAGATCGAGCAGCCGCACCACTGTTTGCCAGGTGAGTCGTGACACCCATTCTTCGAGCCAGTCGAGGTCGCCATTCGCATACACGGCGCCGACCAGCGCGCCGATCGACGTGCCGCACACCACGTCCGGCTTGATGCCCGCATCGTGCAACGCGCGAATCGCGCCGATGTGCGCCCAACCGCGCGCGGCACCGCCACCCAACACCAGCCCGATCCTGCTGTATCGACGTCGACGTATCATCCGTTCCCTGCCTTCTTTCGGCTACCGCCCGCGTATCACGTCGGAGCGCGATGTCGTGTACACCTTCTGATACTGATCGAAGTGCACGTTGAAAATGCCTTCTTCGGTCACACCGCCCTCACGCCACTTCCAGCTCCATACGGTTTCCGGCTTCAGTGGAAACACCGCGATCTGGCCAGGCTTGCCGAGCAGGCGGCGCACTTCGTCTTCGCTCATGCCGATGCGAATCTTCCCGAAGTTGTCGCCCGTCAGCACTTGCGTGATGGATTGCAATTTGCCTTCACGGTCGATATCGACCATGTAAGTGTTCAGCCCTTGCGGGCCGCGCGGATATTCGAAGCGCTTCGAGCCATCGGTGAATGTGCGCTCGGTTTCCGGCTTGCCCATCTGATCGCGGATCTGCGCCTCGGTCGTGACGCCGGGCGTCATACCCTTGAGCAATAACGCATCCGGCTTGACGGCGTTGAATAATTCCTTGAGTTTTTGCACGGCACGGTCGCTCTGTTGGTCGTCGCAACCGGTCAGTGCAACGCACGCGGCCAGCATGGCGACGGTAAGCAGTTTGAGGCTCACAGCAAGTTTCCTGTACGGATGCGGACCAGCAATTCGCCCACATCCCGTTGTGTAGGGTGTCCCCAAGGGGGACTTCCTTTCGGGCGTGCTTACAGGATAACCGCGCACGGAAAAAACCGCGAGCGAGGGCGGCAAGGCGACTGTGGGCCATCGTACGATGGTGACTTGTGGCGGAATGCGATGGCGCGGCGAGGTATCGGAAAACCGGCGCCACAAGCAAAAAGGCGACGCTGTGCAAAGCGTCGCCAGGTCGGTCGATACGGTCAACCGGGAAAGTGAAGGCAGCCGAACAGCTGCCTGAAACGCAGCACCGCGGACGACGCGCAGCGGCCTGGTCCCGGGCGAAGCGGTGAGAGACCTTGGCCTCTGACCTTGCGCCCTCGCCGGAATGACAGACCGCTGCTTGTTTGGTCGCCCTGGTCCCTCGATAAGCCTTCAAGTGCAGCTAATCTAAACGGATTGGCGGATTTAGACGAGAGCGCGTTTACACCGAATTGGCAGATGATTCACGGTTGATGGCACCGTCAACGGGGCATTCATGGAGGGACTCCGGCAGGCCGCGTCAAGGCAAAGGGAAGCAGCGAGCGAAGCTCGCTCGAGCAAGCCCCTCAAATCACACGAAAACCGTGTGTCCCATCGCGCCCAAGTTGTGCGACGAGACCGTACTCCCATTGCAGATACGCGTTCATTGCTTCGCGTGCGTTATCGGTTCCCTCATACGGACGCCGATAACGATCGATGCGCGGCGATGCGAGGCGCGTCTCGCCGCTTTCGACCGGTAAGTCCGCTTCGATCCACGCACTCGTACCGCCACTCAGCACCTGCACCGGCTTGGCCGCCAACACCGCCAACTCAGGCGCGGCGAAGCGCGCAAGCAGACTGCTGCCGCAAGTCACCACATAACGTTTTGCATCGGGCAGCTTGCGCAACGCTTCGTCGAGTTGCCCGCGAATCGCAAACCACGCGCCCGGAATATGGCGTTTCACATAATTCGCGCTGCTCGTGAAATCCAGCACGACCGTGCCGGGCGATTGCAGCAGCGTGACCAGTTCAGCCGGCGTGATCTCATCGACGGCAGGCGGTGTGGGTGCATGGCGCGCCGCGGGCGCAACGCCTTTTTCGCTGAAGTCAGAAGCCGTCAGGCCATCGACCACATACACCTCGACGTTCATCTGCGCGAGCCACGACGCGGTCATGTTCGCGCGCGCCCCGTCGTTGTCGGCGAGGATCACGCGCGCGCCGCGCACCGGCGCGAACATGTCGGTCTCCTGCACCAACTGCCCGCCCGGCGCACTGCGAAAACCGGGCACGTGGCCCGCTTCGTATTCTTCGGGCGTGCGCACGTCGAAGCGATACACGGTGCGTACCGCTTCGCCGACCCAGCGTCGCGCTTCGTCGCGCGAGGTGCGGCCCACTTGCGCACGGTCCGCCACCTGGCGCGCTGAATCAGCGGCGGCGAGCCGGCACTTATCGTCGACGATCGGATCGAAGCGGCGCGAGCTGCCGTGCGCGAGCGCCTGACCGGCGAGGGTCCAGCCGATGGTGCCATTGCGCAGCGCCGCGACAGGATTCGGCACGCCTGCATTGATCAGCGACTGCGCGCCGATAATGCTGCGCGTGCGCCCCGCGCAATTGACAATGATCCGTGTGGACGGATTTGGGGCGAGCTGCCGCGCGCGCAGCACCAGCTCAGCGCCCGGTACGCTGATGCTGCCCGGAATATTCAGGGTCTGGTATTCGTCGAAGCGGCGCGCGTCGAGCACCACCACATCGGCTTCGCGATCGAGCAACGCCAGCACCTGCGGCGCCGTCAGCGACGGCGTATGCCGCTCGCTTTCGACCAGTTCGCCGAACGCCTTGCTCGGCACGTTGACGTCCTGGAACAGCTCTCCGCCGGCGTCCCGCCAGCCTTGCAAACCGCCGTCGAGCAGCGCGACGTTGCCATAGTGCAACTCGCTCAGACGCCGCGCCGCGCGTTCGGCGAGCCCTTCGCCAGCGTCGAACACGACGATCGGCACATCGCGGCGCGGCAAGCGCACGGGCGCCTCCAGTTCGAGCCGCGACAGCGACAGATTTGCAGCGAACAGCGGATGGCTGCGCGCGTGCGGATCTTCCTCGCGCACGTCGACGAGTGCGATTTCCTCGCCCTCGAGGAGCGCGCGGCGCACGCCTTCGAATGATCGGGTACGGAACTCTTTAACGAAACTCATGAGATCGGGGACTCCTGCGAGACATTCCGGATATTCGGCAATACGTCGTTCGAGTAGCCGGAGATAAACGTCTTTCGGCCGCCGCCGGCCCATCCAGCGCGCCGTTGGCCGTGATGCGATAACTTCGAGCAATTTCCGCGCCGCATAACACGCCGATCGAAACCCATACGGCGTGAGCGGGAAACGCACCTTGCTCGGTACGACGGCCGCTTAAGCTACGGTGAGGAGTGCCTTGGGGCTCATCGAATCAAGCGAGTTTGAACGCGAGATGGAAGTGGGGCCTGGCTTGTCTGGGTGGCCCTGGATAAGAAAGAGCGCGAGGGGTGTATGCGGCATCGAGTCTGGGGGATCACAGCCAGCACACGGACAAGGCGCGGAAGGCACGCGCCGAGGATGATCTTGAGTAGGCCCAGTGCGAACACCCGGTTAGGACGACTGGCCTTGTCATCGTCACGCGCGCAAAAACCACTTACCGCCCCCCCCTCGCAAACGCATACTCATGCAACGCATCAATCACCCGATCAAACTCAAACGATTTATCGTAAAAGTGCCGAACCCCATACTGCTCACACCGCGCCCGATAAGCCGGCAACGCATGATTAGTCAGCACCGCAGCAAAAACCGCATCGATCAGCCCCTCGCGCTGCAAGTAAGCCAGCACCGGCACCCCTGACCCCTGCTTCAACTGCAAGTCCACAATCACCGCATCAAAAGCCTCATCGCTCAACAGCGCAATAGCCTCATCGGCGGAATCCGCGTACGCGGCCACCTGCAGCAAACCGGAGGCGTCGATCGCCTCGACCAGGCTTCTTCGGATCAGCGGCGAATCCTCGATCAACAGCACGCGCAACGGCGCGGGACCGGCTGGCTCGGCAACGGTGTTCGATTCGCTGTTCATCGGTGTATCTCGATCGTTCATTATTCGATCAAGCCGTTCTTGATCGCGTAATAAGTCAGATCGGCATTGTTCGCCAACCGCATCTTCTCCAACACGCGAGCCCGGTAAGTACTCACCGTTTTCACGGACAAATGCAATTCCTCCGCAATGTCGGTCGGAATCTGCCCCGCCGCGAGCTTGCAGAAAATCTGGAACTCGCGCTCCGATAGCGCTTCGTGCGGCCGTCCCACGGCGGGCTTGTCGAGGTTGTCGGCAAGCGTGTCGGCCACCGCTTCCGACAGATAACGATGCCCCCGAGCCACCGCGCGGATTGCCCGCACAATCTCATCGGGCTCGCAGTCTTTGTTCAGATAGCCGTTCGCGCCCGCGCGCAGCAGGTTGATCGCGTATTGACTCTCCGGATAGCCCGACAGAATCAGGACGCCCTGCTCGGGGCGCACCTGCTTGATCACACGTAACGTGTCGATGCCGTTCTTGTCGGGCATCGCGATGTCGAGCAGCACGACATCGAACGCCTGCTCCCGCACGAGGCTAATGGTTTCGTCGCCGGTCGCGGCTTCCGCCGCGACGCACATGTCCGGCTCGTCAGCGACGAACTGTCTGAAACCACCTCGGACGATCGCATGGTCGTCAGCTATCAACACTCGAATCATCGTTTGGTTGTCCGGGCAATAGGATTGCTCCAAAGCAGACATTGTAATGATCTCCGGGCACGCTTTCGCCGAAGACGTGGCGACACAGCCGCAGACACGCAGCTGTAGCAGCACAGCGGCCCATGGCCGCGCGGGAAACCATTCAGACCGCCCACGCCCGCCGCATCGCTCGCACAGACGCCGCGGCCAAAGCGGCATGCCGCTCGCAATGGCCCCGGGATGCGCTCGTGCATCCGCTTGTGTATCGTTACTCGCGGCCTTCGAGCAGATCTGCCATATCGTCGGCATGCTCTTCTTCGACAGCGAGAATTTCTTCGAACATACGGCGCGTCGTCACGTCCTTCTCGCCGAGATAACGCACGATCTCGCGATACGTATCGATCGCAATGCGCTCGGCGACCAGATTCTCGCGAATCATGTCCGTCAGATTCTCACCTTCCTTGTATTCCGAATGCGAACGCGTCTTCAAGCCGTCAGGTGCAAAATCCGGCTCGCCGCCAAGCTGTACGATGCGCTCGGCAATAAGGTCGGCGTGCTCCTGCTCTTCCGCCGCATGCTCGGCGAATTCCGCGGCCACGGCCTCGGAGTTGATGCCTTTGGCCATGAAATGATGGCGCTTATAGCGCAACACGCAGACAATCTCCGTGGCCAGCGAGTCGTTGAGCAACTTCAGCACCGTCGCGCGGTCCGCGCCGTAGGTTTGCGTGACGGCACCATCCGACATGTGCTTGCGCGCGTCATCGCGGATCTTCTTGATGTCCATCACGAACGGATCGCTGGATTGAGATGCCGCGCCGTGGGCGCCAGATGACTTCGACATTGAATTTCTCCTTTATCCTGTATGGGGGAATTGCGCATCACGCACGAATCGCGCCTGATGTGCCGCTACAAGGACGAACTGCCCGTCTACGTTCGGAATACGCCGAGCAGCAGCGTGACCACGAACACGACAAGGAAAATGTAGAACAGAATCTTCGCGATTTCAGCCGCCCCGGCTGCAATCCCGGTAAAGCCGAACACAGCCGCAATGATCGCAATCACGAAAAAGACGATGGCATAGTGAAGCATGGCGACTCTCCTTCTTGTTGGTATCCGCGCAAAGCGAACCGCTCTCTCACGGCGGGCGAAAGCGGCGCACACCCTCCTCGTTGAGCGGCGCTAGTCGACGATTTTCTTCGTCACCACGAAGCCGAGTACGAGGAACACCACGCACAGAATCACGAACACGACAAACAGGAACTTCGCAATCGCCGCCGCGCCCGCGGCTACGCCGGTAAAGCCAAGAAGGCCGGCAATCACCGCCACGACGGCAAAGAACAATGCCCATTTCAGCATGATGGCTTCCTCCAGAATGAATCATTGAACAATCAGGTTCATCCTATCGATCAGCGGAGGTGGGCGCATTCCGATGCACTCCGGTTTTCGTGTGAGAATCCGCTTACATTGGATTACGGCAGCGTTACGACGTTACACTCATGCCCAGCTTAGGAGCCGAATGTGCCGAACGTGCCGAACACGCAAAACCCAAGGGCCGCAGCGCGACTCAGTGACTGGATGCGCAATCGCAGTTGGGCGATTGCGATGACCGTGGCGATTGTCATCACCGTCGGCGGCCTCGTGATTCTCGAGACGGCGCGCGAGCGCATTACCGCCGAATACGAAACCGCGCTCGAGGCGCGCGACGTGACCGTGCAACTGAGCACGCTCGCGAATCAGTTATCCCGCCTGAGCGCGCACCAGAGCGACTTTCTTCTGACGAAGCAGGATGCCTCTGCTGAAGGCTTTTGCGCCACCGCCGGGCGGATCCGCCAGAGCGAGCAGCAGTTGAACCGGTTCTACCGCAGCGGCAACGCAGACAGTGCCGAGCTCGCAAGCTTCACCCAGATTCGCGGACTGATCGAAGCGCGCATCGGTGCAGGCGCTGCTGCATTGCAACGCGCGGCGTCGCATCCGCTCGCTCTCGGCGCCTGCGGTAGCGCGATCGAGGCCAATCCCGCCGATGCCGCGCTGGTCGACAGCACGCTCACGCTGCTGCGCGACAACGAGGAGCGCCGCGCGCAGCACGCCCTCGACGCAAGCCGCGCCGACCAGCGTATCTCCACGCTGTGCGCGGCGGGGCTGTCAGCGCTGAACATCGTGCTGTTCATCCTGCTGTTTCGCAATCTCGGCATCCAGATCGATCGCCAGGCGCGCGTGCAGCGTCAACTGATCACGCAACAGGAAGAACTCGATCAGCTCGTCAATGAACGCACGCGCCAGCTCGAAGCGCTCGGCTGGCATTTGCAGGCAGTCAGCGAAAACGAAAAGACCCAGCTCGCGCGCGAACTGCACGACGAGCTCGGCGCGATTCTGACCGCGAGCAAGATGGATGTGGCCTGGGCCAACCGAAAACTGAAGGACAGCGAGCCGGACATCTCGGAGAAGCTCAAGCGCGCGCTCGCTAATCTCGACCAGGGCATTGCGCTGAAGCGCCGCATCATCGAAGACATGCGGCCCACCGTGCTGGCGAACTTCGGACTCGTCACCGCGCTGCGCACGCTCGCCGACGAAGCCGCGCAGCGCAACAACTGGACACTCGAATCGCACCTGCCCGCCGACGACATCCAGCTCGACGAGCAAACCGAGATCGCACTCTTTCGCGTCGCGCAGGAGTCACTCACCAACGCCGCCAAGTACGCACGCGCCTCGAAGGTATCGATCGCCTTGCAGGTCGGCGACGGCCAGGTGACCCTGCATATCGCCGACAACGGCGTCGGCATCATGCCCGCCGATCTGAAGCGCACGCACACCCACGGGCTGCTCGGCATGCGTCAGCGCGTCGCCGCGCACGGCGGCCGCTTCGATATCCGGCGCGGCGTGCCGAACGGCACCGACATTCATGTGGTGATGCCGAGTGTCAGTACCGCAACACCGTCGGTCGATCTACCGCCGGCGACGCCGTCGCGAACGTCCGTCTAGCAAGGCTTTGCGACGCATTGCAGCCGCAGGTGTAGGACTGCGCCGACGCAAACACCGGAGCACGCCTACAACAAAATCGCAGCGCAACTGACAGCGCTGCCTCCGCCCTTTTTTTAACATGCAATCAGACCGGATCGACTGGCGTAAGCCCCGGTCGGACGACCGCTAGCCCAGCTAGCACGTGCCGTGAAACATGGGCACGTCAACCGATGCATTCTTGACCAGGAGAACTTTCATGAATCGACTGATCGCTTTGCTTCTCATTGCAGGGACGGCTGCGCTCGCGGGCTGCAACACAATGGCGGGGGCCGGACAGGATATTTCGAAGGGTGGCCACGCCATCACGAATTCGGCCGAAGAGGCCAAGTAAGGTACCGGTTGACGGCCCGGCGGGTTGCCGGGCGGTGTCTCCCTAGTCCGTCGCGGGCAACCGCTGCGGGCTTTTTTTATGGCCGGCCTGTACGCAGTGCATCGTGCTGCGTCTCCGCACGCGGAATTGCGTCTATCGAGCGGATTGCCCCCTCCCGTTGCCACGCCCGCAAACAAAACGGCGATCCCCTTGCGTGGATCGCCGCATGTCCTCCCCAGGACAGATGTTTATTGTGTATCCGCAGCCTGCTATGCACGCAGGCTTGCGTCCGCGAGCTTATTGACCCGTCAGCGTATTCGACAACTCAACGCTCGGCGTGGTGGTGTTGCCGTTCTGCGCGACCAGCAGATGAATCTGCCCCGGCTTGACTGGGCTGAGTGCACCGGCCGTCGGCACCGACGTCACCAGCCAGTCAGCGTTGTTCGACAGCGAGAAAGACGGCGACTGGAAGATCGGCGTCTTGCTGCCCGCCACTGTCGCGATCAGCACATATTGGCCGCCGGATACGTAGATCGAATCCTGGCCGCTTGCCGGGACGGCATTCTTGAACGACACGCCCGCCATCGTCGGACTGACATTGGTGATGTTGTTGGTGCCGGCTGCCGGGACCAGATACAGGTCGAGGTCGGTCGCGTTAGCCGATGCGTTGAAGCCACGCAGGCGCGCGCTATTGGACAGGAGACCCTTGTCGAACGGATCGTCGATCAGGCCGATATCCGGCGCAGTCAGCGCCGGCAAAGCCAGCACCGTGTATTCGTGACCCTTCGCGACATTGGGGAAGTTGCCGCTGGCGAGAGCCGTCGTCGTGCCGGTAGCCGAGTAGGCGACCGTCGTCGAACCCGTGTTGATGTTGGTGAAGTTCGTCACGCCCTTATAGGCGATATTCGTCTGTCCCGAGGGTGCGGTGCCGTTCACGAGGAAGTCGACTGCCGGGCCGCCAGGGATTGCGTGGATGAAATGGATCTGCGGATTGGTCAGCCCGAGTTCCTTGCCTACGTCGCTGGAGCCGCCGCCACCGCAAGCGCTAAGAACAGATGCAGCCGCTACCACAGCCGCCATGGTTCGGATCAGTTTCATTGTATTCACCTATATCGATGTTGGGCCCGCGACCCGTTGATTTGCGGGCGTTCCGCTTCGGACATCGTGCCGCCGGAAACCGTGTTCGTTGATCGTTTGAACGGTTCCAGCCAGGCTCTCCGAAATGAATCGCCCCTCCTATCCCTGCTGCACATCGCGCCTGGTTTTTATGAGCGGCGCGGTCCGTGTCAATGGACGCTCGCATTCAGCAATGCGTGTGCCGGGGGGGCGATATGGCTGAGGGAAACGGAAGAATGTCTTATGGAACAGCGCGTTGCGGGGATTAGAAACTTTCCCCGGACGGTTGGCCTGAAGCGCGGTGTATTGTTCGTGCGCACCCAATACTTACATGACCCCTGCATGTCTTACCAACACTTGCTCGCCGAACTCGACCTCGGCTTCACTCGCTTGCGCAACCGCGTGGTGATGGGTTCGATGCACACCGGCATGGAAGATCGTTTCTGGCATTACCCGAAACTCGCCGCATATTTTCGCGAGCGCGCGAAAGGCGGGGTGGGCCTGATCGTCACCGGCGGAATCTCGCCGAACGGCGCCAAACGGCCCAACGGAGCCAAGGTTCCACGCTATCACGTGATCGGCGGCGCAAAGGTCGCCACGGAACTGGATGCGAAACGCGCGATTCGCGAAGGCGCGGAAGTGGCCGCGGCGCTTTGAAGCAGCGGCGACCGGGCGACGGGCAGCAGACAGCCGGCCGCCGCCCGTCTCAAGCGCGACTCTTCTTCCGGTAATCGAACCAGAAGGACAGACCCACGCTCGCCAGAATCACGATAGTCGCAATCACGGTCGAGTGCGTGACCGGCTCCCCGAGCAGCAGTGCGCCCAGCGCCACCGCGACCACCGGATTCACGTACATGCAACTGCTGGCGATGATCGGACTCGTGTGCCGGATCAGAAAGCCATACGCAACATAGGCGGTCATCGTGCCGATCAGCATCAGGTAGACGAAGGCCACTATCGGCAGAAAATGCACCTCCATCATCCGCTCGCCCGAGACCCACGCCACCATTGTCGACATCGCGCCGCCCAGGCCGATCTGCAACGACGTCGACAGAAACAGGTCCGACGGCAGCTTCAGCCGCCCGGCCAGGTGCGCGCCGCCTGCCCAGAAGAGCGCGCCGCAGAGAATCGCAAGACTGCCGCCCGCCGACCCCGGCGTGCTGTCGCCGTGACTCAGGATCGCGATGCCGACGAGGCCGAGGCCCACCGCGAACCACTCGCCTCTGCCGATCTTGCGCCCCGCCACCGCCGCGATCACCGTCGCGAATAGCGGCACGGTCGCCACCATAACCGCCGCAGTGCCGGTGCCGACGGTGCGCATGCCATAGGCCAGCATGCCGCTCGACAAGCCGACCAGCATCGTGCCGACAAGGCCGGCATTGCGGATTTCCGCCGCACTCGGCCAGACCGGATTGCGGCGCGCCGCGAAGACGAAAAGCCCTACGCCGGCAAACAGATTGCGCAGCCCCGAGAGCAGCAGCGGCGGAAACGAACCGAGCGCGACGTGCACGGCGAGATACGTCGAGCCCCACACGAGATAGACGACGGCGAGCGCGAGCGTGATCTGTCCGTTGCGGGACTGCGGCAAACGGATCGGGAAACCACGCGGAAAACGGCTTGGGAATTGCAGCGACATGCGTTCAATCCGCCGGTGCCGCTCGAGGTGCTGCGCCCCCGCTGAAGACCCTGTGGCGGGATGGCGGACATCGCATCGGCGATGCGGTCTGACGGGCGAGGCTGGCGGACATGTCGGTGGAACGGAAGGACGATAGATGGCCAATGGGGCCACACCGCCGCGGCAGTCGAAAGAAATCGATCCGCGGCTGACACGCGCCAAACGTTTGGCGCGAATCGCATTATGCAGTAAGCGCCCACCGCGTCGTCTGAAAGAATCGTCACTTATTTGCGTGCCTGCAACAAAAAGCCGGGGACGTTTCCCCGGCTTTTGCCGCACAGGTAAAACCGGCGCTAAAGCTATGCGGCCGGCATCGACAGCAAGGCTCAGTTGGCCATCGCGCCCGACGCTTCGTGCTTCATGCCCATCCCGTCGCTGCCCTTTTTCATCTTGTCGTGCTTCATCGTGCCCTTCTTCATGTTGTCCTTCGACATGTTGTCTTTGGACATCGAATCCTTCGGCATGTCCTTGGACATCGAATCGTTGGACATGGCGCCGCTTGCCTGAGCGAACGCGGCGCCGCCGCTGGTCAGGAGGGCGACGGCCATTGCTGCGATTGCGAACTTTTTCATGGGATGACTCCGTTTCGTTATGGATGAATCTGAACCGGCTCGTACCTCTTGCCGGGGTGTTTCCGAAGCTTCTGCCGCTCGGGGTCGAGCATCCGGCTTTGCATGCGCCGACCCGCGCGCGTCAGGAGCCTCCGAACCAGTTGTAGCCCTGGTCGACCCAATAGCCGCCGGGAAACGTGTTGGTGACGAACATCTCGACAATGTGCTTCGGATTCTTGTAGCCGAGCTTGGTCGGCATGCGCAGCTTCATCGGGAAGCCGTATTTCGCGGGCAGGCGCTCGCCGTCGTACGAGAACGTGAGCAGCGTTTGCGGATGCAGCGCGGTCGGCATGTCGATGCTTTCGTAGTAGTCGTCGGCGCATTTGAAGCCAACGTACTTCGCGCTCGTGTCCGCGCCGATGCGCCGCAGGAAATCGCTGAACGGCGTGCCGCCCCAGCGGCCGATCGCGCTCCACCCTTCCACGCAGATGTGCCGCGTGATCTGCTCGGCATGCGGCAGCGCGTACAACTCAGGCAAGGTCCAGACACGCTGACCGGTGACGAGGCCGCTGATCTTCAGCTTGTAGTCGGACGCGTCGACATCGGGCACGTCTTCAATGCCGTAGAACGCGTTGAACGGGAACGGCCGCGTGATTTCCGCTTCGGTATAGGTCGGCGCGAGCTGCTTCGGATCGAACAATGCGGCTTGCGCGCGGTCGTTCAGACGCGACACGGCCGTCAGGAATGCGTTGACCGAATCGTTGTCGGTGAGCGAGCAGCCGGTCAGCATCGAGAGGCCGCCGAGCGTGAGAAGCCGCTTGCCGAACAGGCGCCGCGACGGCATCGCGAGTTCGCGCCGTGCGTCGATCAGGATCGACTCGCGGTCGAGCTTATGAGCCAGATTCAGGCCGGGCTTTCGATCGGGGTTTGTAGTGGGCTTAGTCATGATTCGATGTCCTTAAGCTTCGCGTATCCGTGGCGCAGCGGCTCAGCGTCCGCGCAGCATCGCCAGCAGCGAGCGCGGCACGAGCGCCACCATCGCCAGATGCACGCCGATGAACGCGGCCATCAGCGACATGGCGCAGAAATGGACGACGCGCGCGTTGTCGTAGCCGCCCATCAGGCCGCGCAGCAGCGGAAACTGCACCGATTTCCAGATCGCGAGGCCCGAGAGCACGAGCACGATCAGATCGCAGACGACGAACAGATAGGCGAATTTCTGCACCGCGTTGTAGACGCGCAGATCGGCGTGCGAGAGCTTGCCGGTCAGGGCCGCGATGAAGTCGTGCAGCACGGCGCGCGGCGAGACCGGCAGGAACTTGCGCACGAAGCGTCCGCTCAGCAGATTCAGCGCGAGATATAACAGACCGTTGAAGACCAGTAGCCACATCGCCGCAAAGTGCCATTGCAACGCGCCGCCGAGCCAGCCGCCGAGCGTGATTGCCGGGGGAAACGTAAAGCTTTTGAAGATCGGCGACGCGTCATAGATGCGCCAGCCGGACAACATCATCACGATGGCCGCGAGTGCGTTGAGCCAATGCGTGACGCGCACCCACACCGGGTGAATCGTGCCGCTCCTCGGCGTGGCGGGCGGAGCGGTTTCGCGAAGTGCATGAGGCGTTGCCATGAAAATCTCCCTTGAATGAGGGCGCCGCGCGGTCAACGACAGGCGGCCAGTTCGGCCACTTGCAGCACGTCGCCGGTGGCGGCGTTTTCGACGAAGGCGACTACGCCGAAGTTGTCAGCGGGGGCGTTTGCATCGGCATCGTCGATGCGAACATCGCGGTGGATTTGTGCGTTGCCCGCCACCAGCGGCACGGGACCGATCCATTGCCGCACGACGCGTTCGTGATGCAGCGTTGCACCGCTGTTTTCGCCGGCTTTGACCTGCGAGTTCAACGCGTTTTCGTAGACCGCTACATAGGCGTTCAGCTGGCCGGCTGTGGTGGCCGCCTTGGTGGTGAATTGCGCATCGACGTTGAATGCGCCCTTCGTCTGGGTTTTCAGTGCCAGCGCCACGTTTGCCTGCGCCGGTTCGGCGACAACCTGGCCGATGCGGCTCTGAAAACTGTCGCGTTGTGACCAGCTGCGCAGTTCGCGGCCTGATACGAAGATCTCGGGCGTGTAGATGGTGTGGCCGCCGGCGAGGTCAGCGAGGGTTTGCTGACGTTCGGTAAAGCGATGCTGCGAGAAGCGGTCGGTCCAGCCGAGGCTGTTCCAGTAGTCCACGTGCAGGGCCAATGGCACGATGCTTTGGGTTGTGCCGCTGTTTTTCCACTGGCTCAGCCAGTTGTCGGCTGGCGGGCAGCTGTTGCAGCCTTCACTGCTGTAGAGCTCCACTAGCGCTACGCGGTGGGATGGGCTATGGGACGTGCACATGGCCGTGGCTGCGGTTGCCATGCCGCTGGCCGACAGCGTACTCAGCGCTACGGTGAGCGCGATTACTCGGGTGAAAGGCCGATCGGCTCGGCGGGTTCGTGCGATTTGCATGGCGTGCTCCATCAGGATCTGCACGTTTGTCGAACCACGAGACCGCTTATGACAGCCGGTTCTGATTTTTATTTTAGTTTTGGATGTTCGCTTCTCCGAGGCAATTAAAAAGACACCCCGGCCCGTGCTAACATTCACCTTTCGATTACGCCGATCCAAGCTTTTTCCCGGCGCTCACCCTAATACCTTTCGCTTTCTGCCGGTTACACCGATGCGCTTTCCGATCTCCCGTGCCTTCAACCGCTTGCGCCCCCGCCGCGCAGCCGGTGGCGCGCGCGCGGACGTATCAGCGCCTCACGCCGGCCAGCCGTTCCGAACGCTCCCGCTTCTCGCCGCCCGGCGCCCGATCTAACGCAGCTCCCTCCATCGCCGGGGCCGCGTCGTCGGGTTCCGGGCCGATCTCATCCGCACGCTGTTCCCTTACATGCAGATCGAATTGGAGTACCCGTCATGAAAAAGACGAAAACCTGTTACCTCACCGAACTCGACGTCGCCCGTCTTGAAAAGCACGCGGCCGCGCCCGGCGCCGACGCCAAATTGCAAGACATGCTCGACGACGTTCTCGAACGCGCCGTGATCGTCGAATCGCGCGATATCCCCGCGAATGTCGTCACGATGAATTCGCAAGCCACGCTGGTCGACGAAACCAGCGGCGAACAGATGACCTGGACGGTCGTCTATCCGCCCGACGCGGACTTCGAGCACGGCCGCCTGAACGTGTTTTCGCCCGTTGGCCTTGCCTTGCTCGGCGCCAAACGCGGCGAACGCATCCGCTTCACGCCGCCGAGCGGCACGGAGAAAGTGCTGAAGCTCGAAAAAATCCTGTTTCAACCTGAAGCCGCCGACGATTTCACGCTGTAAGCAAAGCACGCCCGCCTCCCAACGCTACTGCGCCGTAGCATGCCAGGCAGCCCTATCACAATAAGAATAGTGCGCGGCTGACCGGCGTTATCTCCGATATCTGACTTTTTCAAGACGGGTTGCCAAGCAGCGCCCCGGCGGTGTATCGTGTGCGCTGCTAACGCGGGGGTCCTGCGTGGCACGGAGGTAGGAGGTCCGTGTTGCGTGGGTGAGAAATACCCTTTGAACCTGATCTGGATAATGCCAGCGCAGGGAAGCGTACGGATTTCGCACCGGGTCTACTGTTTCATCTCTCGCGACTTCCGACTACTTCCGTCTCGTCTCCTGCTTAGCCGCCCCACATTGCTTTGCATGAGGAGATATGCATGAACGCCAACCCGAAGTTCCTTTCCGCCGACGCCCACGTCGATGCCGCCGCTGTCGCGCCGCTGCCGAATTCCCGCAAGGTCTACGTGACCGGCTCGCGCCCCGATATCCGCGTGCCGATGCGCGAAATCTCCCAGGCCGATACGCCGGATAGCTTTGGCGGCGAGAAGAATCCGCCGGTCTTCGTCTACGATACGTCGGGCCCCTACTCCGATCCGGAAGCCAAAATCGACATCCGCGCCGGTCTGCCCGCGCTGCGTCAAGCCTGGATCGAAGAGCGCGGCGACACCGAAGCGCTGACGGGTCTGTCGAGCGACTTCAGCCGCGAACGCGCCGCCGATACCGCGACCGCCGATCTGCGCTTCAAAGGCCTGCACCGCACGCCGCGCCGCGCGATCGCCGGCAAGAACGTCTCGCAGATGCACTACGCGCGCCAGGGCATCGTCACGCCGGAAATGGAATACATCGCGATTCGCGAGAACCAGCAGCGCGCCGCGTACCTGGAAAGCCTGAAAACGAGCGGTCCGAACGGCGAAAAGCTCGCCGCGATGATGGGCCGCCAGCATCCGGGCCAGGCGTTCGGTGCGAGCGCATTCGGTCCCGACGGCCTGAAGGAAATCACCGCCGAATTCGTGCGCGAAGAAGTCGCCCGCGGCCGCGCGATCATCCCGAACAACATCAACCACCCGGAAAGCGAGCCGATGATTATCGGCCGCAACTTCCTCGTGAAGGTGAATGCGAACATCGGCAACTCGGCGGTGACGTCGTCAATTGGCGAAGAAGTCGACAAGATGACGTGGGCGATCCGCTGGGGCGGCGACACGGTGATGGATCTGTCCACCGGCAAGCACATCCACGAAACGCGTGAGTGGATCATCCGCAATAGCCCGGTACCGATCGGCACGGTACCGATCTATCAGGCGCTGGAAAAAGTCAACGGCAAGGCCGAAGACCTGACGTGGGAAATCTTCCGCGACACGCTCATCGAACAAGCCGAACAAGGCGTCGACTACTTCACGATCCACGCGGGCGTGCGTCTGCAATACGTGCCGCTGACGGCCAAGCGCATGACCGGCATCGTGTCGCGCGGCGGTTCGATCATGGCGAAGTGGTGTCTGGCTCACCACAAGGAAAGCTTCCTGTACGAGCACTTCGAAGACATTTGCGAAATCATGAAGGCGTATGACGTGGCCTTCTCGCTCGGCGACGGCCTGCGTCCCGGCTCGATCTACGATGCCAACGACGAAGCGCAACTCGGCGAACTGAAGACGCTCGGCGAACTCACGCAGATCGCCTGGAAGCACGACGTGCAGACGATGATCGAAGGCCCGGGCCACGTGCCGATGCAGCTCATCAAGGAAAACATGGACCTGCAACTGGAATGGTGCGACGAAGCACCTTTCTACACGCTGGGACCGTTGACCACCGATATCGCTCCGGGCTACGACCACATCACGTCAGGCATCGGCGCTGCGATGATCGGCTGGTTCGGCACTGCGATGCTCTGCTACGTCACGCCGAAGGAGCACCTCGGTTTGCCGAACAAGGACGACGTCAAGACCGGCATCATCACCTACAAGCTCGCCGCGCACGCCGCCGATCTGGCGAAGGGCCATCCGGGCGCGCAGGTGCGTGACAATGCGTTGTCGAAGGCGCGTTTCGAATTCCGTTGGGAAGACCAGTTCAATCTCGGTCTCGACCCGGACAAGGCACGCGAATTCCATGACGAAACCTTGCCGAAGGATTCCGCCAAGGTTGCGCACTTCTGCTCGATGTGCGGCCCGCACTTCTGCTCGATGAAGATCACGCAGGACGTGCGCGAGTTCGCAGCGCAACAAGGCCTTTCCGACGACGATGCACTGAAGAAAGGCATGGAAGTGAAGTCGATCGAGTTCATGAAGAAAGGCGCTGAGATTTATCAGCGGCAGTGAGGTCGGAAGGTTCGGATCGCGGGCGCACTAGGACGCGTGCGCCATCAGCGCTCTCTGCATCACTGCATTGCAGTATGGAAGCCCGCCACTGGCGGGCTTTTGCGTTTCTGGGCGGCCTGACACACCGCATGCCAGGCGCCAGGGAACATGTGATTACGAAACCCGATAGTTTGCTGACAAGCTCACCCATCTGAATACCGGCCGGGGCGAAACGATCAAATGTATGGACGGCGCGGAGTGTCCCGGTCGCGGCGGGAGACGCTCCGCAATGAGGTGAAATAAGCCGTTACGGTTTTGCAATCCTCCTGGCGCTCCGGCGGCGTAAGCTCAAGCCATGACGCCCCGGATGGCGGCGTCCGATGTAACCAGGAGCGCGTCATGAAGTCCCCCGTCATCAACTCGTTTTGCGCGATCCGCCCGCGGCTGCCGCGCGGCTTGCCCCGTATTGCACAAGCAGGGATTGCGCTCACCGGCGCGGCCTGCATGCTGACCTTGTCCGGCTGCTATTACCCTTACGGCTACTATCCGGGCTACTACCCGTACTACGCCACGGTCCCGGCAGCCGGCGCCCAGCGCGAAGTACCCGTAGGGACTGCCGGCGACCCGGCAAGTCAGCAACAACAGCAGGCTCAAGCGGCGCAGCAAGCGCAAGCCAATTCGCAAACCCTGCCGCCTGCCTACGTGGTCGCTCAACCGCCACCCGTGTATGTTGCGCCGGCTTATCCCGCCTACTATCCGCCTCCTGTTTACCCCGCCTACTACGGGTATCCGGGCTGGTATGGGCCGTCTGTCTCGATCGGCTTCGGTTTCGGCGGCTATTGGGGGCGCGGCCACGGCGGATGGGGTGGTCACGGCCACTATCACTGAGTCGTGCTGCCCCGACTTACCCGCCGTGCCCCTCGTACGATGCGGGCGCATGGCGAGTCCGGGCTTTCCAGCGCACGCATCATGACGTGCCCCGCCCGGCCCGCACGACGCTGCGCGCGCCTTTCTTCCCTCCTTCGCCCGTAGTTTCCCTTCTTGACGCCCTACGCCCGGGCTCTATGCTTGGGGAAGCCACACAGTACTCGTTTAAATATGCGAACCGGCGCGTCATGCAAGCGTCGCGGACGCCCATCCGTCATGCCATAGCGACGCGCCCGCAGTGCGTGGTCTTGCGTCGAGTTCGAACAACAACGAAGGAGACGCGATGTTTCACCAACTACTCACACCCGTCGGCAATTCGCTATTGCCATCGTTTCTTGTCGCCGCGCTGCCGATCATCGTCGTTCTGCTACTGCTTGGCTGGGCGCGCAGGCCGGCCTGGCAGGCGTCGCTCGCGGGACTGATCGTCGGCTTCATCGTGGCGGTCTTCTTTTGGCAATTTCCAGTGGGGCTTGCGGTCGATTCGGTGGCCAACGGCGTGGTGTTCGCCTGCTGGCCGGTGATGTGGATCGTGTTCGCGGCGATCCTGCTGTACAACATCGCGCAACGCTCAGGCCGCTTCGCGGCTTTCCGCATGTGGATGATCGACAATCTGCCGAACGACCGGCGCGTCGTGCTGGTCGTGGTCGGCTTCTCGTTCGGCGCGCTGCTCGAAGGGATTTCCGGTTTCGGCACGCCGGTTGCGATCACCAGTTCGCTGCTGATCCTGCTGGGCTTCCCCACACTCGAGGCGCTGACCTTCACGCTCATCTTCAACACCGCGCCGGTCGCGTTCGGCGCGCTCGGCGTGCCGATCACCGTGCTCGGCGCGGTCACGCACCTGCCGGCCGACTCGCTTGCGAAGATGGTCGGCCGCCAGTTGCCGTTCTTCGCGTTCCTGCTGCCGTTCTATGTGATCGGCGTGTATGCAGGCTTTCGCAACATGCTGCGCGTGTGGCCGGTGCTGCTGGTGTCGGGCGCGAGCTTCGCGCTGACGCAGTTCGTCGCATCGAACTACGTGAACTACAGCTTGACCGATGTGTTGTCGTCGATGATGTCGCTGATTCTGACCATCGCGTTTCTGCGCGTGTGGAAGCCGGCGGCCGATCCCAAATTCGCGATCAATATCGACCGTGTCGGCGAGGTGCGCGGCAAAATCGGCGGCACCCAGGGATGGTATCCGTGGATCATCGTCTCGGTGGTGGTGATCATCTGGACCGTCGCCAAAATTTTCCTGATCGGCGACGTCAAGGTGCCGTGGCCGGGACTCGACAAGGCGGTGTTCATCACGCTGTATAACACCCCGTACGGCGCGACCTGGGACTTCCAGCCGTTGGCGACCGGCACGGCGATTCTGGTGGCCGCCATCATCACGTCTTTCGTGGTGAGGCTCGGCGCGCGCGAATTCGGCGCGGCCATCGTCGACACGTGGGTCCAGACGCGCATTGCCATTCTGACGGTGGCGACGATTGTCGGCCTCGCCTATCTGATGAATTACTCGGGGCTCACTTATACGCTCGGGCTGGGTGCCGCGTCGGTTGGAGCGTTCTTTCCGCTGGTGTCGGCATTTCTTGGCTGGGTCGCGGTGTTCCTGTCCGGCAGCGATACATCGGGCAATGCGCTGTTCGGCAACCTGCAGGTGGTGGCGGCCCATCAGCTGAACCTCAACCCGATCCTGATGGCGGCGACCAATTCGTCGGGCGGCGTGATGGGCAAGATGATCTCGCCGCAAAACATCTCGACCGGCGTGGCGACGACCGAACTCAAAGGCAAGGAAGGCGTCGTGTTCGCCAAGACCTTCAAGCATTCGATTCTGTTGACGGTGGTACTCGGCGTGCTGGTATGGCTGCAACAGAATTTCCTGCAGGGGATGATTCCGCACTGAGGTGTGCGTGCTCGCACGCTGGTTGGATGCAGCGGGCCAACGCCTTGGCGTCGTCAATGCCGGCGCGACGGGCCCGCTCCGCTAGCTGACCTCTAAGTGGATTAATCGGCGGGCGCACCCCCAGGGTGCGCCCCCCTCCTTTTAAAGATAAGGTCCACCCGCCCCAAGCGGGCCGCGCTGCTGGTGCACTGCCGTAAAATAACTCACGTCCCCGGAACACACCCCTCCCCGGGTCCGCCTGCGCCTCTCAATCGCGTCAAATTCATCGTAATTTTTCTCACAACAGCGTGAAAATTGTTCGTTTTGCGGACGCCTCGGTTACGCTTACGATCACGACTATCAAACGCCCTCCTCCCTCGAATCTTGCCGTTTCATTCCTGCCTGAAACGTTTCGCGCGATCGCGCTGCTACGATGCACAGGCGTCTCGACTCAACCGCGCGCGGCGCCACCACGATGAATGCTAAAAACCTGCTGCAGTTGTTATTCCTGGCCGCCCTATGGGGCGCCTCGTTTCTGTTTATCCGCGTCGGTGTGAGCGACTTCGGCGTCGCACCGCTCATGGCGCTGCGTGTCGGCATCGGCGCCGTCTTCCTCTCGGTGGTACTGATCGCGCGGCGGCCGCTGCGCCAGTCCGCCGCGATTCTGAGCACGCGCGCGTTGCCGCTGCTGGTGGTCGGCATCCTGAATTCGGCGGCGCCGTTCTGCCTGTTCGCGTATGCCGAGCTGACGCTGTCGGCGGGTGTGACGTCCGTGATCAATGCGACCACGCCGCTATGGGGCGCGGTCGTCGGCTTTCTATGGCTGCGCGATCGCCTGAGCGCGCTGCGCACGCTCGGTCTCGTGATTGGCTTTCTCGGCGTCTTGATGCTGGTGTGGGATCAGATCGCCTCACCGAACGGCTCGGCCGCCACACCGCTTACCACGGCACTCGCGGCCGCCGCGGCACTCGGCGCCACACTGCTGTACGGCATCGCAGCCAATTACACGAAGCGTCACCTCACCGGCGTCGACGCATTGACGATCGCGGCTGGCACGATGATCGGCGCCACCGTCGTGCTGCTGCCGCTCGCGGTGATCTATTGGCCGGCTGCGCCGATCTCGCTGCACGCCTGGGGCGCGGTGATTGCGCTGGGCGTCGCGTGTACCGGCGTTGCGTACATGCTGTTCTTCCACCTGATCGCGGTGGCAGGGCCGGCGCGCGCGATTACGGTGACCTTCGTGATTCCGATTTTCGGCATTCTGTGGGGCGCGCTGTTTCTCGGCGAAAACGTGTCGCCGGGCATGCTGGAAGGCTGCGGCGTGATTCTCGTCGGCACTGCGCTTGCCACCGGCGTGATCAAACGTCTACCGTGGGCCGGGCCGCGCCGCGCCGACACCTGACCCGCTGGGCGGCGCGTCCGGCGTCGCCCTCTCTTTCCCCTCCGCATCGGGCCAACTCGCCGCCCACACCCGGTAAGGGATCACGTCGAACATGGCCACCTCCCGTTGAGATCCGGTTCATGCCGGTGTTTCATACGGAAGCAAAACACGCGCACGCAAGGGCTGCGGTCTATGGATCGTGGCGTGAGAGAAAATCTGGGCATGAAAAAACCCGCCCGGACTGTATTCCGGGCGGGTTTTCAAACAGCGTTTTGCTGCGTGCTACGACTTCGCTCAGTGCAACTGGTCGACCATCAGACTCATGATCTGCTTGGCCTGCGGGCTCTGATCGATACCGCCCTTGTCGTCGACCACGGCCACACGGGTCTGGTCAGGCGTCACCGCGCGCACGTTCACACGATACTGCTTGGCGACCTTTTCCTTCCTGCCGTGGAACACCTGGCTCCAGAAGCCCTGCTCCGCCGAAGTCATATCCTTCGGATCGACGTAGCGCACGAAGTACAGCCCGCGGCTCGCATCGCGATCGTCGACGGTGAAGTTGCTGCGGTCGAGCGCGAGGCCCACGCGCAGCCAGGCACGGTCATACGGCTCGCCGAGCGTCAGCTCGGTGGACGAGAACTGTGCCGGCGTGCCGTTCGACGAGTTCGCATCCGGCATGGCCGGTTGTGCCGATAGCGCGACATTTTGCGCCGCCGTGGCCGCAGCCGCCGACTTCGCGCCCGCCGTAGCCGCGTTCGGTGCCGTTTGCGCGCCCGCCGGCGACATCTCGGCGCTTTGCGTTTCGCCTGACTTCGTGCGCGAATCGGCCAGCGCGAGCGCCGCCATCAGCCGCTTCAGGTATTCCTGTTCGAGGCCCGGATCGTTCGGCTTCGCTTCCCACTTGGTCGAATCGTTGTTCGGGCCGGTGATCGCCTCGCGCATGCCCTTCTGGCTGACAAACACGTAAGTGCCGCCGTTTGGCGCCTTTTCGAGACGCGTACGGTACTTGTTGCGCTCCGAGCTCACGTAGCTGTTGCCCATTGCCTTGGACAACGTATTGCGGATCAGGCCGTCGTTGATCTGCGCGTGCGTTTCGTTCCAGTCGGTTTCCATCACGCCCTTGTCGCGCTGGTCGACCACCAGCAGGAAGCCCTGCTCCTGCCAGAAGCGGCGAATCTGCGCCCAAGCCTGATCGGGCGCCTTGTTGTCGATCACGAGCCAGCTTTCCGTGCCGTCGCGCTGGATGTGCATGCCGCTGACCGGCGGCACCACCGCGAGGGTATTGCCGGCCGGTGCTTGCGCCTGGACCTGCTTGAGCGTGGACAACGAGGTTTCGCCGCCTTGCGGGGGCAACGAACGTTGATCGGACGTCTCATCGATCATGTTCGGCGGTACGGCAAGAGACACTTGCTTCGATTTCGAGTCGCTCTTGTAGTCGATTTTGGTCGGCGACGAGGTGCTGCAGCCGGCGACCAGACCGCCTGCCATCAGCATTACTGCAAACCGCTTGGTAAGACGAAGATCAGTCATGTTCGGGGAATCCTTCCGCTACGCCACGGCAAGTTTCCGTGGATCAACCCAACATTTTACCGATCCCGGCGAGTCGTGTGCAAAAACCGGGGTTTGCCTGCGAATTGAGCAGCGCGCGGCGGGTAAAACGCTTACGGCAGTGAAGAGCCTGGATACCGCTGAAGCACGCTGTCTGTCGCGAGTCCTCTTTGAAGAAAAACCCCCATTTCGCGGCAGCGATCATCCCCTTCGGCCCAGATTTAACAATCTACAACACTTCCTAATCGACCGTCAGGTATGCCCTACATCAACGTTAGGTCATTGTTTTAAAAGACACTTTCCGTCCTCGTCGTGCGTCCATTTTTGAGACCACCTGAAGTCAGGCAAAGCGTTCCTGACAACGATCAGGAAACCTGAGTGTTATCTTGAATTGGACATCTCAATAAAAATTTCGCGCCTGACTACGAGACAGATTGCCATGCCAGATCCCTGTTTTTCCCGGACCGTTGCCGCCTCGGTGACGGCAGTTGCTGTGCTGTTCGCAAACGCCGACGCGCGAGCCGAATTGGGTGGCACCGCGCCCATCCAGGCAGATTCGACAGCCGCCGCGCCTCAAACCTTGCTGAACGGCGCGCTGCGCGTGCGCACATCGACCGACGCGGGCAATACCACCATCAATGAGTACGCGACGAGTACCGGCCAGATCATCGCCTATACGTGGCAGGGCCCGACCATGCCGGACCTGCGCACGCTGCTGGGAACGTACACCGGCTCCTATCTGACAGGCGCCGCCACTTCGACGCCGGACGGCAATCTGCACGCCTCGCGGGTGGCCCGCCCCGACGTGATCGTGGAATCCGGCGGTCCGATGCGCGGCTATGTTGGGCGCGCATGGTTGCCCGCCGCACTGCCGCCCGGCGTCACAGCCGACGACTTCCGCTGACGCCGCGCACGTCATCAAGAAAACGCCTCGACGATCGATTGCCGACACCATCATGAAGACCCATTTTCATCTCCATGCCCTGCTTCTGGTTTGCGTGACACTCGTCGGTTGCGGCGGTGGCGGCGGCACGCCGGCTGACACGTCCCAAACAGGGTCGGCCAGCAGTCCGAGCGCCGCGAGCCCGTCGGCCGCCAGCGCGCCTTCCGGAAACGCCGTCTCCAGCGTGCCCCCCTCGGTGCCCCAGTCGAACACGCCGAACGTCCAGCCGATCACGGTCAGCACTGCACCGGGCCTGACGCGCAACATGCTGACCACCAGCGTTACAGTCTGCCAGCCCGGCACCGGCAACTGCGCGACGATCGACAACATTCAGGTCGACACCGGCTCGCATGGCTTGCGAATTCTCGCGTCCGCGCTGCCGGCGAGCCTCTCGCTGGCAGCAATAGGCTCGGGCAGCGGCATCACGGGCGAGTGCGCCGTATTCGGCGGGGGTTACACCTGGGGCGCGGTGCGCAACGCGGACGTGCGCATGGCCGGTCAGTTGGCCGCCGCGATTCCGATCCAGCTGATCTCCGACCCCTCGCTGCCCACCGTGCCCACCGATTGCGCGGGCTCGGGCCGGGCGATGCTGACCGTCTCCAGCCTGCGCGCCAACGGAATTCTCGGGGTCGGCCTGTTCGCGGCCGACTGCGGCAGCGGCTGTGTCAATACCGCGCTGCCGCGCTGGTATTACAGGTGCGACGCCAGCGGCGCCTGCCTCGCGAGCACGCAAGCGCTCGCGCAGCAGGTGACCAATCCGGTCAGCCGCTTCGCACTCGACAACAACGGCGTGGTGATCGACCTGCCGGCGATTGCCGACGCCGGCGCGGCCAGCGTGTCAGGCTCGATGATCTTCGGCATCGGCACGCAGGCGAACAACACGCTCGGCAGCGCGAGCGTGGTCAAGACGAATTCGCAGGGGTTCGTGGTCACCACCAGCGGCGGCCAGACTTATGCGCAAAGCTATGTCGACAGCGGCTCGAACGGGCTCTTCTTCAACAACAGCCAGTTGCCGCAATGCGGCTTCTGGTACTGCCCGAGTTCGACTCAGACGGCGCATGCCGCGATCGTGGGTACCGATGGCGCGTCGAACCCGGTGTCGTTTGCGATCGGTAATTCGGCCGCGCTGTTCGCGTCGTCGAATAACGCCTTCAACAACCTGGCCGGTATTGCCAGCAGCGGCTTCGGCTGGGGCCTGCCGTTCTTTTTCGGACGACGGGTCTACACGGCAATCGCGTCGCGCTTGACGTCGGCCGGCCCCGGTCCGTATTACGCGTTCTGAATGTTCGACATGGGAATCCGCCTTGCACAAGATAGTGCGCCAGGCGGATTCGCTTAGGCACCCAAGCTTACCCCCTACCACGTGCCAAACTCCCGCGCCGAAACAGAATAAAACCTACAGGCCAATGGAATTTTCCCGCACGGAAAATTCCCAAATTCTCATCCCGCGCTTATTTGATACGTCCTGACTGCAATAATCGTCGTTTCCGGCTAACGTCATCTCGATATCGTTAGTCCTGCATATCTAACAATAGTCAAACGATGGAAGTCACCTTTTCGCTCGACCAGTTCGAGCAACTCGTCTACACGCAGCAGCACGCACAAGCCTCCGTCCAGCTCATCGCCGCGCTGGCGCTGCTTCAACATAATCGTGGCGAGCTGGACGGCAGCTTCAAAGCCTCGGGCATGTCCGGCCTGTCTCCCGAAGAACAACGCCAGCGTTTCTGCACGCGCCTGACGAGCGCGGTATCGACATTGTTCGCCGCCCCGGATTTCCGGCCGCCCACCGAGTGCTTCAGATTGTTTCTCACGCTGCATGAATGGATCGGCATGCTGTTCTCGGCCACGGCGTCGGGCAATGCGGACCACGTGATCCGTCACCTGAATCCCCGTGGCCCGGCGGATGCGCAGTTTCTGCCGGGGGACAGCTTCATCGAGAAGCTATGCGTGCTCTATTCGACCGAGTCCGAACTGGAACTCGACTTCGCCGCGCTCTGGGCATACGACAAAACCATCGCCGCCTGTCTCGCCCTCGTATTGCTGGCGCCGATTTTCAAGGGCAGCGCGAGCGCGCACCTCAAGCGCGAGGCGCTGCTGGAGTGGCTGCCCGGCAGGCTGCAGCAGATCGACAACCTGGACGACCTGCCCTCGGCCCTGCTGCACAACGCGTATATGTTCTGCAGCTATGCCGACACGCCCCGGCGGCATGCGATCAAACAGGACATCAACGCGCTGGTGCGCCGCAAACTGGGCCAGTTGGGCTTGACCGATCTGCCCGCGCCGCAGCGCGCGCCTGCCAAGGATAAGCCGCGGCGCGGCAAGAAGCCGCTGATGGTGGTCGTGCTCGAATGGTTCAGCGGCGCCCATTCGATCTACCGCACGCACTCCCGCACGCTTGAAGCCGCGCGTGAGCATTTCGAGGTAGTGGGCTTCGGCTTCGGTTACGCCGTTGACGAAATCGGGCGGGACGTCTTCGACCGCTTCATCGAACTGGAGCAGCCGGACTATATCGGGGAGTGCCTGAAAACGATTCGCGACTTCGCCGAGGCCGAGCAGCCGGACGTGTTGTACATGCCGAGCGTCGGGATGTTCGTGCTCACGGTGTTCCTGTCCAACCTGCGCATCGCGCCGTTGCAGATTGCGGCGCTCGGCCATCCCGCCACCACGCATTCCGACAAGATCGACTACATCAGCGTCGAAGAAGATTATGTCGGCGATCCGGCCTGCTTCAGCGAACGCCTGATGAAGCTGCCGAAAGACGGGCAACCGTACCGCCCGTCCATCGCGCTGCCCGACATCGTCGCGCAGATTCCGCCGCGGCGCGAGCCGCTTCAGGTCGTCATCACCGCCAGTGCGATGAAGCTCAATCCCAGCTTTCTCGATGCTTGCCGCGCAATCGGCGAGCGTGCCGCGACGCCCGTTGAGTTTCACTTCATGAGCGGTGTGCCGTCGGGTCTGCCGTTCAACCGTCTGCGCGCGGTCATCGCACGTGCCGTACCGAACGCCGTCGTGCACGACTTTCACGATTACGCCGCGTATCTGGCGCGCGTCAATCAATCCGACCTGTTTCTCAGCCCGTTTCCGTTCGGCAACACCAACGGTATCGTCGACGCGTTGACGCTCGGCTTGCCCGGCGTATGCAAACGCGGCCAGGAAGTGTTCGAGCAGATCGACGGCGCGCTATTCGAGCGCGTGGGCATGCCGTCGTGGACCACCACGGACAGCGTCGAGGCTTACATCCTCGCGGCCGTGCGAATGATCGACCAGCATGACGAGCGCGCCGCGTTACGGCAACGCCTGATCGATACGCAGGCGGTGCAGCGCTGCTTCGAAGGACGGCCACAAGCGTTCGGCGAAAGCGTGCTGAAACTGATGCGCACAAACAAAAACCGCCACGCGAAGGCGACGGCTTGAGGTGTGCGGCTGATCTGGCGCAGACGAGAACCGCCCGCGCCAAGAGGAAGCGAGGCCCTACTCGGTGGCTTCGCTAGCAGCGTCATCGGCCGGCGCGGCGAGCTTCTCCGGTGCCAACCAGCTGAATACGTCCAGCGCGGAACCGTGGAACGTGCACTCGGCGGCAGCCGCCGTGGTGATTTTCTTCGGCTTTGCGGACTTGAGGGAGGCTGCGTCGGTCCCGGACGCGGCGAGGCTCGCCGAAGCAGTCGTAGCACCCGAAGTTGACGGGGCTGTCACGCCGGAGGCAGCGGAACCTGCGGATGCCACAGATGCCGCAGATGCCGCGCGCACAGCCGACGCCGCGCGCACGCCTGACGCTGTGCGAGGCCCATTCGCCACTTGTGCGGCGGAAGCGGCCTCGGATGCCGCCGAGGCGGCCGCAACCTCCGAAGCCGTCACCACATGCTCGATCGATCCTTCGACGACCACCCGCGAGCCGTCGATACCGGCGCCCGTATGCGCGATCTTCAGCGTATCCGACGACGTTTCAGCCAGCTTGCTTCGCATCAACTGCTCGCATGCATCCGAGTTCTTGTAGACGGCCGTGCAGGCCGCCAGCAGCGTGGCAGCGGTCGTGACGCAGGCGATAGAGAGAATCCGAATCTTCATTGATGTTCCGTTTTTCAAGCCGTCGGCAATTGTAGCTTACGGGCTGGCGGATGAGCACCGGGCCGGCAGCGGGGCGGCTTCGCACCGCATGACGAAGAGCGAAAATCACAGCGTGCAAACGTCGCCCACGACAAAGCGACAGCTTGACTGCAACGCCTCGCATCGGCATCGTGTTGACCGGCCGCCAGGCCTCCGGCGCGCCACGGCCTCTTTCAATGGGTCCGCCTTCATGGGTGCAGATCCGTTTCCCCACTGTGCATCAACCGGCATTCCCGCATGTTCAGCCTTGCCCTGCTCGCCGTCGCGGCTTACGCGGCCACCAATATCGACAACCTGTTCGTGCTGCTCGCCTTCCTTGCGGAGAACGGCAGGCATCGGCGTCGCGTGATCGCCGGGCAATTTGCCGGTTCGCTGACCTTGATTGTGGGATCGATTCTGCTCGCCGCGTTGCTGACGCGCCTGCCCACCGGTTATGTCGGTTTGCTCGGCATCTTGCCGATCGGCGTGGGCCTGAGCAAAGCGTGGACACGCTTTCGCCCCGGCAGCGCGGATTGGGCGGAAGAGGCTCACGCTGCGGAGCGCGCCAATGCGCCGCCCATGCCGACCCGAGCTGATGGCGGCTCGTCATGGTGGACGGTCGCGTGCGTGGCGGTCGCCAACGGCTCGGACAATCTCGCCGTCTACGTGCCGTTGTACGCGAGTCATTCGCACGGCGAGGGCATGTTCATCTCGCTGGTGTTCGTCGCGATGATCGGGCTGTGGTGTGCAGGCGCGGTGTGGCTGGTGGAGCATCCGTTGCTGGGCGCGCCGATCCGGCGTTACGGCACCGCGCTGCTGCCATTGATCCTGCTGGTGATCGGCGTCTCGGTGATCGTGCAGAACGATACGTTGCGGATCGTGTTCGGCATCTGAGCGTCACATCGAACCATCGACCCGCGTGTCGGGCCATCGAATCGTCCGACGAGCGGACCAGTTCAGCGGCTTTCCGGCCGACAGCAGCATCGACCGGGTGCTGACCTTCCGTAATACTCATAACTGGATCAAGGACGGCCAGATCGACGCGAATCTGCGCGCCTTTTCGCGGCACTCAAACCGGGCGGCATCCTCGGCGTCGAGGAGCATCGCGCGGCGCCAGGCACCTCCTTGCAACAGACCATCGAGACAGGCTACGTCACCGAAGCCTATGTTATCGAACACGCGCGGGCGGCGGGTTTCGACTTGCTCGGCGAGAGCGAGGTGAACAGCAATCCGCGCGACACGAAAAACCATCCGAACGGCGTCTGGTCGCTGCCGCCCACGTACAAAGGCGGCGAGGTCGATCGAGCGAAATAGGCGGCAATCGGCAAATCGGATCGCATGACACTGCGGTTCGTGAAACCGGCCCATTGATTGAGGACGGCCCTTGACGCCGTCCTAATAATGTGTTTCCATTGCGCCCTATGTACCGCGCCCAGACCATCCTATCGCTACTACTAGTCCGCTCTACCGGGCTAGGTCTGCTGCTGCGCGCTTCCATCTGAATCACACGAAGCACCGCTCAATTCCCCAGTAACTGACCCAGCCCCGGTTTTCGACCGGCGGCCATGCTTTGTCTTTTCGTCGTCCGGTCGACACCCAGCTTGTCGAACCTACGGATGATGAAAATGTTGAAAAACCCCGCTACCCGATACCGCTCGTTCAAACCCATCAATTTGACGGACCGCCAGTGGCCGTCGCGCACCATCACCCGCGCGCCGATCTGGATGAGCACCGACCTGCGCGACGGCAACCAGGCGCTGTTCGAACCGATGAACGCGCAACGCAAGATGCGCATGTTCAAGACGCTGGTGCAGATCGGTTTCAAGGAAATCGAAGTCGCGTTTCCGTCCGCATCGCAGACCGACTTCAATTTCGTGCGTGAGCTGATCGAAGGCGGCCATATCCCCGACGACGTCACGATCGAAGTGTTGACGCAGGCTCGCGACGACCTGATCGAACGCACCTTCGAATCCTTGCGTGGCGCGCCGCGCGCGATCGTCCATCTGTATAACGCCACTGCGCCGGAATTCCGCCGCATTGTGTTCGGGCTGGAAAAGAGCGGCGTGAAAGAACTCGCGCAAAATGCCGCGCGCACGATGAAGCGTCTCGCCGATGCTTCGCCGCAAACCCACTTCACGCTGCAATACAGCCCGGAAGTGTTCAGCGGCACCGAACTCGAATTCGCAAAGGAGGTGTGCGACGCTGTGTTCGACATCTGGCAACCGACGCCCGAACACAAAGCGATCGTCAACCTCCCTGCTACCGTCGAAATGGCCACGCCGAACGTCTACGCGGACCAGATCGAGTGGATGCACCGCAATCTCGCACGTCGCGATTCCTTGATCGTTTCAGTGCATCCGCATAACGATCGGGGCACTGCGGTGGCTGCTGCGGAGCTGGCGGTCATGGCGGGCGCGGATCGTGTCGAAGGATGTTTGTTCGGCAATGGCGAACGTACCGGCAATGTGGATCTCGTCACGCTGGCTTTGAATCTGTACACCCAGGGCGTCGATCCTGAACTCGACTTTTCGAATATCAATGAAGTCGCGCGTACCGCCGAGGAATGCACGCAGTTGCCGGTGCATCCGCGTCATCCCTATGTTGGCGATCTGGTGTTCACCGCTTTCTCAGGCTCGCATCAGGATGCGATCAAGAAGGGTTTTGCCGTGCAGAAGCCGGACGCGATCTGGGAAGTGCCGTATATGCCGATCGATCCGAGCGATCTCGGGCGTACTTATGATTCGGTGATTCGCGTGAATAGCCAGTCAGGCAAGGGTGGGATTGCCTATCTGCTCGAGCAGAGCTACGGGGTGGTGTTGCCGCGGCGCCTGCAGGTTGATTTCAGCTCTGCTGTGCAGCGGTTTACCGATTCTAGCGGTCACGAAGTTACGCCTTCGCAGATCTGGGAATTGTTCCAGCAGGAGTATGTGCGGAGCGTCGCGCCGATTCACTATGTCGGGTATAGCCTGTCCGAGCGCGAGGGTCGCGAACATATCAAGCTCACTGTCGAGATTAATGGCTCGCGGCGCGTGCTGAGCGGTGAAGGTAATGGTCCTCTTGATGCGTTGATGCACGCGTTGGGGGTGCCTGTGCGGATTCAGCACTATGAAGAGCGGGCTTTGGCTCAGGGCGCGGATGCTCGCGCGGTGGCTGTTGCTGAGATGGCCGGGGCTGATGTGGCCGGGAGCGCGTTTGGGGTTGGTATTGATGCCAATCTGGTGACTGCTTCTATTCGGGCTGTTATTAGTGGTGTTAATCGGGCTTATGCACGGGTTAGTGGCGAGGCTCAGGGGCGGTTTTTTGAAGCTGCCTTCAGCGATGACGCGGAGCGGGTGGTGGTTTGAGGGTTTTTGGTCTGTTTACTTGATTTGTTTGTGGTCTATTAGTGTCCCCCCGTGCGGGGGGACCTATTTTTCTTTGCCTGCCGTGCTGCCTGCTTCTGTCGCCGACGGATCTTCTCTCTGGTTCGCACTATTCTGTCCACGCGTCCGGCAAGCTATGCGTTAGCGTCGACACGAACCGCTCAGTTTCCGGCTCGCGCGGATTCATGAAAATATCGCGTGACGGGCCCGCCTCTACCACCGCACCGTTATTCAGAAACACCACGTCTCGCGCAATCGTCGCGGCAAGCCGCAAGTCATGCGTCGCCATCAGCATCGTCATGCCCTCGGTGGCGAGTTGTTTGAGTACTTCCACCACTTCCACAGCAAGACCGGGATCGAGTGCCGATGTGGGTTCGTCGCACAGCAACACTTCCGGCGATGGTGCCAACGCTCGCGCAATCGCGACGCGCTGCTGTTGTCCACCGGAAAGCGTCGAAGGCCATGCGTCCGCCTTGTGCGCGATGCCGACCTTCTCCAGCAATTCGTCCGCACGCGCTCGCGCTTTTTCCTTGTCCCACTTCAGTACGGTCAGCAGGCCTTCCATCACGTTCTGCCGCACGGTCAGATGCGGAAACAACTGGAAATTCTGGAACACCATGCCGGTGCGGCGGCGAATCGTCAGCACCGTTTCGCGTGAAGGTCTGTGATCGCGGCTGAATTCGAGGCGCTGGTCGCCAAGTTCGAGTGAACCGGCTTCAGGAATTTCCAGCAGATTCACGCAGCGCAAGAGCGTGCTTTTGCCGCTGCCCGATGGGCCGATCAGCGCAGTGACGTTGCCCGAGGCGAGTTGGAGGTCCACCGAACTCAGCACCCGATTCTCGCCGAAATACTTGTCGATTTTTTCCAGTCGGATCATCAGTTGCCCGCCTGGAAAAGTGCGTGACGGCCAAACTTGCGTTCGAGCCTGACTTGCGCGGACGACAACACCGAACTGAACACCAGATACACGAGCGCCGCCTCGGTATAGAGAATCAACGGTTCATAGGTCACCGACGCGATCCGTTGTGCCGCCTGAAACACCTCGGGCACCGTCAATACCGCAGCGAGCGAGGTGTCCTTCACCAGCGCGATGAACGAATTCGACAGCGGCGGCAACGCCACGCGCGCCGCTTGCGGCAGGATGGCGCGGCGCAGTGCCTGCGCACGCGTCATGCCCATCGAATACGCCGCTTCCCACTGCCCCTTCGGGATCGACTCGATCACGCCGCGTATCACTTCCGAGTTATACGCGCCGACATTCAACGAAAACCCGATAATCGCTGCTGTCAACGGATCGAGCACGATGCCCACGTTCGGCAGTCCGTAGAAAATCACGAACAGTTGCACCAGTAACGGCGAGCCGCGAAACAGCCACACGTAGAAGCGCACGATCGCCACTGCCCACGCTGGCCCGAACAACCGGACCAGGGCGACAATGAACGCCAGCACGATCCCAATCGCGAACGATGCCAGCGTGAGCGGCACGGTGAAAACGAGCCCCGCATAGAGCAGGGGCCACAGTGACTGCACCATCAAATGCAACCATGCCGGCATGATTCAGACTCGCACGTGACGCTTATTTGGAAACGTCTTTACCGAAGTACTTTTGCGAGATTTTCGCGTAGGTGCCGTCTTTCTTGATGTCGGCGAGCGCCTTATCGATTGCGGCCAGCAGTTCCGGGTTGCCCTTGCGGATCAGCACCGCGGATTTGTCGCTGCTGTCCGACGAAGTATCGAGCGCAGCGATCTTCACCTTCGCATCCGGCTTGTGTTTCTTGAAGTCGAGGAACGACAGCGAATCATTGACGGTCGCATCGACGCGCCCAGACGTCAACAGATCGATCGATTCATTGAAGCCCTGCACAGGGATCACCTCCGCACCGTGCGCGGCGGCGATCTTGCCGAAATTGCTGGTCAGCGTGTTGGCCGACTTCTTGCCCTTCAGGTCGTCGAAATTCTTGATCGTGGTGTTATCCGAACGCACGATCAGCGCCGCGTGCGATGTAATGTACGGGTCGGAAAAATCGTATTTGGCTTTGCGTGCGTCGGTGACGGCGACTTCATTGATCACCGCATCGTAACGATTCACGTCGAGACCCGCGATCAGACCGTCCCACTTGCCTTCGACGAATTGCGGCTTGACGCCCAGGCGTTGCGCGATCGCCGTGCCGATCTCGACGTCGAAGCCCGTCAGCTTGTCGGATGCATCGTGAAACGTGAAAGGCGCATAGGTGCCCTCAGTGCCGATCTTGAACACGCCGGCGGCTTTGATTTGTGCGAGTTCGTCGGCGGCGAATGCCGAGCTGACGGTTACCGCTTGCAGCAGCGCGATAAGCAGAATGGAACGAATCGACTTCATCAGGTGGCTCCGTAAAGTTTGCTACGTCGGGTGAGTGGGCTTGTGTACGGCATTCCGCCGGCTGTCAGGGTCGGCAGAGTGGGCGGACTGTAGCAAACGGTCTGCCTTTTTACAAAGGATCAGGTTTCCGATCAATATGCGCTTGCGTGCTAAGTGGACAGCCAGGACATCTCATTCAACACGGAATTCGACTCTACAACAGATATGACAGACGCGGCATGCATCGCAACACGGAACACATGCCGCACGCCATCGGGGAAAACGCGGGAGGGGTGTCGCCGCTGCAACCGCGCGGCATTGAAAACGGGGCAAGCGGGCGGCATCACGGCCGCCCGCCAGATTGCAAACTGCTTACCGCTCCACCGGATGCGGCTCCTTGAGCTTGTTGGCCACCCGGATCGCATCGAAGTAAGCCGGATTCGGCGGGCGCTTCTGATAACGCCCGGCACCACGCACTGCCCGCAGTTCGCCATCGGTCCATGCAAGCGCGCCGCGCGTGAGCGTATGCATCGCCACGCCCTGCACCGTCATCCCTTCGAACACGTTGAAGTCGACCTTCTGATGATGCGTCTTCACCGAAATCGTCTTGCTTGCTTTCGGGTCCCACACCACCAGGTCGGCATCCGCGCCCACCTGTACCGCGCCTTTACGTGGATACAGGTTGAAAATCTGCGCGGCGTTGGTCGACGTAATGCGCACGAATTCATTCGGCGTGAGACGGCCTGAATTCACGCCGTGATGCCAGAGCACCGCCATACGATCCTCAACGCCGCCGCAGCCGTTCGGAATCTTCGTGAAGTCCTCGAGGCCCATGGCCTTCTGCGAGGCGCAGAACACGCAGTGATCCGTTGCGGTGGTGTGCAATTGACCTGCTTGCAGACCACGCCACAATGCCTCGCGATGCTCCGCGGAGCGGAACGGCGGGCTCATCACGTGCGCCGCCGCCCGCGTCCAGTCGGGATCGCGATACACCGCTTCGTCGATCACCAGATGGCCCGGCAGCACTTCGCCGAACACGCGCAGGCCTTCGCTGCGGGCGCGCGCAATCGCGTCGACCGCATCTTTCGAGGACACGTGGACGATATAAACCGGCACGCCCAGCACCTGCGCAATCCGAATCGCACGATTGGCGGCCTCGCCCTCCACTTCAGGCGGCCGTGACAACGGATGCGCCTCGGGACCTGTGAAGCCCTTGGCAAGCAACTGACGCTGCAACTGAAACACCAGTTCACCGTTTTCCGCATGCACGGTGGGCAGCGCGCCGAGTTCGAGCGAACGCGAGAAGCTGTTCACCAGCACTTCGTCGTCGGCCATGATCGCGTTCTTGTAGGCCATGAAGTGCTTGAAACTCGACACGCCGTGTTCATGCACCAGCGTGCCCATGTCGCGATAGACCGAATCGTCCCACCACGTCACCGCAACGTGAAAGCCGTAATCCGCCGAGGCCTTCTCCGCCCAGCCGCGCCATTCCTTGAAAGCCTCCATCAGCGGTTGCTTCGGACTCGGAATCACGAAGTCGATGATGCTGGTGGTGCCGCCCGATAAACCCGCGGCCGTGCCGGTATAAAAATCGTCGCTGGCCGTGGTGCCCATGAACGGCAATTCCATATGCGTATGCGGATCGATACCACCAGGCATCACATACTGCCCACCCGCATCAACGATCGTGGCGCCCGCGGGCGCCTCCAGGTCCGCTCCGATCTGCAGGATCGTGCCGCCGTCTTGCGGGTCCGCACACAACACATCGGCGCGATAAGTGTTCTCCGCATCGATAATCGTGCCGCCGCGAATCAGGGTCGTCATGTTGCCGCCTCCTTATGAACTGCTGGTTTCGGTGCTACGTACTTCGTTCGATTCATGCACACACTCATGCACACACTCATGCACTCGCTACGCGCGCGCTCGATCCCTTGCTCAGCTTCATCCACGCGCTGTATACGATCGACGCCAACGCGAGTCCGACAAACCATGCATACGTATAGAGCGTATTGAAGATCGGCGGCACATTCGGGAACGACGCCGGAAACGCAGTGTGCAGAAAGCCCGGCAAATTCGGCAGCACGCCGATCACGAGCGCCACCACTGCGCCGATATTCCAGCCGCCGGTGTAGCTGTACTCGCCGTGCTCGTCGAACAGTTCGCGCGGGTCCAGCCGTGTGCCGCGGATCAGGAAGTAGTCGACCATCAGAATCCCCGCCACCGGCCCCAGCAAGGCCGAGTAGCCGACCAGCCACGTGAAGATATAGCCCTGCGTGGTGGCGAGAATCTTCCACGGCATCATGACGATCGCGATGGTCGCGGTAATCATGCCGCCGACGCGATAAGAAATACCCTTCGGCCACAGGCTCGAGAAGTCATACGCCGGGCCGACGAGGTTCGCCGCCAGATTGCAGCACATCGTATCGAGCGTCAGGATGATCAACGCGACACCCACGCCGATGCCGGTCATGCGGCTCGTCAGATCGATCGGGTCCCAGATTGCCTTGCCGTAGATCACCACGGTCGCCGACGTCACCACCACGGAGATCACCGAAAGCAAGGCCATCGGCACCGGCAAACCAACCGACTGGCCGATGATCTGATCGCGCTGTGTTCTGGCAAAGCGCGTGAAGTCGGGGATATTCAGTGCGAGCGTCGCCCAGAAACCCACCATTGCCGTGAGGCCGGGCCAGAACGTCACCCAGAACATCCCCTCTTTCTTGCCGCCCGCCACGAATTGCGACGGCGCCGACAGCATCGAGCCGAGGCCACCCGCCTTCGAGGTCGCCCACCATACCAGCGCGATACACATCACGATCTTGATCGGCGCGGACCAGCTTTCCAGCCAGCGGATCGAATCAGTGCCGTGCACGATGAAGTAGATCTGCAAAGCCCAGAACACCAGAAAGCACGCGAGCTGCGCAAGCGAGATGTCGAGGAACGGCAAGGCCGCGCCGTGCAGTGCGTTGCCGGTCAGAATGTTCAGCAGCGTGTAGATCGCGCTGCCGCCAAGCCATGTCTGAATGCCGTACCAGCCGCACGCGACAATCGCCCGCAACATAGCCGGCAATTTCGCACCCTGCACGCCGAAGGAGGAACGCACCAGCACCGCATACGGAATGCCGTGCTTCGCGCCCGCATGACCGATCAGCAGCATCGGCACCAGCACGATCAGATTGCCGAGGAGCACCGTCGCCACCGCCTGCCATGGCGACATGCCCTCTTCCGTCAAACCGGCGGCGAGCATGTACGACGCGATGTTCATCACCATCCCAACCCAGAGCGCGGCGAAGTGATACCACCTCCACGTACGCTGCGCGACGCCGGTCGGCGCAAGGTCGTCGTTATAAAGACTGCTGCCCTGCGCGCCGGCCGCAAACTGCGGGTCGACGGGTTGCACTGTCTGCTTCATCGAAAGATCTCCACTGATCGTTGAGGCCTGCGCGGCTTCTTGTGGCGCGTCAGGCCTTGAGGGAACCACAGGTTCAGTACAAGCGTTTCGCTTCAATAACAGTTTTGATATTTCAGGCTGCTTTTGCCGCATGGGCGTGCGCATGTGCATGCTCAGCGGTTTCAGCCGCATCTGCCTTGCCGCTCTCTCCGGCAGTCACCCGCGCCGGGTTGTTCGGATGCGTGGTCCAGTTCGCGTACTCGCCGCTATCCACGCGTTCCATCGTGATGCACTGCTCCACCGGGCATACGTGCATGCACAGATTGCAGCCCACACATTCGGAGTCCAACACTTCAAAATGCCGGACGCCATCTTTTTCTTTCATGATGGCCTGGTGGGCAGTATCTTCGCAGGCGATATGGCAAAGGCCGCATTGAATACATTTGTCCTGCTCGATGCGCGCCTTGATGTCGTATTTGAGGTTCAGGTACTTCCAGTCCGTGACATTCGGTACGGCGCGGCCGCGAATGTCGTCGAGCGTCGCGTAGCCTTTTTCGTCCATCCAGTTCGAAAGGCCATCCGCGAGATCGGAGACGATACGGAATCCATAGTGCATCGCCGCCGTGCAGACCTGCACGCTGCCCGCGCCGAGCACCATGAATTCGGCCGCATCGCGCCACGTCGAAATACCGCCGATGCCGGAAATCGGCAGATTCGGCGTTTCCACGTCGCGGGCGATTTCGGCGACCATGTTCAATGCGATCGGCTTGACGGCCGGACCGCAGTAGCCGCCGTGCGTGCCTTTGCCGTCGACCATCGGCAATGGCGACATCGCGTCGAGATCCACCGCGACGATCGAGTTGATGGTGTTGATCAGCGATACGCCATCCGCGCCGCCCTTATAAGCCGCGCGTGAACCGGTGCGAATGTCGCTGATATTCGGCGTGAGTTTGACGAGGCACGGCAGCTTCGTGCCTTCCTTGACCCAGCGCGTGACCATCTCCACATACTCGGGCACCTGGCCCACGGCCGCGCCCATGCCGCGCTCGCTCATGCCGTGCGGGCAGCCGAAATTCAGTTCGACCGCATCAGCGCCGGTGTCCTCGACAAGCGGCAAAATCCATTTCCAATCGCGTTCGTTGCACGGCACCATGAGGGAGACGATCATCGCGCGGTCCGGCCAGTCGCGTTTGACTTGCGCGATTTCACGCAAGTTGACGTCGAGCGGGCGGTCGGTAATCAGTTCGATGTTGTTCAGGCCCGCGATGCGTTGCCCGTTCCACTGCACCGCGCCGTAGCGCGAGCTGACGTTCACGACATGCGGGTCGAGACCCAATGTCTTCCACACGACTCCGCCCCAGCCCGCTTCGAACGCGCGGTTCACGTTATAGGCTTTATCGGTCGGCGGCGCAGAGGCGAGCCAGAAAGGGTTCGGCGACGTGATGCCGGCAATCGTACAGCGCAAATCGGCCATGTTCGGCTCCTTGGGGACTGCTGTTTTTGTCTGGTGTGATACGTGGCTTACGCAGCTTGGTGCAATCTCATGCGGCCTTGACGGCTGTGCGGGCAAATTGCGCATCGATTGCGGCAGCGGCGACTTTGCCGTCCTGCACAGCCTGCACCGTCAGATCGATGCCGCCGGTAGCCGCACAATCGCCGCCGGCCCACACGCCGGGCAGTGAGGTTTGTCCTTGTGCATCGACCGCGATGCGGTTGCCGTCCAGCGTCAAAAGCTCGCGTTCGATACCAACAGGCATCAAGGTTTGCCCGATCGCTTTGAGCACCATGTCGGCCGCGACTACGAAGCGCTCCTGGTTGCCTTCGCTCGACGTGCGTTCGAATTCGACCCCGGTTATCGCGCCGCCTTCTCCGATCAAACGCATGGGCGTTGCGTGCGTCACGAGCGTGACCCCGTTGGTCTGCGCGAACTCGCGCTCGGCCCACGTCGCGCTCATCGATTCGACACCGCGGCGATAAACCATCGTCACAGACATCGCGCCGAGCTTGTGGCTCTGCACCGCGGCATCCACCGCGGTATTGCCGCCGCCGATCACGACGACACGCCGGCCGACCGGTACGGTGCCCAAGTCGCCGGCGCTGCGCACCTGTTCGATGAAATCCACTGCGTTCATCACGCCGCCCAGATCTTCGCCTTCCATGGCCAACGCGCGCACGCCAGTGAGGCCGATCGCGAGGAATACCGCGTCGTGTTGCTGGCGCAGCGTATCGAGGTCGACATCGCGCCCTAGCGCAACACCGTGCTTGATCTCGATGCCGCCGACCGAGCACAGCCATTCGACTTCGCGCTGCGCAAAATCGTCGACGGTTTTATAAGCGGCGATGCCATATTCGTTCAGGCCGCCCGCTTTTTCATGAGCGTCATAGACGGTGACGCTATGGCCGGACAACGCAAGCCGATGCGCACACGCAAGCCCCGCCGGTCCCGCACCGATCACGGCAACATGCCGCCCCGTTTCAGCCGCACGCTTGAACAGCACCTCGCCACGCGCCATCGCCCAATCGGTCGCATGACGTTGCAGCGCGCCGATTGCCACCGGCTTCGCATCCTGATGGTTGCGCACGCAAGCTCCCTCGCAAAGAATTTCGGTCGGGCAAACGCGCGCGCACATGCCGCCCATCGGATTCGCCGACAGAATATCGACGGCCGCGCCCTTCAGATTGCCGTTGCTGATCTTGCGAATGAAACTGGGAATATCGATCTGCGTCGGACACGCGTTCACGCACGGCGCGTCGTAACAGTAGTGGCAGCGGTTCGCCGCCGCAGCCGCGGCACTCGCGTCGAGCAAAGGCGCGATGTCGGAGAATTCGCAGGAGAGCTGATCGGGCGACAGGCGCTGGGCGGCAATGTCGCCGGTTTGCTTGATGGCCATACACGTTCCTTCTTCGATGTGAGGACGTAGCCGTACCCGCCGGCTGCGCTTAAGCGCAGCCGGGACGGCATGTTTTATGAGCACGACGGTGAGGCGGGTCAATCAGCCGCGACCGCTACCAACTACTGAAGCGTTATGAAACCGGCTCGCACGCTCGTCCGAGCATGGCGTGCAGCAACACGTTGGCGCCGGCTTCGATCCATTCGAAGCTGGCGTCCTCGATCTCGTTGTGACTGATGCCGTCGACGCATGGCACGAACACCATCGAGGTCGGCGCGACTTGCGACAGATAGCAGGCATCGTGTCCCGCACCGGACACGATGTCGCGATGCGGATAGCCGAAGCGTTCGGCTGCGGCGCGCACCGACTTCACGCAGGCTTCATTGAAAGCGACCGGTGCGTAGTAAAAGATCTGCTCGAGTTCCGTTTCCAGACCGATCCCGCTCGTGATATCCGCCACGCCTTGACGCAATGCGGCATCCATCTTCGCGAGCACGGCGTCGTCCGGATGACGGAAGTCGACGGTGAAGAACACGCGGCCCGGAATCACATTGCGTGAGTTCGGATAGACCTGCAACATGCCGACCGTCGCGCAACCGAAGGGCGCGTGGTCAAGCCCGATACGATTGACCAGATCGACCACGCGCGCGGCGCCGAGCAACGCATCGCGACGGCGCGGCATCGGCGTCGGGCCCGCATGCGCCTCCTGCCCCGTCAACGTGATTTCGTACCAGCGTTGCCCTTGCGCATCGGTCACCACGCCGATCGTTTTCTGCTCGGCTTCAAGAATCGGCCCTTGTTCGATGTGCAATTCGAACGCCGCATGCAAGGGACGTCCACCGCACGGAATATCGCCGGCATAGCCGATGCGCTTGAGTTCTTCGCCAATGGTCTTGCCGTCCACGTCCTTGCGCGAGAGGCCGTAGTCCAGCGTGAAGACGCCGGCGAACACGCCTGAGGCCACCATTGCCGGTGCGAAGCGCGAGCCTTCCTCGTTGGTCCAGATCACCACCTCGACAGGATGCTCGGTCTCGATACCGTGATCGTTCAGGCTGCGGATCACTTCGAGTCCGCCGAGCACGCCGTAGATGCCGTCGAAGCGGCCGCCGGTCGGCTGCGAATCAGCGTGCGAGCCGGTCATCACCGGCAGCGCATCGGGGTTGCGCCCGGCGCGGCGCATGAACACATTGCCCATCTGATCGACACTTACCGTGCAGCCCGCTTCCTTCGCCCAACTGACAATCAGGTCGCGCCCCTGTTTGTCGAGGTCGGTCAGCGCGAGGCGGCAGACGCCGCCTTTGGGCGTCGCGCCGATCTTCGCCATCGTCATCAGGCTGTCCCATAGTCGCTGGCCGTCGATCCTGATCGACGTAGCGGGTTCTGTGTGCTTCAGCGCTTCGGATACCGCGTTCATTCGTCTCGCTCCTTTCGGTCAACCGATATGAAACTGGTGCATGGGCGGCGGGTTTTGGGGCGTACCCGCACGACTGCGGTGCACCTTCGATGCCTTCCATCGCCGCTCATACAGAGGGCAAACCCTGGGACATCGCCTGCTCTTTCAATCCTGTCCAGTTGGACAGGTTGTAGACGATTAAGCCCGCCAAATCAATGCTTTTCGTGCGGTAAGAAACATAGCGAGAAGCGTGCCATTGCACTGCAGCACGCGTTTATCGACTACCTTGAATGCCTGTGTCCATCGCCGCTCAAACGACTAGAATGAAGCGCGACGCGGCAGACATGCCGATGAAGACCAACATGAGAGACGACACGTGACTGCCGACATCACGGAAAACGAAGAGATAAGGGATGAAACTCGCGCACCTTTGCGGCGGCGCAAGGCGCACATTCGCCAGTCGAATGAAGCGCATTTATTGGCGTGCGCCGAAGCGGTTTTCGCGGAACGGGGACTCGACGGCACCAGTACGGCGATGATCGCCGAGCGCGCAGGCTTACCGAAAGCCAACTTGCATTACTACTTCCCGACGAAGCTCGCGTTATATCGGCGCGTGCTGGAAGATCTCTTCGAAGACTGGCATCGCGCAGCGGATACGTTCGAATGCAGCGACGATCCGGTCGAGGCAATCGGCGGATACGTGCGCGCAAAAATGGAATTGTCGCGCCGCCGGCCGCTCGGCTCGAAAGTGTGGGCAAGCGAGATCATCCACGGCGCGGAGCATATGGAGGACATTCTCACGGGACGCGTGAAGCCATGGCTGGATAGCCGGGTGAAGGTAATCGACGACTGGATCGCGCGCGGACTTCTCGCCCCGGTGAATGCGCAAACGCTGATGTACATGATCTGGGCGACCACCCAGCATTACGCCGACTTCGACGCGCAGATTCGCGCGCTTAGCGGCAAGCGCGCGCTGACGCAGAAGGCGTTTGAGGCGACGACCGAGGAGGTCGTGGAGTTGGTGATCCGGGCGTGTGGGGCGGTGTCGCCGGCGCAGCACGAAGACGGCGCGGACCCGGCGAGATAAAACGTGTAGTCCCTGATGCTCTTCACAAGTAACAGGGTCCTCGCGCGCTATTTCGTTATATCGCCTAAGAAGGCGTGGCGCTTCAATACGTCTCCAGATGCAGCCGCCCTTCCCGCTTCAGCTTCATCCACAACGCTTCCCAATCGAGTTGATGCTGTTCGCCGATTTCCTTGAGTGCCTGCAGCACGCCATCTTCCATACCCTTCAGACCGCACACATAGATGTGCGTGTTGTCGTCCTTGAGCATGTGCGCGACATCCACCGCACGCTCACGCATCGCATCCTGCACGTAGCGCTTCGGTTGACCCGGCGTACGCGAAAACGCCAGATTCGTATCGATGAAATCTTTCGGCAGATTCGTCAGCGGTCCAAAGTACGGCAACTCCTCTTTCGTACGCGCGCCGAAGAACAGCATCAGCTTGCCTGTCGCGCCCTTCAGACGACGCCGCCTGCGATACTCCGTCATCGCGCGCATCGGCGCTGAGCCGGTGCCCGTGCAGATCATCAGCAGATGCGAGTTCGGATGATTCGGCATCAGGAAGGTGCCCCCGAACGGGCCGATCACGTTGACCACGTCACCCTTCTTCAGATCGCACAGATAGTTCGAGCACACGCCGTCGAGCGCGTCGCCGTGCTTCTCGGTGACGCGCTTGACGGTCAGCGAGACGTTGTTATAGCCGGGCCGCTCACCGTCGCGCGGGCTCGCAATCGAGTACTGACGCGCGTGATGCGCGCGACCATCCGCAGTGGCGCCTGGCGGCAGGATGCCGATCGACTGGCCCTCAAGCACAGGGAAAGGCATCGAACCGAAATCGAGCACAATGTGGTGGATGTCGCTATCGGTCGATCCGTCGGTAAGCCGGTAGTTGCCGACCACCGTCGCGGTAGTCGGCTCCCTGTGCGTGTAGAGATTCACATAGGGTTTCGCCGCGGACCACGGCGGCACGACCGAACCGCGCACGGTATCGACTTCGATTCCGCTTGCTTGCGCCGGTGTATCGCCTGACGATCCCGCCGCTGCCGCTGCATCTTCCGCAGCCGGCACAGCCATCGTGTTCTGCTCAGGCAACACGTCCCACTTAAACTGTTCTTCGATGGGATACGCATCGGCTTTCAGCACCGTGCGCCAGTTATCGATCGCGCCGGTGGGACACGGCGGCACGCAAGCCATGCAACCGTTGCAGATATCCGCCTTGACCACATAGTTGTTCTCGTCGTGCGTGATCGCATCGACCGGGCAAGTCTCTTCGCAAGTATTACAGCGAATGCAGATTTCCGGATCGATCAGATGCTGCCTGAGGACTTCGATCGATACTGGGCCGTTCATGACTTCCTCCACCCTATATTCGTGAGAATACGACGCCGCACGTTCTCAATCGCCGTACTCAGTTAAAGCGTACGTATTCGAAATCGACCGGCTGACGATTCACGCCCATCGCCGGCGGCGCAATCCAGTTCGCGAACTTGCCGGGTTCGGTCACCGGGCCCATCAGCGACGCGACATACGCGCGGTCTTCCGGCGTGGCGAGCCACTTTGCTTCATTCGCGGCCCATTCGGTCTCGCTGACCACGCGTCCATCCGGCGACACGCGGGTGCTGGCAAACGTGCCGATCTGCCGATTGAACGCTTTATGCGGCACCGTCATGCGGAAATCGATGCCGGCCTTTTCGAGCACCTTGTTCCAGCGACCCACACCCGCCACCGAATCCTTGATGTAGTCGTCGCGCAGCACTTCATTCATCGCGTTGAGCATCGGCACTTCGCGTTCGACCAGTTTGCCGTCCTGCACGTCGAGCAGTTTGTAGCTTTGACCGTTCAATTGATGATCGTCGTCGCGCTTGTTCTCTTCATAGCGTCCTTTCAGACCCGAGCTATAGAAGGTGGCCGCATTCGAGGAATGATCGGCGCCGAACAGGTCGATCGTTACCGAATAATGGAAGTTCAGATAGCGCTGAATGGTCGGCAGGTCGATCACGCCCGCTGCGCGAATTTTTGCGACGTCGTCCGTGCCGAGCTCATTCATCACCTGCGCGGTGCGCTGGATTACGCGTGACACGCCCGATTCGCCGACGAACATGTGATGCGCTTCTTCCGTCAGCATGAACCTGGTGGTCCGCGCGAGCGGATCGAAGCCCGACTCGGCCAGCGCCGACAACTGGAACTTGCCGTCGCGATCGGTGAAGTACGTGAACATGTAGAACGCGAGCCAGTCCGGCGTTTTCTCATTGAAAGCGCCGAGAATGCGCGGATTGTCGGCGTCGCCCGAACGGCGGCCGAGCAACGCTTCGGCTTCCTCACGGCCATCGCGACCGAAGTAGCGATGCAGCAAATACACCATTGCCCACAGGTGACGGCCTTCTTCCACGTTCACCTGGAACAGGTTGCGCAGGTCGTACATCGACGGCGCGGTCAGACCGAGATGCCGTTGCTGCTCGACCGAAGCCGGCTCGGTATCGCCCTGCGTGACGATGATGCGGCGCAGATTCGCGCGATGCTCGCCGGGCACGTCCTGCCACGCAGCCTCACCCTTGTGCTCGCCGAAGTGAATCTTGCGGTCCTGCTCGCCCGGCGTGAGGAAAATGCCCCAGCGATAGTCCGGCATCTTCACGTGATCGAAATGCGCCCAGCCGCCCGCATCCACGCTCACCGCCGTGCGCAGATACACGTCATAGCCATGCGAGCCTTCCGGGCCCATATCGCCCCACCACGACAGAAAATTCGGCTGCCACTGTTCGAGCGCGCGTTGTAGCGCGCGATCGTCGGCGAGGTTGACGTTGTTCGGGATCTTTTCGCTGTAGTTGATCGTTGACATGGTCGGTTCCTTGGTCGGAATGCAGAGCTTGCGTATGAGAGGCGCGTATCGGGCAGTGAGCGTTGCTTTCAGCTACGTCGCGTCGCGTCGAAAGAATCAAACGCGCGAGACGTCGAATTGCGCCTTGCTGCCCTTGCCGTACACCTTGAGCGCGCCTTTCTCGCCCACTGCGTTCGGCCGGTTGAAGATCCAGTTCTGCCATGCGGTGAGGCGCCCGAAGATGCGTGTCTCCATCGTTTCCGGGCCGTTGAAGCGCAGATTCGCCTCCAGCCCGGTCAATGCATCCGGCGACATCGCCGCGCGTTCTTCGAGCGCGATGCGGATTTCGTCGGCCCAGTCGATATCGTCAGGCGACGCGGTCACGAGGCCGAGGCGCTCGGCTTCGACAGGCTTGATCGGCTGACCGATCTTCGCGCGCACTGCGTCGAGCGGTTCGGCTTCTTCATAGAAGCGGCGGGCCAGCCGCGATTGATGGGTGACCATCGGATAAAGACCGAAGTTGACTTCCGACAGCGTGATCGCCGGCTCTTCATCTTCATTGCTCGGCAGCGCGGCCATATAGCTGCGGTCGGCGGCGAACGCAAGTTCCGCCAACGTGCCGGCAAAGCAGGAGCCCGGTTCGATCAGCGCGAACAGCGAACGCGACGACACGTCGATACGCGCCAGTGTGCGGCGCAACAGGCCGATGGTCTCGCGCACGAACCAGTGGTCCTTGTGCTGCATCAGCGTGGCATCGGCGGCGAGTACATTGCGTGCGTCGCCTTCGGTCTTGAAGACCCACGTGCCGACATCGAGTACGTTGGTGCGCATCGTCAGAATCGCGTCGTCGAGTTCGCGGGCGAACTGCAGCGGCCACCAGCTCGTGCCGGCCGCGACGATCGCGCCGATATCCGTGGGTTGGGCGGCTTGAGGCGCTTTCGCCGTGAACGTGGCGATGCGCTTCGCACGATCGATCGTGACGTCGAGCGTTTGATAAGTCAGGCCGTCTTCGCGATCGGTGCGTTCGATACGTGTGAATATCACGCCCGGTGCGTCCGAGGGACGATCGCTTTGCCCGGCGAGTTCGAGTGCGCGCGCCTGAATCGCCTGGTCGAACTGGTTCGGCTTCACGACTTCATCCACGAGACGCCATGCTTTCGCGCGCTCACCCCGAATGCCTTCGACCACCGTGCAGAAGATGTCCGCACGATCGTGGCGCACCTTGCGTTTATCGGTGACGCGCGTCAGCCCGCCCGTACCCGGCAGCACGCCCAGCAGCGGCACCTCCGGCAGCGAGACCGACGACGAGCGGTCATCCACCAGATAGATTTCGTCGCAAGCGAGCGCGAGTTCGTAACCACCACCGGCGCAGGCTCCGTTCACGGCAGCGAGAAACTTCAGACCCGAATGACGCGACGAGTCTTCCAGACCGTTGCGCGTTTCGTTGGTGAACTTGCAGAAGTTGACCTTCCACGCGTGCGTCGACAGACCCAGCATGAAGATGTTCGCGCCCGAGCAGAACACGCGGTCCTTCAGGCTCGTCAGCACCACCGTTTTCACTTCGGGGTGCTCGAAGCGGATGCGCTGTATCGCGTCGTGCAGTTCGATATCGACGCCGAGGTCGTATGAATTCAGCTTGAGCTTGTAGCCGTCACGGATCCCGCCGTCTTCGGCGATATCGATGCCGAGCGTCGCGACGGGACCGTTGAAACTCAGCTTCCAATGCTTGTACTGCGAGGGATCGGTACGGTAGTCGACCGGCGCGATGGCGTTTTCTGCTGTGGACATGGGGCGTCTCCTGACTGGACGATGCAAAATTTGTTTTTTGAACAATAGTGCATCAATAACCCCATGTAAAGCACTTTAGTGCATGTTTGCTAGTAAACCCTGGCATCCCACCTCACTTCAATTCACCCGCGCGTCCTCCGGCGATTCCGCCGCGAGCCTCGCGGCAAGCCGGTCGCGCAACTGCAAGTAGGCGTCGGCCAAGGTTTTCTCGCTGGTGTCGAAGGTCATGTCGGCGCGGCCGTACAACTCGCCACGCCCGGCCAGAATGCGTTTGAGGTCGTCCATCGCTTCCTTGTTGCCGGACATCGGCCGCAGGTCGCCTTGCGCGACGACCCGGCGCATATGCTCTTCCGGCGTGGCTTGCAGCCATATGGTGAAGCAATGCGACAGCAGCGCGTTGAAAGTGCCCGACTCCGACACCAGCCCGCCCGGCGACGCAATCACGGCGCGCTCATGCTCCTGAATCACCGCCTCGAGCGCACGGTGTTCGTAGCGCCGATAGGCGCTCGCGCCATAGAGCGAATGGATCTCCGACGGCGGACAGCCGGCCAGTTGCTCGATCACGCGAGTGAGTTCGATGAACGGCACCTTGCGCTCCTGCGCCAGCATGCGGCCGAAGGTCGATTTGCCCGCGCCGCGCAGGCCAATCAAAGCAATCCGATCCTTGCGATGCGGGTCACGCGGCGCCTGCGCGAACATCTCGGCCAGCGCCACACGGGCGCGTTGCAAGGCCGCCTGGTCGCGGCCTTGCAGCAGTTCGCGGATCAGCAGCCATTCAGCGGAAGCGGTGGTTTCGTCGCCGATCACTTCGGCCAGCGGGCAATTCAGCGTCGCCGCGATCTGCCGCAGTACCAGCACCGATGCATTGCCCACGCCCGATTCCAGATTGGCCAGATGACGCTCCGAGAGGCCGGTTTCGGTCGCCAGCGTCTTGCGGGTCATGCCGCGGCGCGCGCGCAGCAGGCGCACGCGCTCGCCCATCGCCGTCAGAAAAGGATCGCGTTCCTCGCGCTCGCCGCCGCGCTCCGCCCGTTCGGCGCGGCTTGCGTCCTCGTCAGCGGGCTCATCCAGTGGCGGGGGAGAGTAATTTTGGTTCATGTTTAACTGCCTATTGACTTCGATACATGTACTATAGTGCTTGACACGCACTTCGTGAACGGTTAATTTTCGCCAAATATTGATCCGATAACAAACGCTGTCGCGGTTTTTGGGCGGCGTTCATGGAGACGACGCGGTAACACGCATGAATTAAGGTGCGTGCGCCCGCTAATCTGGAGGCTCGCATGTCCCCACATGACTTCCAACGCCTGATCGCAGGCGTGACAGCGCAACTTGCCGGCCGCCCGCTCGACGGCTCGCTGGCCACATGGCTGAACGACACCTATCCCGCGGACGGCGCGACCTTCCGCGATCTCGCCCATGCCTGCCGCACCGGTGTGGCCGAGGGCTGGCTCTGCAACCGCGAAGGCGGCGGCATTCGCTATGGCCGGATCTTCAAGGCGCTGCCGGATACCCACGGCTTTTCCGTCGACGTGGTCGATATGAAAGATATTGCCGGTCCGCATCACGTTCACCCGAACGGTGAAATCGATCTGATCATGCCGCTCACCGAAGGCGCGACCTTCGACGGTCATCCCGCGGGCTGGTGCGTGTACGGCCCGGGCAGCGCCCACCGTCCGACTGTCGCGAATGGGCAGGCGCTGGTGCTGTATCTGCTGCCGCAGGGCGCCATCGAATTCACCGCCGCCCCCACTTCTGCCTGAGACCTCGTCATGACCGAACTTTTGAAGAACTACGTAGCAGGCCAGTGGGTCGCAGGCGAAGGTGAAGGCGTAACGCTGACCGATCCAATCACCGGTGAGGCTCTCGTGCGCGTATCGAGCCAAGGCCTCGATCTCGCCCACGCATTCGGCTTCGCTCGCGAAGAAGGGGGCGCCGCCTTGCGCGAACTGAGCTATGCGCAGCGCGCGGCCCGGCTCGCCGGGATCGTGAAACTGCTGCAGGCCAGGCGCGACGATTACTATGCGATCGCCACGGCCAACTCGGGCACCACGCGCAACGATTCGGCGGTGGACATCGACGGTGGGATTTTCACGCTGTCGTACTACGCGAAGCTCGGTGCGTCGCTCGGCGACGTGCATGCGCTGCGCGACGGCAATGCCGTATCGTTGAGCAAGGATCAATCGTTCAGCGTGCAGCACGTGCTCACGCCGACGCACGGCGTCGCGCTTTTCATCAACGCGTTCAATTTTCCGTCGTGGGGCTTGTGGGAGAAAGCCGCGCCCGCGTTGCTGTCCGGTGTGCCGGTCATCATCAAGCCGGCCACGGCGACCGCGTGGCTTACTCAAAAGATGGTTGCCGAGGTGGTCGACGCCGGGATTTTGCCGGACGGTGCGCTGTCCGTGATCTGCGGCAGTTCAGCCGGTTTGCTCGACCAGATTCAGGCATTCGACGTGGTGTCCTTCACCGGCTCCGCTCAAACCGCCGCGACACTGCGTGCCCACCCGGCTTTCGTCGAGCGAGGCGCGCGTCTGAATGTCGAAGCCGACAGTCTCAACAGCGCCATCCTCTGCGCCGATGCAACACCCGGCACGCCGGCTTTCGAACTGTTCATCAAGGAAGTCGTGCGGGAAATGACCGTGAAGTCCGGGCAGAAATGTACGGCGATCCGACGCGCGTTCGTGCCCGAAGCATCGCTCGAAGCGGTGCTCGATGCGCTCAAAGCGAAGCTCGCGACAATCGCCGTCGGCAATCCGCGCAACGAAGCTGTGCGGATGGGCGCGCTCGTGAGCCGTGAACAGTACGAGAATGTGCTGGCCGGTATTGCCGCGCTGCGTGAGGAAGCCGTGCTCGCGTACGACGGCTCGGCCGCGCCGCTTATCGATGCGGACGCAACGATCGCGGCGTGCGTCGCCCCCCATCTGTTCGTCGTCAACGATCCCGACAACGCGACGCTACTGCACGACGTCGAAGTATTCGGACCGGTGGCGACTGTTGCGCCCTATCGCGTCGCCACCGCAGCAAACGACGCCCTGCCCGAAGCTCACGCCGTCGCACTCGCGCGACGCGGCCAGGGCTCGCTTGTCGCGTCGATCTATTCGAACGACGACGCACATCTCGGCCGCCTGGCACTGGAACTCGCCGATTCGCACGGCCGCGTGCATGCGATCTCGCCTTCGGTCCAGCAGAGTCAAACGGGCCATGGCAACGTCATGCCGATGTCGTTGCACGGCGGACCGGGCCGCGCAGGCGGCGGCGAGGAACTCGGCGGCTTGCGCGCGCTGGGCTTCTATCACCGACGTTCGGCCGTTCAGGCATCGAGCGCGGCAATCGACGCCCTGACGCAAACGACCCATTTGCCGACGGCGTAGCGGCACGAGGCAAGCAGTAAGCACGCAAGCATCGAGCGGATCATGAGCACATAACAGCCGGACCGCCCCACCCGATGGAGGAGACATATGGAAGCCCTGTTGGAACCGGCTGCGAGTCAGCCCGCCGCGACGGTCGAAGCGCCGCCCGCGTTATTCAATTTCGCGGCCTACCTGTTCGGACTGAATGAATCGCGCGCCGGCAAAACCGCTTATATCGACGACACCGGCACCATCACCTACGGCGAACTTGAAGAACGGGCCCGGCGCTTCGCGAGCGCATTGCGTACCCTCGGCGTGCATCCTGAAGAACGTGTGCTGCTGGTCATGCTCGATACCGTGGAACTGCCGATCGCCTTTCTCGGTGCGCTCTATGCGGGCGTCGTACCGGTAATCGCGAACACGCTGCTCACCGCGGCCGATTACGTGTACATGCTCACGCATAGCCATGCACGCGCCGTGATCGCATCGGGTACGTTGCTGCCGAATGTCACGCAGGCGATGGATACCGCCGAACATGACGGTTGCCAGCTGATCGTGTCGCAGCCGCCAGAAAGCGAGCCTTTAGTGGCGCCGCTACTCAAAGATCTCATCGACGCCGCCACGCCGGCCGTCAAAGCGGCCGCGACAGGTTGCGACGATATCGCCTTCTGGCTGTATTCGTCGGGCTCGACCGGCAAACCGAAAGGCACCGTCCACACGCACGCGAATCTGTACTGGACGGCTGAGTTGTACGCGAAACCCATTCTTGGGATCGTCGAAAGCGATGTGGTGTTCTCGGCGGCCAAATTGTTCTTTGCTTATGGTCTGGGCAACGGTTTGACCTTCCCGCTTTCTGTCGGCGCTACGGCCGTATTGATGGCGGAGCGTCCCACTGCCGACGCCATTTTCACGCGCCTCGTGCGGCATCGCCCAACCGTTTTCTATGGCGTGCCCACGCTCTACGCGAGCATGCTCGTGTCGCCCAACCTGCCCGCGCGTGCCGATGTCGCGATGCGCGTTTGCACGTCAGCCGGTGAAGCGTTGCCGCGCGAAATCGGCGAGCGTTTCACGGCGCACTTCGGCTGCGAGATTCTCGACGGCATCGGCTCGACCGAAATGCTGCATATCTTCCTGTCGAATCGCCCCGGTGCTGTCGAATACGGCACGACGGGCCGCCCTGTGCCCGGCTATGAAGTCGAACTGCGCGACGAAGCCGGCCATGCGGTGCCCGACGGCGAAGTCGGCGATCTCTATATCAAAGGGCCGAGCGCGGCGCTCATGTATTGGAGCAATCGCGAGAAATCGCGCGCCACGTTCCTTGGCGAATGGATTCGCAGTGGCGACAAGTACTGCCGCCTCGCGAACGGCTGCTATGTGTATGCGGGCCGCAGCGATGACATGCTGAAAGTCAGCGGTCAATACGTATCACCTGTCGAAGTGGAGATGGTGTTGGTGCAGCACGACGCGGTGCTGGAAGCGGCGGTGGTCGGCGTCGATCACGGCGGCCTCGTCAAGACCCGCGCGTTCGTGGTGTTGAAGCGCGACTTCCCGCCGTCTGAGATACTCGCGGATGAGTTGAAGGCTTTCGTCAAGGAACGGCTCGCGCCACATAAGTACCCGCGCGATATTCTGTTCGTCGACGATTTGCCGAAAACCGCAACCGGCAAGATCCAACGCTTCAAACTGCGCGAACTGTCATAAGGTGATCCATGCAGAACCCCGCAACCGCAACCATTGCTAGCGGCTTCGCCGAGTTGCCCGTCACGGCATCGCATGGACCGTTACGCATCGAATATTGCTGGGTAAATGAAGCGGCAGGCAATGCACCGATCGCCGTATTCCTGCATGAAGGACTCGGTTCGATTGCGATGTGGCGCGACTGGCCGCAAGCATTGTGCGAGCGGCTCGGCATGCGTGGCCTCGTCTACTCGCGGCCCGGCTATGGCCTTTCGACGCCGCGTGAGCGCGACGTCAAATGGCCCGTCGATTTCATGACGGCGCAAGCCCGCGATATCCTGCCCGCTTTGCTCGATGCGCTCGATATCGACATGCAGGAACGCAAGCACATGTGGGTCATTGGCCATAGCGACGGCGGCTCGATCACGCTGCTGTATGCGGCGCTGCACCCGGAGGCATTGGCCGGCGCCGTGGCGATTGCACCGCACGTGTTCGTCGAAGACATCTCGGTGGAAAGTATCGCGCAGACCAGGCAGCTTTACGAAACCACCGACCTGCGCAGCAAACTCAGCCGCTATCATGCCGATGTCGATTCCGCGTTCTATGGCTGGAACGACATCTGGTTGAATCCGGCGTTCAGGGAATGGAGTATCGCTGACGAATTGGCTTACATCCGAAAGCCGCTGCTCGCCGTGCAAGGCCACGACGACAACTACGGCACGATGGCGCAGATCGATACGATCGGCGAACGTGTACCGCATGCGCAACTGGTCAAACTCGACGCTTGCGGACATTCGCCGCATCGCGATGCGCCGGCTGCGTTGAACGAGGCGATTGCGGCGTTTGTCACGCGGCAGGGTTGAACGCCAACGCGTCGAGATCGAGGCGATCGTCGCGATCCCGGATTGACGGCTAGCCATGTCCTCACTATTTTTCACCGCCTCTTCACAAAACTTACACAGGTCAACGATTATTCTTCCGCATCGTTGACCTGGGCACGCGAATGCCCTGGCGCTCCCTCCCCCGTGCCGGAGACATTCCATGTCCGTTGTGTCGAAGCCAAGTGCTGCCTTACCTCGCAAACGTTTGGCAGGCGCACTGATCGCCATGTTCGTGTGCGGGTCGCTCGGCGCCTGCGGCAACGACGACGACAAAGTGTCGCAAGCAAATCCGGTGAATTCTACCGATCGCGCCGGCGACACCGGCAGCACGTCGCAAGTCCTGTCAGCGAACCCGTCGTCCGCCTCACCGACGTCTCCCGCACTCACGATTCAAACCCCGGGGCTGCCCGCATCAAGCTCAGACGCGGCCTTGTCCGCTGCCGCATCGACGCCGCTCGCCACACCCGTCATTCACACCGTAGATTGAGTTCCGCGCCCCATGCGTCGCGCCGCCCACGCTCGCGCGCCGCGTGGTTCGTTTCTCTTCTGAAGATCGAAAGCCAAACCCATGACTTCAAAAAATCGCCGTGATTTTCTGCGTTCCGCCGCTCACGCCGCGGGTTCCGCCACCGCGTTGAGCATGTTGCCGCTGGGCATTCGCAACGCCCTCGCCATTCCGGCCAACAATAAAACCGGCAGCATTCGCGATGTCGAGCACATCGTCGTGTTGATGCAGGAAAACCGCTCGTTCGACCATTACTTCGGCACGCTCAAGGGCGTGCGCGGCTTCGGCGATACGCGCGCGATCAACCTGCCCAACGGCAAGCCGGTGTGGTATCAGCCGCTCGCCGCGGACGCAGGCTATGTGTTGCCGTTCCGCCCCACCGCGCCGAATCTCGGCCTGCAATTCCTGCAAGACCTCGCACACGACTGGAACAGCACGCACGCGGCATGGAACGGCGGCCGCTACGATCAATGGGTGCCTTCCAAGGGCACCACGACGATGGCCTACCTCACACGCGACGACATTCCGTTTCACTATCAGCTCGCCGACGCCTTCACGATCTGCGACGCCTACCATTGCTCGCTGATGGGCCCGACCGATCCGAACCGCTACTACATGTGGAGCGGCTGGGTCGGCAACGACGGCAGCGGCGGCGGCCCGGTGATCGACAATTCCGAACTCGGCTACGGCTGGTCCACGTATCCGGAAGTGCTGCAAAACGCGGGTATTTCGTGGAAGATCTATCAGGACATCGGCACCGGGCTCGATGCGAACGGCGCATGGGGCTGGACGCAAAACGCGTACATCGGCAACTACGGCGACAACTCGCTGCTGTACTTCAACCAGTACCGCAATGCGCAGCCGGGCAATCCGCTGTACGACAATGCGCGCACGGGCACCCACGCGGCGAAGGGCGACGGCTACTTCGACATCCTCAAGCGCGACGTACAGAACAACGCGCTGCCGCAAGTCTCGTGGATCGTCGCGCCGGAGGCGTATTCCGAGCACCCGAACTGGCCGTCGAATTACGGTGCGTGGTACATCGATCAGGTCCTGCAGATTCTCACCTCGAATCCCGAGGTGTGGAGCAAGACCGTGCTGCTGATCAATTACGACGAGAACGACGGCTTCTTCGATCACATGGCGCCCCCGTTCGCGCCGGCCTCTAGCGCAAACGGTTTGTCGACGGTCGATACCAGCAATGAAAACTATCCGGGCAACGGCAAAACGCCGGCAGGTCCGTATGGGCTCGGACCGCGCGTGCCGATGCTGGTGGTCTCGCCGTGGTCGAAGGGCGGCTATGTGTGCTCGGAACTGTTCGACCATACCTCGGTGATCCGTTTCATCGAAAAGCGCTTCGGGCAGCAGCACAATCTCGGCGAGTCGAACATCACGCCGTGGCGCCGTGCGGTGTGCGGCGATCTGATGTCGGCATTCAACTTCAGCAATCCGAACGACGCGTTCCCGGCACTGCCGAGCACGAGCGGCTATGTGCCGCCCGATCAGAACCGCCACCCGGACTATGTGCCGCTGCCACCGGCCGTGCAGGCCGTGCCGAAGCAGGAACCCGGCGTACGCCCGGCTCGCGCCCTGCCGTACGAGCTGTTCGTGCGCGTGCACGGCGAAGGCTCGGCCAACACGCTGACGATGCGTTTCGTCAACACGGGGCGCACCGGGGCTGTATTTCTCGTCTACGCAGCGCATGGCCTCGACGCGCCGCGCACGTATACGGTCGAAGCCGGCAAGCGTCTGCAGGATCGGCTCCCGTTGAATGTCGACGGCACGTACGATTTCACGGTGCACGGCCCGAACGGCTTTCTGCGTCGTTTCGCGGGCAAGCCGGTCGCGAGAAGCTGGTGGAACGGCGCCGAAATCGCGCGGCCGGAAATCGCCGAGGGCTACGATGTCGCGAACGGCAATCTGCAATTGCGGCTGGAAAATGTGGGCAGCGCGCGCTGCCAGTTCACGATCGTCAACGCGTATGACGCGGACAACATCGTCAGGCATTCGGTTCGCGGCGGCGATACCGAAGAGCTGTACCTCGATCTGCGCAACGCACACGGCTGGTACGACCTGGCGATTACAGTCGACACCGACCCGTCGTTTGCTCGGCGCTTCGCCGGACACGTGGAAACCGGCAAGAGCAGCATGAGCGATCCGGCGCTGGGCAGTTAAGTTTCAAATCGACCCATGCCAGAAGAAGCGGCCGCTGCAATAAAAGCAGCGGCCGTTTTTTTTCAGATCGCCGGGCGCGACACGCGTGTTCCTGCGCGGTTCGATTTCGGCGTCTATTGAAAAGCCCGTATCGCGCGAAAAATTGGACAGCGTGGCGGCGCGCCGCCCCAAGCGGCTTTCCCGGCGTCGGTCAGCAATTGAAAGCATGACCCGCTCAAGTCTGCGCTGCCCACGCCGTATACCGGGTATGAGGCCCCCGCCTCACCGACTCCGGCTCACCGTTTACTCCGAAAGACTCCCAACATGTTCTCCTCCATTCGCGCGCGCATCGTCGCCCTGTGCGTCGCTATCGTTGTGGTTGCGCTCGCTGCCAACGCGGTCCTCAACTATGTCGTCGCCAACTCGTATAACGCCGAAGCCATTGAAAACAGTTTGAACGCCGTGGAAAGCGGCCATGCAGACGGTATCGCCGACTGGGTCGCATCCAATAGCCAGATGATCAACTCGCTGCAGGACGCCGTGCTTCAGCCCGATCCGTCCGCCGCGTTGAAGCAGATCGCCGCAGCCGGCAAGTTCACCAATGTGTACGTCGGCTACGCGGACAAGACCGCGAAGTTCTCCGACCCGACCGGCATTCCGCCCGACTACGATCCGACCGGCCGCCCCTGGTACAAGCAGGCTGCCGCAGCGGGCAAGCCGGTGGTGACGCCGCCTTATGTGGACGTGGGCACGGGCAAGCTGGTCGTCGCATTCGCGGCGCCCGTGGTGCGCGATGGCGCCGTGAAAGGCGTCGTATCCGGCGACGTCGCGATGGACAGCGTGATTGCCAACGTCAAGGCGATTCACCCCACGCCCGCCAGCTTCGGCATGTTGGTCGACGCGAGCGGCCATATCGTCGCGCATCCGGACGCGAAGCTGACCTTGAAGCCGGTGTCGGACCTCGCGCCGGCGCTCACCAGCGACAAGCTGGCCGCGCTCTTCAGCGCCGAGCACCCTGTCGAAGTCGACGTGAACGGCAGCACGAAACTGCTGCGCGCCGAGGCCATTCCCGGCACGGACTGGTACGCCGTCGTCGCACTCGACAAAGCGGAGGCGACTGCGGGCATGCGATCGTTGTTGACCGCTTCGATCATCGCTCTGATCGTGGTTGCCGGTATCGCCGCCGCGGTCGTGGCCGCGGTCACCGCCGTCTCGTTCCAGCGCCTGTCGAAAGTACGCGATGCGATGGACGCGATCGGTTCGGGCGAAGGCGATCTGACGCAACGTCTGCCAGCCGTCGGCAACGACGAAGTCGCCCAGATCGCGCGTTCGTTCAATACCTTCATCGACAAACTCAGCCACGTGATGCGCCAGATTCGCGATGCCAGCGAATCGGTGCGTGTGGCCGCGAATGAAATCGCCGCCGGCAACGTGGATCTGTCGGGCCGCACCGAATCGGCTGCGGCGAGCCTGCAACAGACGGCGGCGTCGATGGAAGAAATCACCTCGACAGTCACGCAATCGGCCAGCGCCGCGAAGCAGGCCGACGATAGCGCCGTGTCCGCATCGCAGGTCGCCTCGCGCGGCGGCGTGGTGATCTCCGAAGTGATTACGACCATGGGCGAGATCGAGCATGCGTCGGTGAAAATCTCCGACATCATCGGCGTGATCGACGGCATTGCGTTCCAGACCAATATCCTCGCGTTGAACGCCGCGGTGGAAGCCGCGCGCGCGGGTGAGCAAGGCCGCGGTTTCGCGGTGGTGGCCGGCGAAGTGCGCAGCCTCGCGCAGCGCAGCGCGCAGGCCGCGAAGGAAATCAAGGTGCTGATCGAAGCAACCGTCGCGAGCGTGACATCCGGTTCGGGCCAGGTTCACCAGGCCGGTGAGACGATGACGGAGATCGTCAACAACGTCGCCAACGTGACGACCATCATTTCCGAAATCACCCAGGCGGCCAACGAGCAAACGCGCGGGATTCAGGAAGTGAACCGCGCGGTCAGCCAACTGGACGAGATGGTTCAGCAGAACGCCGCGCTGGTCGAGGAATCGACAGCGGCCGCGGCCGCCTTGCAAAGCCAGGCGGCGAGTCTTGCCAGCGCAGTGACGCAGTTCAAGCTGGACTAAGGCACGCCAAGCGAAATCGCAGCGACGTTTTATAGCCGCCCCGCAAGCCGCGCGCTTTCCCGCGCGGCGCTTTTTGCATGTTGCGCGATGCTTCCTGCACGGCGCCCGTTCGTTGCACAACGTCTGTTACGCGCCAGTTACGCGCTTCTTACGACTCGAAGTCGAGCCCGCCGATCAATGTCACCGGCTCGGCTTGGGTATGCGAGAGAAAATCCAGTTCGCGCGCGTGCCGCCAGGCTTCGAGCTTGCGCGGCAATGCAGCCAGATAGCTGGCGAAGCGCGCCTGCCCCGCCGCCCCCATCAGCCTTTCGATTTCGTCGCTATCCCAGGTCAGAAACAGATTCAGCGGATGCGGGTAGTGGCGCAGGTCTTCGATCGGCGCTGCATGAATCCGCACGCGCGTGGGATGCCCATGGCCGCCATAAGGCAGCACTTCGGTATGCACGGTCGTGGCGAAACAGGCGGCGAGAGCCTCGGCGATGCGAGGCGCAAACTGTTCATCGAAACGAGCGGCACTCTCTGGACGCATCTATGTCTCCGACGCTTCTGCGCAATAGGCAAAGCATCGTAGCATGCGAAACCAGCCGCGCTCGCGGTAGAGCCGGTGTGCGCCTATTCCGTTCCTGCGTCAAACCGTCTTCAGAATCCGCGGCCTCGCCTCGTTGACCGCCGCGGCCGACTCGGGCACGGCATCGGGAACGGTCGTACCTTTCTCCGTGCGCATCGACAGGTAGCGCAAGCAGCACACCCGCAGGAACGACGCGAAGTTGGTCGGCATCTCGCCGCGCAGCGCAATCAGCTCGTCGTATAGCTTCACGGCGAACTGACTGGTGGTCATGCTTTCGCGTGCGGCGATTTCGTGCAGCACGTCCCAGAACAGATTTTCGAGGCGGACCGTCGTGATCACACCGTGAATCCGCAACGAGCGCGTGCGCGATTCATAGAGAATCGGATCGGCGTTGATGTAAATACCACACATGACGCTTACTCCCTGTTTTCAGGCATCCGTGCCGCGGCCGGCTTCACTCAACCGCGGCACGCCGCCATCCTTCGCCAACATACGCCGGCATCCGTCAGTCGACAATCGCATCGAACCCGAACGCAGCGCTCACCTCGTCATCGTCTTACACCCTACGTTTGTTCATCTGCGCCGCGATGTGATCGGCCTGGCGGATCGCCAGCGTCACGATTGTCATGGTCGGGTTTTCCGCTGCGCCGGTGGTGAACTGGCTGCCATCAGAGATGAACAGATTCGACACCTCGTGCGTCTGGCCAAAACTGTTGCACACGCCGTCTTCGGCGCGCGCGCTCATCCGCGCTGTACCGAGGTTGTGCGTGGACGGATACGGCGGCACCCGATAAACGGTCTTGGCGCCCGCCGCTTCGTACACCGCCGTGCCCTGTTTGAACGCATGCTCGCGCATCGCTTCGTCATTCGGGTGATCGTCGAAATGCACGTTGGCCACCGGCTGGCCGTACTGATCCTTCACGTCGGTATTCAAGGTCACGCGATTGCTCTCGCGCGGCATATCTTCGCCGACGATCCACATGCCCGCCGTGTACGCGTATTGATCCATCGCCTGACTGAACGTCGGCCCCCAGGCGCCCGGGTCGAGAAAGGCTGCGTAAAACGGCAGGCCGAGCGAGATGGTCTCCATGTGATAGCCGCCCGCAAAGCCGCGTTGCGGATTGAACACCGCTTCGTCCTCGATGATGCCGGCCATCGTGGTGCCCTTGAACATATCGACCTTGTCGTTGAACACCGCATACACGGAGCCGGTGGTGTGGCGCATGTAGTTGCGCCCCACCTGTCCCGATCCATTCGCGAGGCCTTGCGGGAATTTGCTCGAATGGGAGTTCAACAGCAAACGCGGTGTCTCGATCGAATTGCCCGCCACAGCAACAATGCGTGCCTTTTGCCGCTGCAATTTGCCGTTGCCGTCGTAGTAGAGCACTTCTTTGGCCTTGCCGCGTGCGTCCGTTTCGACGCGCACCACATGCGCCTGAGTACGCAACTCCATATGCCCCGTAGCCTGGGCGCGCGGCAGCTCGGTGTAGAGCGTCGACCACTTGGCGCCCGTACGGCAGCCCTGAAAGCAGAAACCGCGCTGGAAGCAATGGGCGCGATCGTCACGCACCACGCTATTGATCGCCATGTGGCCGGTATTGCATTCCTTGTAGCCGACTTTCATGGCGCCGGCGGACATCACCTTGAAGTTGTTATTGCCCGGCAGGCCCGGCAGACCTTGAGTGCGCGTCACGCCCATCTTCGCTTGCGCGCGGTCGTAATACGGATCGAGCTCTTCGCGCGTGAGCGGCCAGTCGAGCAGGTTGGCGTCCTTGATGTCGCCGTAGGTCGTCTTCGCCTTGAACTCGTGCGGCTTGATGCGCAGGCTGGCGCCGGCCCAGTGAGTCGTCGTACCGCCCACCGTCTTGCAAATCCATGCGGGCAGATTCGGAAAATCCCTGGCGACGCGCCATGTGCCGGACGTTGTGCGTTTGTCGAGCCATGACAGCATCTGAAATGCGCCCCATTCGTCTGTCGTGAAATCGCCTTGCGTATGCAACTTGCCCGCTTCCAGCACGACGACGTTGATGCCCTTCTGTGCCAGTTCGTTGGCCAGCGTGCCGCCTCCCGCACCCGAACCGATGACCACGACGACCTTGTCGTCGTTATGCGAAAACCGCACTTTGTTGTTGTCCTGATCCATGTTTTGTCTCCGCTGTTCTGACTATTAGCTATCCGTCGGGATCGGGCCGCTGGCGCCGGCCGGCGGATTGGGCAGCCACGAGAGACTGTTGAAACCCTTGTTCAGGTAACCGCCGTCTCCCTCCGAGGCGCCATAGCCGAAATGCGCATACGCCATCGTGTTGCTATATAGCGAGACCACCGCCGTACCGCGTATCGTGTTGAAAAACGGCGAACCCGCGAGCGCCGCGACGTCTTCAGCCTGAGCGGCCGGCGTGCGCGTGAGCCAGTTCGAGCCGGCTTTCGCGTCGAGCTGTTGGACGCCGTCCGCGAGTTGCCGACGCACAGCCGGGTCCGCTTTCGCCTTGGCGTCGAGGTCCTTGACCACCAGGGCATAGACAGCGTTATCGAGCGTGGCGTGCGGATAAAGTTGGCGCGTGAACGCCAGGATCACTTCTCCCTGGTGCGTGTCCAGCCCTTGCAGTTCGAGCGCCCAGGCGCGGCTCGGCGCGAGCGTCGACAAGATCGATGAGAACGCCAGCGTGCCCATCAGCACGCCTGTGCCTCTCAACAGTTCGCGCCGCGTGAGCGGGATACGCAGCGCCGCGCCGGCAGCCTGCGCCGCGCGCTGCTCGTGGCCGTGTTCATGGTCATGGTCATGGTCATGGTCATGGTCATGATGATGCGCATGATGTGCGTGCTCGGACTCGACGATCGGAATGACCGTTGTCTTCATGTCTGTCTCCTTGTGGGGCATGGCTACTACGCGCGGCGGCCGCCTGGTTTGGTTGTGCTATTGATAATGGCCGTAGCGTTCCAGCACTTCGATCTTGTAACCGTCAGGGTCCTGAATGAAAAAATAGCGCGCCAGCAACTCACCGTTGTCGTTGTGGAATTCGCGCAGATCATTGGGCGTCATGCCGAGGTCGACCAGGCGCTGACGTTCGCTTTTCGCATCGTCGACGCAGACGGCAACGTGACCGTAGCCATCGCCATGCGAATACGGTTCGGCGCGGCCTTTATTCCACGTCAGTTCGATTTCGGTGTCGGCTTCCTCATTGCGCAAATAGACGAGCGAGAAATCCGGAAAATCGAGCCGATGCGAAATATCGAAGTTGAAAGTCTTTTGATAGAACTGCAGCGAGCGCGGCAGATCGTGCACGCGAATCATCGTGTGGATGAGTTTGGCCATCGGGTCCCCTCCTGTTTGAATCAAGTTTAGGAGGCTGCCCACGCGAGTGGTAATGCACGGCTAAATCGCATTAGGGACTTGCCCTATGTTGCACGCGCGTCGATTACGCGGCTTTCGCGGGCGCGCGAGTGGCGCGAACGGCAGTGGGCATGGTGCGGTGGCGAGTTGCAATGCAGCACGCGGCGCGTGCCGCGTGCTGCATGCGGAATGGCGTTACGGGCCCGGACGCCGGCCGCGAGGATTCTCCGCATCTTGCGCGAGTCCCGCACGCAGCGCTTTGCGAATCACCTTGCCGGTTGCGGTCAACGGCAGGCTTTCGACGAAACGGATCTCGCGCGGATACTCGTGCGCGGCGAGGCGCGTTTTGACATGTTGCTGAATCTCGCGCACCAGTGCCTCGTCGCCGACGAAACCGGGATTCAGCACCACAAACGCCATCACGATCTCCGTACGCTCGCGATCCGGCGCGCCGATCACCGCTGCCATCGATACCGCCGGATGACGCAGCAACGAATCTTCGATCGAAGCCGGCCCGATCCGGTAACCGGCGCTCGTGATCACGTCGTCGTCACGCCCGACGAAGCGGATGAAGCCGTCCGCGTCGCGCGTGCCGAGGTCGCCGGTGATCAGAAACTTGCCGCGGAATTTTTCGCGCGTTGCCGGCTCGTTGCCCCAGTAGCCGAGGAATATCACCGGATCGGGTGCGGCTACCGCGATATCGCCGATTGCGCCTTGCGGCAGTTCGTTACCCTCGGCGTCGACGATCGCCACGTAATGCCCCGGCACCGCGCGACCGATCGCGCCGAAGCACGGCTCGAACAACGCCGCGCACGACGACACCACGACGTTGCACTCGGTTTGACCATAGAACTCGTTGATCGTGACGCCCAGCGCTCGACGTCCCCAGCCAATCAATTCCTCGCCGAGCGATTCGCCGCCACTCGCTACCGAGCAGAGCGCCAGCGGCCAGCGTTCGGGACGCTCGACGCCGCGCATCATCTTCAGCGCGGTAGGCGGCAAAAACGTATGCGAGACCGCGTGGCGCGCCATCAGATCGAAGGCCGCCTGGCCGTCGAATTTCGCAAAGCGGCGCGCCAGCACCGCGACGCCGTGATGCCACGACGGCAGCAGCACGTCGAACAGCCCGCCAATCCACGCCCAGTCCGCGGGCGTCCACATCAGCGTGGCCTGCGCGGGGAAGCCCTGCTGTGACATCTCGACGCCCGGCAGATGGCCGAGCAACACGCGATGCCCATGCAAGGCGCCCTTCGGTTTGCCGGTGGTGCCTGACGTGTAGATGATCACCGCGGGGTCGTCAGCGCCGGTGTCGGCCGGCATGAAGTCGGCGGATGCGCTGTTCAGCGCTTGCCAGAAGGAACGCGCCGGGGCTTGAATATCGCTATTGTCACTGTCTATATCGACACTGAATACACTGCGCAGTGCGGGCAACGCAGCGCGGATTTCGTCGATTTTCCGCACGCCGGCGTGGTCGGTGATCAACGCGACCGCGCCGCTATCGCCGAGACGATGCTCGATCGCGTCGACGCCGAATAGCGCAAAGAGCGGCACGGCCACCATGCCGGCTTTGTAGGCGGCAAGATGCGCGACGGCCGTTTCGATGGATTGCGACAGGAAGATGCCAATGCGGTCGCCGCGTTGCGCACCGGATGCCAGCAGCGCGTTCGCGAAGCGGTCGGACAGCGACTTCAATTCGTCGAATGTATAGGGTGTGGACTTGCCTTCGGCATCTTCGTAGATCAAGGCGAGGCGGCCCGAACCATCGGCCCATTTGTCGCATACGTCGACGCCGATGTTGTAGCGCGTGGGGATGCCCCACGTGAAGTTTGCCGTCAGCGATTCGTAGGTCTGGCCGTCGAGGTTCATCGTGTTGCTTTCCTGTGGCTGTCTGGGTTGCGCGGGGTTTCTTGCGTCAAGCATACCCGTGAGTGAGGGGCCCGTGCGGATGCCGCGTTCTTCTGCGCGTCAACGCAGCGAGTCCATCCTTGCTCTGTTCGCCTGCCGCGCACGGATCATCAGCGCGCGGAAGGAAAAACGCTTCGTTGCGGCTCAAGCGGTCACCCCTCGGCCACTTCCGCGCGCCTGCTCCAGGATGAACTCGATAAAACTCGCCGCAGCCCGCGTGTGATGACGATTCGGCATATAGAGCATGTACATGTGCGTGCCGAAGATGCTTAAACGCCATTCATCGAGTGCAGTCACCACCGCCCCACGCCGCAGATCGTCCTGCACCACGTAGTCGGGCACCAGCCCCACCCCCAGCCCAGCCAGCACCGCCTGGCGCAAAAACAAAAAGTTTTCGGAAATAATCGTCGGCTCAAGCAGCACTTCGTGCCGCTCATCGCGCAGATAAGCCGCCACCCGCAACTGCCTGCCGACCACCGCCGACGTGATCAACGGCGCAGTGCGCAGATCATCGAGCCGCACCGGCATGCCGCGGCTTTCGGCAAATGCGGGCGAAGCACAGGCCACATATCTCACCGGTCCCATATCCCGCGCGACAAGGTTCTGCGGCGGCTCGGACATCACCCGCACCGCGATATCGATCTCATCACGCATCAGATCCTCGACGCGATTTTCGAACATCACATCGAGCACGATGCCCGGATAAAGACGCTTGAACGCGATCAGCCAATCCGACATGACCAGTTGGCCATAGCCGCTCGGCACACTCAACCTCACCCGCCCCTGCAAGCTCTGCCCGAGCGTGGTGACCGATTCGCGCGCGGCCAAGAGCGCGTTCTGGATCGTGCGGCCATGTTCGTACAGTTGCAGACCGATCTCGGTCGGCTCGACCCGGCGCGTGGTGCGCCTCACCAGTTGCAGCCCGATCGAGCGCTCAAGCTGGTTCAGGTGGTAGCTCACGTTCGCGCGGCTCATTTTCAGCCGCCGCGCGGCCTCGCTCAGATTGCCGGCGTCGAGAATGTCCACCAGCAAAGTCAGAGAATTGACGTCCATCACGCAACCTTTGTCAAAACAATTTTGACAGTCTGTCAATGGACCATGTCATTGTCAATAAACCTTGGCCAACCCACAATCGGAGAATTCGCCAGACCCGGCATACCCCGAAAACAGTCAGGAGACGACACGATGACTCTCAACCCTTGCGCCGACGTTGTGACGCGCGAATTGCGCGGCAAGGTTCTGCTGGTGACGATCGACCACGCGCCCGTCAACGCCCTCTCTGCCGATGTGCGGCGCGGCCTGCTCGCCGCCATCGACGCCGCGGATACCGACACGGCCGTCGAAGCCGTGCTGATCGTCGGCGCCGGACGCAACTTCATCGCCGGGGCGGATATCCGCGAGTTCGGCAAGCCGCCGGTACCGCCGTCGCTGCCGGATGTCTGCAACCGCATCGAAGCCTGCGCGAAGCCGGTGGTGGCCGCGATCCACGGCGCCGCGCTCGGCGGCGGTCTGGAAGTGGCGCTCGCGGCGCACTACCGGCTCGCCGTCGAGGGTGCGAAGCTCGGTTTGCCGGAAGTGCAACTCGGCCTGCTGCCCGGCGCCGGCGGCACACAGCGCACGCCGCGTTTGATCGGCGCGCAAGCCGCGCTCGATCTGATCCTGAGCGGCCGTCACGTCGGCGCGAAGGAAGCGCTTGCACTGGGTCTCATCGACCGGCTCGGCAGCAGCGACGACCTCCTCGCCGAAGGGCTCGCCTATGTGCACGAACTATTGGGCGCCCATGCTCAGGTACGCCGCACGCGTGATGCCGCGGCACTGAGCGACAGCGTCGCGAGCCTCGCCGCCGTCGCTGCGGCGCGCTCGGAGACGGCGAAGAAGTCGCGCGGTCTGTTCTCCCCGCTAAAGATCGTCGATGCCGTAGAGGCCGCCGTAGAGCAACCTTTCGAAGACGGGCTGCGGCTCGAACGCAAACTGTTCTTGCAATGTATCGACAGTCCGCAACGCGCGGGGCTGATTCACGCGTTCTTTGCCGAGCGCGAAGTGCTGAAGGCCCCGGAAACCCGCGATGCGAAATCGCGCGCGCTCAACACGATCGGCGTGGTGGGCGGCGGCACGATGGGCGCGGGCATCGCCGTCGCCGTACTCGATGCAGGCTTGCCGGTGACGATGATCGAACGCGACGACGCATCGCTCGCACGCGGCCGCGCACATATCGAAAAGGTGTACGACGGCCTGATCGCCAAAGGCCGCATGAGTGCGGAGAAAAAAGCGGACGTGATGACGCGCTGGAGCGGCAGCACCTCGTACGACGCAGTCGCCCGCGCCGATCTGGTAATCGAAGCGGTATTCGAGGACCTGTCGGTGAAACAGGCCGTATTCGCCGAACTCGATCGCGTCTGCAAAGCCGGCGCGGTGCTCGCGACCAACACGTCGTATCTCGACATCGACGCAATTGCCGCCGGCATCTCACGCCCTTCGGACGTGATCGGCCTGCACTTTTTCTCCCCCGCCAACATCATGAAGCTGCTGGAAGTGGTGGTGCCCAGGCAGGTCAGCGCCGACGTGGTCGCCACCGCATTCGAACTCGCGAAGAAGCTGCGCAAAACGCCGGTGCGCGCGGGCGTGTGCGACGGTTTCATCGGCAACCGGGTGCTCGCCGTGTATCGCAGCGCGGCGGACGCGATGATGGAAGACGGTGCGTCGCCCTATCAGATCGATGCGGCGGTGCGGGCGTTCGGCTTTCCGATGGGACCGTTCCAGGTGGTCGATCTGGCGGGCGGCGATATCGGCTGGGCCACCCGCAAACGGCGCGCGGCCACGCGCAATCCCAAAGCCCGCTACGTGCAGATCGCTGACCGCCTTTGCGAACGCGGTTGGTTCGGCCAGAAAACCGGGCGCGGCTTTTATCTGTACCCCGAAGGTTCGCGCAGCGGCACGCCGGACCCTGAGGTCGAGGCCATCATCGAGGCCGAGCGTGAACGCGCCGGCATCTCGCCGCGCACTTTCACCGACGAAGAAATCATGCGCCGCTACATGGCCGCGATGATCAACGAAGGGGCCAACGTCGTGCACGAAGGTATCGCGCTGCGGCCGCTCGACGTCGACGTGACCTTCCTGTACGGCTACGGCTTCCCGCGCTATCGCGGCGGCCCGATGAAATACGCTGACATGGTCGGCCTCGCCACGATTCTCGCCGACATCCGCGAGTTCGCGAAGGAAGATCCGCTGTTCTGGCAAGCGTCGCCACTGCTGGTCGAACTGGTCGAGCGCGGCGCCGATTTTGCGAGCCTCAATCAGACGGCTTGAGACGGCACGTCATCTGGAGCATGCTCGACCGGTGGCCGCCCGCTCACCCGCCGGTCCGTTAAACATCTAGGGAAGAACCCGCTATGGATCTGAACTTCACCCCCGAAGAAGAAGGCTTCCGCGCTGAAGTGCAGCGCTTTTTGCGTGACAGGCTCCCGCAGCGTCTCGCCGACAAAGTGCACGGCGGCCGTCGCCTCACGCGCGACGACATGGCCGAGTGGCACGCCATTCTCAACGCGCAAGGCTGGCTCGCCAATCATTGGCCGAAGGAGTACGGCGGTCCGGGCTGGAATGCCGTTCAGAAATTTATCTTCGAGAACGAATGCGCATTGGCGGGCGCACCGCGTGTCGTGCCGTTCGGCGTCAACATGCTCGGCCCGGTGCTGATCAAATACGGCAGCGAGGCGCAAAAGCGCCATTGGTTGCCACGCATTCTCGACGGCTCGGACTGGTGGTGTCAGGGCTACTCGGAACCCGGCGCAGGTTCGGACCTCGCATCGGTAAAGACCACCGCTGTACGCGGCAGCGATGCGCCAGGCGAGCACTACATCGTCAACGGTCAGAAGACGTGGACCACGCTCGGCCACTACGCGAACATGATTTTCTGCCTCGTGCGCACCGCGACCGACGTGCGCAAACAGGAGGGCATCAGCTTCCTTCTGATCGACATGAATACGCCGGGCGTCGAAGTGCGCCCGATCATCACGCTCGATGGCGAGCACGAAGTCAACGAAGTGTTTTTGACCGACGTGCGCGTGCCCGCGGAGAACCTCGTGGGCGAAGAGAACAAGGGCTGGACCTACGCCAAATATCTGCTCACGTATGAGCGCACCAATATCGCGGGCGTCGGCTTCTCGGTGGCCGCGTTCAATCGGCTGCGCAAGATCGCCGCGAAACAGCAGCGCAACGGCCGGCCGCTGGCGGACGATCCGGCGTTTGCGGCACGCATGGCGCGCGTCGAGATCGATCTGGAGAACATGAAGACCACCAACCTGCGCGTCATCGCGGCGGTGGCGGGCGGCGGCGTACCGGGCGCGGAGAGTTCGATGCTGAAGATTCGCGGCACCGAGATCCGCCAGGAGATCTCCTCGCTCACGCGCCGCGCGATGGGAGCGTATGCGCAGCCGTTCGTCGAGGAAGCCTTGCACGACGGCTTCGAGGGCACGCCGGTCGGCCCCGACGAAGCCGCGAGCGCCGCTTCGCTGTACTTCAACAACCGCAAGCTGTCGATCTTCGGCGGTTCCAACGAAATCCAGAAGAACATCATTTCCAAAATGATCCTGGGACTGTAAGGGGCAAACGCCATGAATTTCCAGCACACCGAAGACCGCCGCATGCTGGCGGATACGCTGAACCGGTTTGTCAGCGAGCAATACGGCTTCGCGACGCGCGACCGGATCGCAGGCTCGCCTGAAGGGTTCAGCGCCGAACTGTGGACCCGCTTCGCGGAACTCGGCATCATCGGCGCGTTGTTCGATGAAACGCAGGGTGGTTTTGGCGGCGGCGGCTTCGATATCGCCGTCGTGTTCGAAAGCCTGGGCCGCGGCCTCGTGGTCGAACCGTTTCTCGATACGCTGATCGTCGGCCAGGCGATTGCACGTAGCGGCGGCGATGCGCAGAAAGCCCTGCTTGCCGAGCTGATCGACGGCTCGCGTCTGGTTGCGCTCGCGCATGGCGAGCCGGACAGCCACTACGAACTCGCGCGCGTCACGACGCGTGCGCAGCGCAGCGGGAACGCGTGGCGATTAAACGGCGCGAAGGCGGTGGTTCAGCACGGTGAGACCGCTTCGCTCTTTCTGGTCTCCGCGCGCACGGCTGGCGCCGACGACGCCGAAGACGGCATCACGCTCTTTCTCGTCCCGCGCGACGCCGCGGGTGTCAGCGTGCGCGGCTATCGCAAGATCGACGGCGGCCGCGCGGCCGAGGTCACGTTCGACAATGTCACGCTTGACGATGACGCATTGCTCGGGACCGGCGGAGAAGGATTCGCGACGCTCGAATACGCAATCGCCTGCGGCGTGCTCGCGTTGTGTTCCGAAGCAGTCGGCGCGATGGACGTCGCGAAAGACTACACGCTCGAGTATCTGCGCACGCGCAAGCAGTTCGGCGTGCCGATCGGCAGCTTCCAGGCATTGCAGCACCGGATGGCGGATCTGCTGCTCGAGATCGAGCAGGCACGTTCGGCGGTGATCAACGCCGCGGCGGCGTTGGGGGCTGCGCGTACGGTGCGGGAACGGGCGGTTTCCGCGGCAAAGTACAGTATTGGGAGGATCGGCGCGCGGGTCGCCGAAGAGTGCATTCAGTTGCATGGCGGTATCGGCATGACGTGGGAGCTGCCGCTTGCCCACTATGCCAAGCGATTGGTCATGATCGATCATCAGCTTGGGGATGAGGATCATCACCTTGAGCGGTTTGTCGTTCTCGGGAGAGGGTGAGGCCCGGTCTCCAGCCTTCTCCGCGTAAGCGGCGCCATGGCGATTGCGCACGGTGGCGTCGCCCTCGTCCCCTCGACATCGTAGGCCTAGCGAATTTCTCTGGCCACGGTCTGCAACCGCCTGAAAGCGCGAAACCGTGCCTCGTGCAATGCCGCAATGTCACCCGTGTGCGGCTCGTAGATCTTACTGATCTGCGACATCCTGGCCATCGCCGAGCGCACGTCGTCGAATAGGCCGCCAGCCACGCCGCCCAGCATCGCCGCGCCCAGCAGCACGGGCTCTTCCGCCTGCGTGGCAAGCACCGGCTTTCCCGTCGCATCGGCGAGTAGTTGCCGAACGAGATCGAGTCGCCCGGCGCCCCCACTGATCATCACGCGCTCGATTGGTGCACCGGCCACCGCCTGCGCTTCGATGATCTGCCGAAGGCCGTAACCGATACTGCAAATGCCGGCAATGTAGAGCGCAACCAGGCTGTTCAGGTCGCTTTCCATTCCAAGACCGGCAATCACGGCTCTTGCGTGGGGGTCGGCCAGCGGGGCGCGGTTTCCGAGGAACTCCGGGACGACATGCAGGCCATTTGCCAGCAACACCGTTCCTGATAGTCCGCCCGCCGTCTCCTCTGCGAGACCGCCGAGCATCACCGGCAGGGACCGGCCCTCGTGCTCCGCGCGACGTCGGGCGTCGGGGGCTGCGGGGTGCATGGAAAGCAGTCGTTCGATCGCCGCGCCGGCCACCGATTGCCCCCCCTCGTTGAGCCATGCATCCGGCACCATCGCCGAAAAATAGGGCCCCCACACGCCCGGCACGAAGACCGGACTCCGGGTCGTGGTCATCGTGCACGATGAGGTGCCGAAAACGTAGGCGAGGCAGGATTCGGGCTCACCATCGGCGCCAACCGTGCCGATTCCCCCCGCATGGGCATCGATCACACCTGTGGCAACCGGCGTTCCGGCGCGCAGGCCGAGCTCGGCGGCGGCGTTTGCCGTCAAGCCGCTTCCCAGCGGCGTACCCGGGTCGACGACGGTCTGGCCGATGCGCGCAAAGGCCTCGTCCGCCAGCACGCCGAGGCCGACGCTTCGGAAGTAGCTCTCGTCCCAGCGCCGTTCGTGCGCCAGATAGGTCCATTTGCAGGTGACCGTGCAGGTCGATCTGGACAGATCCCCGGTCGCGCGCCAGGTCAGGAAGTCGGTCAGATCGAAGAATTGCCATGCCGCCGCGAAGACGCTCGGCCTGTTCTCGAGGAGCCACAGCAGCTTCGGTGTCTCCATTTCCGGCGAGATCTTGCCGCCGACAAACTTCAGCACCTCGTGGCCCGTCGCGTTGATGCGCTCCGCCTGCGTCACGGCGCGGTGGTCCATCCAGACGATGATGTCGCGTTCGGCTTGCTCCGAGGGGCCCACGGGCAAGGGCTGGCCGCCCGCGCCCAGCACGACGAGCGAACAGGTGGCGTCAAACCCGATGCCGGCGACCTGATCGGGCGACACTGCCGCCTGCGACAGCGCGTCCTTCACGGCATGGCAGACGGCGTTCCAGATCTCGCCGCTCGACTGCTCGACGATGGAGCCGCTCGCCTGGAACAGGGTGATGTCATGTTTTGCCGAGGCCACCATGCGGCCGGCAAGGTCGAAAATTCCGGCCCGGGCGCTGCCCGTGCCCACGTCCACGCCGATGACATAACGCGGGCTGTCTGTCGCGTCGGGGGTTGGGTTGTCCGAGGTCATAGCTTACTGTCTGCTCACTGTCTGTTAGGGGAGGCGTTTCAGGTCGACGGGGAGCCACACTACCGCGCCCGCGTCTGTCACGCGTTTCAGAGATCGACGTTGTTTGGAAGAATCACAAGATCGCGGATGGTCACGTTGGGCGGCCGCGTCAGCATGAAGAGCACCGCATCGGCGACCTCTCTCGGCTGCATCAGGCTGCCCGAGGCGAGCGCTTCGTCCATCTTCGCCTTCGGCCAGTCGTCGAGCAGCGCCGTCACGACCGGACCCGGGGCCACCGCGCCGACCCGCACGCCATGCCTCGCGAGCTGGCGGCGGGTCGTGTGAACGAAGGCCTGCACCGCGAATTTGGACGCGGTGTAGATCGGCTCCCACACGACCGGGACGATCCCCGCGATGGAACTGGTGAAGATGATGTCGCCCGATTTCTGCGCGACCAGGTGCGGCAGCACAGCGTGGACCGATCGGAACGCGGCATTGACGTTCAGGTTCAGCACGCGATCCCACTCGTCCGGATTTCCGTCCAGCACGTCGCCGCCGACGTAGGCGCCGGCATTGGCATGGAAGATGTCGAGGCCGCCGGCAAGTTCGATAATTTTCGGCAGCAGCGCAGACACCTCCGACGGCTGCAGCAGATCCACGACCAGTGGCAGAGCGTTTGGCCCCAGTTCCGCGCAGAGTTGCTCGAGCCGGTCTTTTGCACGGTCGATCAGAACCACCTTCGCGCCTTCCGCGACCAGGACGCGCGCGCACTCAAGGCCGATACCCGATGCCGCACCCGTGATGGCGGCAACCTTTCCCTTTATGGATTCACTCATTCACTGTTCTCCCATGCAATAGGGTTGCTGGATTGCTCGAATTACGCGCGACCATGCGAGACACGCGACTGCCGGGCGAGCGAGTCGACGATCACCGCGATCGCCAGCACCGCGCCGGTGATCATGAAGCGCAGCGAGGACGACAGGTTCAATAGCGTCAGGCCGCTGGCAATCGACTGGATCACGATAATGCCCAGCACCGCCGAATACGCGCTGCCGCGACCGCCGAACAGGCTGGTGCCGCCGATCACGGCTGCGGCGATGGCGTTCAGGTTCACGTCGCCGCTGCCGGCCTGCTGGCTGGCGGACGCGAGCCGTGCCGCGGTCAGCACGCCGCCGAGCGCGGCGAGACTGGCGCACAGCACGAAGGCGCTGGTGTAGATGGCGCTGACATTGATGCCCGCCCGCCTTGCGGCCTCGTGATTGCCGCCGACCGCGTTCATCGACCGGCCCCATCGCGTCCTCTTAAGCGCATAGTCCATCGCGACCGCGAGGCCCAGGAAGACGCCGAACATCAGCGGAACGCCTCGTCCCCGGTTAAGGTAGGCAACCACCACCTCCAACAGTATGGTGATGGCGAGGCTGCGCACGAGCAGACTGCCCACCGAGGGCGCAGAAAGATTGGACGCCCGGCGGCGCTCGCGCGTGCGCAGCCCGACCACCAGAATCACGGCACCCGGTACCAGCGCAATGAGATACGAAACGGCGGCGGGGATGATGATGAGTTGCCCGAGATTCACCATCGTCGAGCCGTAGGGCAGGTTGATCGACCCGGTAGCGCCGAGGACATAGAGCTGCATCCCGAGGATCGCGAGCAGCCCGGCCAGCGTCGCGACGAAGCTCGGCATGCCGAGCCGGTTGAGCAGCAGCGCGTACACGGCGCCGACCACTGCGCCCACGGCGACGGCAGCGACGATGGCCAGCAGCACCGGCCAGCCATGATTGACCCAGAGCATCCCTACCAGGGCCGAAGCGAAGCCACTCATCGACCCCACCGACAGGTCGATTTGTCCCACCATCAGCACGCAGACGATGCCCAGCGAGATCACGCCGACCGTCGAGCAGTCGAACAGCAGATTCACCAGGTTGTCGGCCGAGAGGAACACCGGGTTCAGGCTGGTGAACACGGTCCAGATGATGACCAACCCCGCGATGACCGGCAGCGATCCCAGATCGCCCGAACGCACCCGTTCGACGAAGGCGGCAACCGTGCCGCCGATCCCGGCGGCGTGCTTGACGCGGACATCGCTGCGGTCGAGCAGCGTGGACGGCTGCGAAGGGTCTTGCGGTTCAGGCTGCGGGGCGCCTTGAATTTCATTGCTCATGATCGTTCCTTTGTCCAGGCGCCCGGTTCGGCCAGGCGCCGGCCGGCGCGGCGCGACACCGCGTTCTCGGTGGCGCCGGTGATCGCGGCCACCAGCTCCTCATTCGACGAGTCGGGATAGAAGACGCCGTTGTTGCGGCCGAGCCGCAGCACGACGATCCGGTCCGCCACGGCGCGGACGTCCTCCATGTTGTGGCTGATCATGATGACCGCGTGGCCGCGGTCGCGCACCCGCTCGATCAGGTTCAGCACCTCCGCGGTCTGGGCCACGCCCAGCGCCGCCGTCGGCTCGTCGAGCATGATCAGCTTCGGGTCCAGCAGCAGCGAGCGAGCGATCGCCACGGTCTGACGTTGGCCGCCCGACAGCGAGGCGACCACGTCGCGCACGCTCGGGATGCGCGCCGACAGTTCGTTCAGAAGCGTCCAGGCGCGCACTTCCATGGCGACCTCGTCGAGGCGGAGCGGATTCAGCTCGCGCCCAAGGTAGATATTCGCGACGACATCGAGGTTTTCGCACAGCGCGAGGTCCTGGAACACCGTGGCGATGCCGAGATCGAGCGCCGCGCCCGGATCGGGCAGCGTGACCTCCTTGCCACCGAAGGTGATCGTGCCGGTACTGGGTTGATGGACCCCGGCGAGAACCTTCACCAGGGTTGATTTCCCGGCCCCGTTGTCGCCCACCAGGGCGACCACTTCGCCGGCATGGACGTCGAGCTCGATGTCCGTCAGGGCCGAGACCGCTCCGAAGTGCTTCGAGACGCCACGCAGGCTCAGTACTAGTTCGCCAGGCCTCGCCCGGATTGTGGAGTTGTCAGTCATGGGACGGATACCTCATCAGAGTAGAGGGACCCGGCACGAGCCGGATCCCGCCCGGCGTCGCGCCGGATCAGTACGTGATTCCCAGCTTCTTGCACCCTTCGGCATAGCGGTCGGTGCACAACTCCTTGCCGCTCGCGAATCCCTTGTCGACGACCTCCGCCTTGAGGTTCTTCGCCGTGATTACCGCGGGCTTGAAGAGCTGGGTCGGCGTGTTGAAGAGCGTCGTTTCAGCCTTCGGGGACTGGCCGGACAGGAAGCCGACAGCCACCTTCGCCGCCGCGGCCGCGACAACCTCGCTCGGCTTCAGGATCGTGTTGTACTCGTCACCCGCGATGATCAGCTGCAATCCCGCGAGCGTCGCGTCGTTGCCGGTCACTGGCGGCACCGGGTTGACGCCCGCTGCCTTGAACGCTGCGACAGCCCCGCCGCCCGTGCCGTCGTTGGCGGCCACCACACCGACAATCTGCGAACCGAAGCGCGTGATCTGTCCGCTGACCCACTGCTGAGCCTTCGGGGGAGCCCAATCCGGCGTGTCGTATTCGGCCAGCGTCTTGTAGCCGCTACCCTGCAGTCCGGCGTGGATGCCCTTCTTGATCAGCCCCGCCGCCGCGTCGGTCGGCGAACCGTTGACCTCGAGCACGCCGCCTTTGCTGGCCGGTACGCCTGAGTCTTTCAGGTGCTGGACGAGCGACTGCGCGATGGCACGGCCGATGCCTTCGTTGTCGAACGATACATAGTAGTTGGCCGGCGTCGAGGGCACAGGCCGGTCATAGGCGATAACCTTGATACCCTGGCCCTGCGCCATATGGACCAACGACGCGGCGGCCGTCGAGTCCACCGGGTCGAGGACGATCACCTTGGCGCCTTGCGCGATCACGGAGTTGAACTGCTGCTGTTGCGTCGCGACGTCGGCATTGGCGTTCTGGTAGAGCACCTTGCAGTCGGGGCAGAGCTTGCTCATTTCGGCCTTGAAGCCGGGGAAGTCATGTTGTTCGTAGCGCGTCGACGCCTGGTCGGGCATCAGAAAGGCAACCGTGCCACTGGGTGCGGCCCATGCCGCGGTGCTGCTCAACATGCTCAGGGTCAGGGCGCTGGCGCCTATTAACTGGTTCGAAAGTCTGGTCATCGAATGTCTCCGTTTTTTAGAAAAATTCCGGCACAGGTGCTGCTGTGGTTGGGCCGCGGGTGAGCTCCTTTGAAGATCGTTAGTTTGCTAGCACTATCCAGATGATTGCCCATCATGCGCCTCAATTGCGTCAGCGCGGACGCGGACCAATAGTTGCGTCATGATTCATATCCTATGTAGTACACAATACATCCATTCAGACTGCAGACAAACCCAGTTCGCCGGAGGCGGCGTTTCGTCAAGGCGCCACGGTCTGGGTGATTTCCGTGAGACACGCGCTATCCGGACGCTTGCGAGACGTGCGCGGCTTCAGCCGATTCAGTAGCGCTAGCCGCATTGAGTTGTTGATATGCGCGCCATCGCGAAGGCGACATGCCCTTCAGGGAAAGGAACTGGCGATTAAAATTCGAGAGGTTATTAAAGCCGACCTGATAGCAGATATCGGTGATATTCAGCTCGCCCGACATCAGCAATTGACACGCGAGATTAATGCGCAGCCGGTTCACATACTGCACGAAGGGCACGCCGGTGTGCCGGCGAAAATATCGCGAGAAGGCACTGACACTCTGCCCCACGAGTTCGGCCAACTCGCTTTCGCGCAACGCTTGTGACAGGTTCTTGCCAATATAGGAAAGCACGTGATTGATGCGAGACTCGGCATAGCGTGCCGGGTCCGCACAATAAGCAGCGCTCGCCAGCTTCACCGGCGCGACGCTTTGCACGAGCAGGTCAAACAAAGCGAGAAACAACGTGAGGCGCCGCATGCCTTTCGCGCTCAGCATCTCGTGCATGATCGGTTCAGCGGCCCCACCCGTTTCAGGTGTGAACAGCACGCCCCAACGCGATGCATCGAGTAACAACTCCACGCGTTTGAACTCTGGGAAAGCCTCGATCGCGCGCGCAACGAACCCCGTATCGAACTGCAGAATAAGACAGCGTTCATTCACATGGTCGCCCTGGGACAGATTGCTGACCCAGTTGTGCGGCAGATTCGATCCCACCATCACAAGATTGCCGGGCGCGAAATTGCCAATGTAATCGCCTACGAAGTATTTGCCCGTCGTCGACGTAATCAGCTGAATTTCATACTCAGGATGGAAGTGCCAGCGCACCGTGCGATAGGGATACCCATGCGACCAGATCTTGAACGACTCATCGCGCGGCACCGCCACGAGTTCGAGATCCGGCTGGACGATTCTGGCGTCGCGGACATGCGTGCGCGCCCCGCCACCCAGCGTCGTATGCATCTGTCTTCCTCCAGAACCCATTCTGCTTTTTGCGGGTCGCGCACATCGTGCCGCGTCCGCCGTAAGAGAAAGTTAGTCCTGTCGCGGATATCTCGCCACTGAAAATAAGACCGCAAACCGATACTTTATTGCTCTCGGGTCAAGCCATATGACGTTCAGCATCAATTTTTGTGCGACGCAACAGCTTTCGACCAGCACTTCGGGCCGGCGAAACGCGCCAAAGGTGCCAAGGGTGCCGACCAAGACGGGTGACCGCAATGAGGAGCGGCCACCCGGCACAGAGAACTTGCGACGAGTGGCCGATAGAGCCGATGCTCCACCTGATGTCGTGCTCCAACGATCCGCTGCTGTCCGCGCTCAAACCGAGTTTTCCAACGGGCAGCGCAGCGGTGTGGAGAAACGTTACCAGGTGGCCGCGTATTGTAGATTTTAGAGCGGACGCGTGCGACCTCGGCTGAAAAGTCGCAGGATAGCGAGCAGGATGACTGCGCCGATCAGCGCTGTAATCAGTGAGCCGATGATGCCGCCTCCCAGGTGCAGCCCCAGCACCCCACCCAGCCAACCGCCTATGAAGGCGCCGACAATACCCACAATGATGTCGACTACGATGCCAAAGCCGCCACCGTCGACGATACGACCGGCCAAAGCGCCAGCAATACCGCCGATGATTAGCCAGAAAATAATTCCATGCGAGACCGGATCCATAATTTCTTCTCCTGAAGAGTTCAACCGGGGTTAGCGGCGAGCAAGCATTCCAATAATGAGTCCGCCGATGAGCGCCATCGTGACCGCTTTCCACGGCGCCTCATGAACGTAATCGTCGGTCGATTCAGAGACGACACGGTACTTCGTCTTAACCACCTCCTGTGCACCCGCAATCTTTTCCTTCAGGTCAGACAGCGTCCGAACACCGGTTGCCCGGTCTCCGTCGGCACCGCTGGACCTCGCTGTAAAGCCGTCGCCCTGTTGAGATGAACCGGCGGAGCCGGCCGGGTCAGACGCACTGAGCGAGGACCCGGCTGCCGGCGTGGTGGGTTGGTGCAACTCGACCATTTGAACCTCCATCGTTTGTGTGAATGGTCTAAGGGTGAGCAAGCGCCGTGCCTCACCGCGGACATTCAGCGCGCGTGAAGGTCGCCCTCAGCGGCGGTCGCGACGATTGGGCCTCGCGCCGTGCTGGAGTTTCCGAAGTCATGCACCCTCTCGTTAATCTACACTCGAAGCTGATAGGATTACTATATGTCACTTTATGATATGGATGAGGGAACTCACCGCAGTGCGATCGACGCCGATAGGGGGCGTCGTGAATGATGCGAATGGTGGCGGCAGCGCCGCGGCATGATCGCCAGTCGCATCTTGATTCGGACGCGCAATGGACGCGTGAGAACGGGGCGCGGTTTGCACGAAAATCGGGCCCGGAGGGTGGTTGCCGCCCGCGCCGGAGGATTGTGACATTGCCTGAAGGAGACAGCGTCCATGATGCTTCCCAGCCTTTTGCGGCACCCTGCCGAACACCAGATCGCCAGCCTGCCACTCCCCTGCTCCGTTCAGCTTCCGGACGGCGAGCGCATCGGCGCGGCTCAGCCCCGGCTGTCGTTCGTCATCCGGGATGTTCGAACGCTTCTGCATCTGACGCAGGGGGCGATCGGGCGACTGGCGGAAGACTATGTGGAGGGCCGACTGGAGATCGAGGGGGATATGCATGACCTCATGGCCACTGCCCCCGCGCTGCTGCGGCGCAACCCAACCCAGGAGGCGCACGGATGGCTGCTGGCTCGTGTCAATCGCGCCCGCCTCGCCGTCTGGGAACGCACCCACCACAGTCGAGCCATGGACGCCGCACAGATTCAGCATCACTACGACGTCTCCGATGATTTCTACGCCCTGTGGCTCGACCCGCTGCGGGTGTACTCGTGCGCGTACTTTTCGGCGCCCAACATGTCGCTGGCAGACGCCCAGCAAGCTAAGCTCGATCACATCTGCAGGAAGCTGATGCTGCGTCCCGGCGAACGTTTTCTCGACGTGGGCGCCGGTTGGGGTGCGCTGCTGTTTTGGGCTGCCGAGCACTATGGCGTTGCCGCGACAGGCATCACCCTGTCGAAAAACCAGTACACGTACGTCAACCGTCTTATCGACCAAAAGGGGCTGCAGGGTCGCGTCCGGATGCTGCTGCAGGACTACCGCGATATCGACGAGTCCAGGCCATTCGACAAAATTGCTTCGGTGGGCATGTGCGAACACGTTGGGCGCCCGAACCTGTATCGCTACTTCGCAAAGATGCGCCGTCTGCTTCGGCCGGGCGGCCTCATGATGAATCACTGCATTACCGCCGGCGGCGCTGACAATCCGCAACTCGATGGCGGCATAGGTGATTTCATCGACAGATATATTTTCCCCGGCGGTCAACTGGTGCACGTGAGCGTATTGATGGCTGCCATGACTCGAGGCAACCTCGAACCCGTGGACGCCGAGTGTCTTCGCCCGCATTACGCGCGCACGCTATGGCAGTGGGCCGACGCCCTGGAGGCTTGTCTTGACGAGGCGCGCCGGATACTGGGCAGCGACGCGGAACGGATCATCCGCGCGTACCGACTCTATCTGGCAGGGTCCGCCATGGGATTTGAACGAGGGTGGACGTCGCTGTTCCAGATTCTCGTGTCGCGGCCGCCTGACATGACCGAACAGCCTAATCGTTCCGCTCATTGTCGGCTCGCCGAGCGACATGAATATCCGTTCAATCGCGCGTACATGTATGCGCGGAATCCAGGCGCCGCAGCAACGGACCCGGGACGCGATACAGCACGCACCGAAAACCGGCGATAGTTTTTCGGAACGCTTCTTACGCACGCTGCCGCGCGGCATCGAAGCCGCATTGTCTGCAGCGCAGCAGCACGACAGGCGGGTGACGACTCCGCATTTCGCGATCGAGCGCAAGCGGCCGCCTAATGAGAAGCGCGGTTCGCCGCAGCTCGCCGCTGCCTTCTCTTCTTCGTGATGCCTGCATCCACACTCGCCAGACGGCCCAGTGCCCGTGCTGCAGAAGACGACCTACTCAAAAGGATGAATTTGTGACACGTTAAAAGCCGGCAAATATGGCCGGCACGGATCGCACAATCAGATTAATTGCTGCCCCGATCAACACAATCCACAGAAGCGTCAGGACATTGGCGGTCGAAATCGCATTACGCAATCTTGCGCCGATCAAAAGGCCGATCGTACCGCAAGGCAATAGCCACCCCGCCAGGTGCAATACGGCTGGATTGCGATACAAACCTGACATGCTGAAAAGGAGTAGTCGCGCAATTGCAGTCAAGGTAATCAGCGTACTGATCGTTGCGCGTCTTTGATCCGCATCGCTCAGGCGTCCTGCCAGATAAATGGTGTACACCGGGCCGCCCGTGCCGAATACGGCAGTCAGGCAGCCTCCGAAGAAACCCAGTGGAAGCGCCCAGCCACCGCCAATCCGCCGGAATTCGCCGTGTGAGCGCACCCGCCATAACGAGTAGGACAGCAGGCAGACGCCAAGCAGGAGTTCAAGGGGCTTCTCCGGCACCGAAACCAGGACTGTCACGCCGAGCACAAGGCCGATGCACAGCCACGGTCCCAGGCGGCATAACTCCTGGGCCTGGACAGCCTTAAGATTGCGCAGTCCGACAAGCATTCCGGCTACCAGGTCGAGTACCAGCATCACTGGTGTGGCAGTACGGAGGGGAATAAGCTGCGTCAGCATCGGAATGGCGACGATCGAGGAGCCAAAACCCGTCATGCCATATACCAGATACGACAGCGTGATGATGGCGCCCGCCGCGAACATCGAGGTGATATCGATTCCAGTACTGGCAAGTTCCATTTGCGCATGCAGCCAGGCAATCATCGGAAATAGGCCTCGTCCGTGTAGCATTCAAAATTGCCGGGGATAGTGTTGCGGCGCGATTCTGACAGCGCGGCGATGATGCGGCCCGTACTGCCCCAAGCATTATGCTCGCGGCCCCGATAAAGAAAAACGCAGTAATGGTTTTCACGAGGCCAAGAAAAACTTTATGTTCCCTATCATGTGGCAGGCGCATCGGGGACCTGCAGCAAAGCCGGAACGATGCGGTCCATCCGTGCATGGAAACGCTTCCTGTCGTTCGCACGACGCTCATGTGCGTCGGAACTGGGAATCCCCCGCCATCGAAAGCCCCCCCACAAACGGTACCGCGGTCTAATCCTGGGTTGCTGCATCACACCAGGCGCTCCGAGTTTTGCATGACTTCGGGTTCTCTTTTGCGCGGCATTGCGTTTTTCCGCGCCGTCGCCGCCGGTATAGTGACCCAGTTATCAACGAAGCTCGGAATGGCAATGAAGGCAGTGCAAATATGGGCCCGCAGCTTCACTTGCGGTGATTGACCAGACGGGGCCTTCACTCGTTTAGACTTGCTGTGTCATATGTGTTCGCGAGCTACTGCTTTACCAATTTGCAGCGGAAGATAGCCGCAGGTTCACGAGGCGGTACGCTGTAATGCGGTACGCGATCCGCGGATATCAGTGCGATCCACCGTCGACGTGACTGCTGCGATTCGCGCGGCGGCGGGTCAGGAGGCTGACCAGTACGGCGATGGCCGCAGTGGCTGCGTAGCCGGCGAGGCGAATGGCGTCTTCGCTCGAAAGACGCAAGATCAACACAATGACAATGACAATGGCGATTGCAAGCAGAGCCGGGACTACGATTGCCCTTTTCATCTGAGTCTCCACTGAAGTTCAATGTACGGCCCGGAGCGCATGGCTATTTCGCAGTTTTTGTTAAGCCGAAAGCTAAGTACCGGTGCTGTCCGGCCTTCTCTCCTCAAGTTCCCACCGGCCGCTCCGGGGAGAACAGAATACGCCCCACGTTGCGCTCAGGCACCGGCAGAGCCACGGCTGACTTCTGGCGCCGTGGCCAAGCGGCCACCCCGGTACGTGACAAGCAGTTGGCGTGGCATCGTTGGCCTTTTCTATCATTTGCGCTTTCCCGGTAACCATCGTGGCGAGTGACCGCTGCGCGGCAAATGAAACGTGCCAGGCGCACGACAGCGTGGTCCGGTTGCAGCAGCGTATCCAGCGACCGACGTTGGTGACGGCTGGGGACGCCGATCCGGCTTGTTCGCCGACTGCGACCGCCAGGCTGTCAGAAGGTTTGCCTCACGCTCGCACCGAAATGTTTGAGAGGGCGAGCCATTTTTTTCTCATGGAGCAACCCGCAAAGTTCGAACGCTTGCTCGTTGACTGGCTGAAGAAACACGCCTGACGTCTGCGTGAGATTCTCCAGCGACGCGGACGGCTCTGTCGCATTAACGCGCGGGAGATAAAATTCGAGTACGACGGACGCTTGAGATTGCGAAGACTCAGCGATTAGGCAACCTACTCACTCACGACAAAACCGAATCTGCAAAAGAAAAACCGCCACCAGGCATTGAAGGTATTTCTTGACGATAGCCAGCACAGAGAGAAGTCCTGGAAACATCGAACTCAATAAGTCGGTGTCGCGTCCCGCAATCCTTTACTTCGCGTCAAGCATCATCGGTAGGCGCTTCACGAAATGCGTTGACAGTCCCGGATCGCCAAGGTACTGTGGGCTTCGAAATATTCAAGAAGCCTGATTGCTGATCACCATTTTCCGCCTCTTCTGCGCGGTACTCGCTATCCTCTCCTCTTCCTTGAAGTTTTTGTCGCTCCGCAACGGAGCCATTGTTTTTATTTCAAGGAATTCTCATGGATACCGGTACTGTTAAGTGGTTCAACGATAGCAAAGGCTTTGGCTTCGTTACTCCTGATACTGGCGGCGACGATCTCTTCGCTCGCTTCCCGGAAGTTCGGGGCGACGGATTCAAGACGCTCGCAGAAAACCACCAAGTGAGCTACGAGACAAAGCACGGCCCGAAGGGTTTGCAGGCCGCGAATATCTCGCCACAGTAACGTATCTCAAGGGCCGGTCTACCGGCCTTTTTCTTGTCTGCCCGACCAGGCTCTTTGTACATTTGCCGAAAGGTGTCCACCTGTCTTTTGCGCGAGCGGGACAGGATCACCGGACGCGGCATGTCGAGCACCTGTTCGCCCCACTCTGAATTCTCAGCGCTGCACGCAAGTAAAACAATTTTAAGCGACACCGAATGCTCGGTGCCGCAGGTCAACTATCAGGGAAAGAAAATGAAAAATATTGAGTATGCCGCTGCATCAGCGTCGAACCGAGGTTGCACATGACCCATTTTCGGCTTTTCGGCAAACGACTGACCTGGTTGACGGCGTTGCTGCTTATAGCACTGACGGCAGGGTGCGACGGCGGCTCTTCGGGTACGGACCTGGCCACGACATCAGGCACGACTCAAGACGCGACCCGGCCTGCCGTCAGCTCCGCGGTGCCCTTGCCCGGCGCCACAGGTGTGGGAACGACCACGAAGATCATCGCCACCTTCGGCAAAGACATGAACCCGGCAACGATCTCCGGGTCGAGCTTTACCGTTGCCGGCCCCGGAGGTGCCCCGATTGCGGGCACGGTGAGTTACATCGTGGGTGCGAAAGCCGCGGTGTTCGCTCCCGCGAACCCGCTGCCTATAAACACCGCCCTTACGGCAACGATAACGAGCGCTGCACAGGACTTGTCGGGTAACGCACTGTCAGGCAACTTCGTGTGGACGTTCACCACGGGGGCCACCACAGACGTGACCCCTCCCACGGTGTTGCTCAGCGTACCTGCGGCGGGTGCGACAAATAGCGCCCTGAACACCCACATTTCGGTGACGTTCAGCGAGGACATGGATCCTTCAACGATAACGGCGACCAGCTTCACGCTGACTGGATCTGACGGCACGCCGGTCGTGGGCACGGTGTCTTACGCGGCGGGCGCAAAAAGTGCGATCTTCACCCCGACTGCGCCGGCGACCCTGACTGCGGGAACCGTCTACAAAGCTACCGTTACAACGACGGCCAAGGATCTTTCCGGCAATGCCCTCGTGAGCAGCTTTGCGTGGACGTTCACCACGGGAAGCAGCGCGAACACGACGCCGCCCTCGATCGTGTCGACGAACCCGGCTAACGCCGCAACTGGCGTCTGCACCAACAAGTCGGTCAACGTCACTTTCAGCGAGGCCATGGACCCGTCGACCCTCAATACGGCGACTTTCACCGTCGCGGCCTCGACCGCGCCGGGCACGCCACTCGCAGGCACCATTGCTTATAGCGTCCCGGACAACGTCGCGACCTTCACTGCATCCAGCGCCCTGACAGCCAACGCGAGCTATGTCGTCACGATCACGACCGGCGCAAAGGACCTGGCGGGTAATGCCCTCGCAGCCGCTTTCGTGACGAATTTCACAACGAATTCGTCCCTGTGCACGACAGCGCCCGCTCTCGGAGGTGCCCAGCCTTTCGGCTCGTTCGGCGGTAATGCCACGGTCACGAATGCCGGACTGAATACGGTCATTCACGGCGATCTGGGTGTGAACGCAGCTTCAACGAAGATAACGGGACTGCACGACTCCGGCGGCAACGTCTACACGGTGACGCCCAACAATAACGGACTGGTAACCGGCCTCGTGTACACCCTGACCGCGCCCCCGGGTTCGGTCGCAGGCGCTGCCGTCTCGCAGGCAAGCCTGGATGCGACGAAAGCGTTCAACGCGCTCTCACCGGGCTCATTGCCGGGTGGCATCAACGTGTCAGATCCGGCGCAATGTGCCAGTTGCGGCGGAGCTGGAGGCGGCGCCGACGAGTTGGCAGGCCGTACGCTTCCGCCTGGCGTGTATCGCTCAGCCGCAGGCACCTTCGACATTGGCGGAGCGGGACGCACGACCGCCAATCTGACGTTGGATGCTGGCGGTGACGCCAACGCCGTGTGGGTCTTCCAGACAGCAGCGAACACAGGCACCTTGAATGTGGGAGTGACCGGGCCGGCTACACCGGCGGTGCCGATCCAGGTATTGCTGGTGAACGGCGCGCAGTCGAAGAACGTGTTCTGGTATGTTCCGGGCGGTGCGGTTATCGGCACGGGATCGACGATGACCGGAACGATGTTGTCCAACGCATCGATCACCTTTTCGACAGCCGGAGGGACCCCGCCGACCGCGGTCGTCACAACGCTCAACGGCCGCGCGATTGCGTTGACTGCCGCAGTGACAATGGTCAACACGGTTATTAACGTTCCTGCACCTTAACAATACCGGCGCAGCGCTTAAGTGGGCTGCGCCATAATCCGTTGGGCGTTCCAATTTGATCTGTGTTCCAGTGCATTGCCGACATGTCCTACCTCGTGTGGCAACGAGCAATCGACGTGGGCATGCTGCTCGAGACGCAGGTCACCGACACGACGATACGGTTCAAGCCATCGAAGACGGCCGGCACAAGCGGCAAGGCGCTCGATGTCGAGAGCACACCGCAGATCCGCGCGGTGACTGACCGCGCGAAGGAGCGCGCCAGCGTGACTGACGGCTTCCAGTTCAAAGACCTGCGCGCGCTCGGCGCAACGACGCAGCGAAGGCCGGCAAGGGGCGTGCAGAGATCCAGACACGGCTCGCGCACACGACCGGAAAGACGACGGAGATCTACATCAAAGAGGCTATTCCGGAGACGTCATCGCTCGACCTGGAACTGCCATGGTGACGCTCGGCGTTTAAGACAAATGTCTAATCTTCTGTCTAAAAACCACTGTACGAACGCACAGTGAGGCGGTAAATGAAAAACCCGCACAGCCTTAAGCTGTGCGGGTTTGAATTTGGTCGGGGCGAGAGGATTTGAACCTCCGACCACCTGCACCCCATGCAGGTACGCTACCAGGCTGCGCTACGCCCCGAACAGCTAAAAATTATAACAGACACTTCCTTCGATTAGAACCGCTCTGCGCTAACAAAGCGAACTAGTGGCCCAACAAATCGATCACATGCAGCAATTCCTTGCGCAACTGCTCGACGTCCACTGCGGCTGTTGCAGCCGCCGGCGCCGCTGCGCCCTCGCCTTCCCCGAGATCATCAGCCGCCGCACCATGCGCGCCACCGCCATGTGAATCAAGCCGGTTACGCGCACCGTTGATCGTGAAACCCTGCTCATACAGCAACTCACGAATCCGCCGGATCAACAGCACCTCGTGATGCTGGTAGTACCGTCGATTGCCGCGCCGCTTGACCGGCCGCAACTGCGTGAACTCCTGTTCCCAATAGCGCAGCACATGCGGTTTCACGCCGCATAGTTCGCTGACCTCACCAATCGTGAAGTAGCGCTTCGCCGGGATCGGAGGCAAGACGACTTTTTCGATCGTCGCTGTCATCGTCAGTTAGCCGTCGTGGTGGGTTGCGCAGGAACGCGCCAGTCAATCAGCGCGCGAAGCTCGCTTCAGCGCCGTTCTCGACCAGCGCTTTCAGCTTTTGACTTGCATGGAACGTCACAACGCGGCGCGCGGCGATTGGAATCGCCTCGCCGGTCTTCGGGTTTCTGCCAGGACGCTGGGGCTTGTCGCGCAACTGGAAGTTGCCGAACCCCGACAGCTTCACGCTATCGCCACTCTCCAGCGCATCGCGGATCACCTCGAAGAACGCTTCGACCATGTCTTTCGCTTCCCGCTTGTTGAGCCCGACATTGTCGAACAGCAACTCGGCAAGTTCAGCCTTGGTAAGCGTCGGCGTTTCGGTGGAAACGGCCGCGGGTGATGTCGGAATATCGCGAATCATGGCGCTGCGTTGCGCCGTAAGAAGAGCTTCGAAATCACTCGAGTTCATTTCATTCATATCTATCAAATGGCGCGTCAAGCAGAAACGGAAGTTGCGGAAAAATGCCGTGCAAATGTTAATTGCGGGTTATCCACGCAACCGTGCGCCATATACTCGAGCCAGACGTTCCACCAGAGTTTGAATGGCCAGATCGACCGTTTCATCCTGAAGGGTCCCGCCAGTATCTTGCAAGGTCACACGGAACGCAAGGCTTTTCTCGTGAGCCGCCAGGCCCCCGGAAGTGTTTGATTTTGGACGGAATTCGTCAAAAAGCGCAACCTTCTGGACGGTCTTGCAGGCCGCTTCGGATTGAGCCTTCTGGAGCTCGTCCAGCAGCGCCTGCACCTCGATTTTCTGATCGACGACCACCGCAATATCGCGGCGCACCGGCGGGAATTTAGACACGTCCGTCGGAGTCGGCAATACGCGTTGCATTAATGCTTCCGCTTCGATTTCAAACAGAATCGGTGCATGCGACAAATCATATTTTTGCATCCAGCGCGGGTGCAATTCGCCAATCCAGCCCACCGCGCGGCCATTCAGTTCAATACGCGCGCTACGGCCCGGATGCAATGCCGGATGCGCCGCTTTCACGAAGCGCGCCAACGCCGGCGCCAGTACTGCTTCCAGATCGCCCTTCATATCGAAGTAGTCAACTGAGCGGGTTTGCGCGCCCCACTGCTCGTCGAGCGCAGGACCGTAGGCGAGCGCGCCGATCATCTTCGGCTGGGCGAAACCCTCAACCGCCAATTCGCCTGCCTTGATCGACGGATCATGCAGGAACACGCGGCCCGCTTCGAACACGCGCACGCGATCGGCGGCACGACGGTTCAGGTTCGTGCGCAGCACATTGATCAGGCTACCGAACAGCGTGGTCCGCATCACCGACAATTGGCTGGCAATCGGATTCAACAGACGTACCGGCTTGTAGTTGCCGGCGAAGTCCTGCTCCCACTCCGCGTCGACGAAACTGAAGTTGACCGTTTCCGCGTAGTCGCGCGCGGCGAGCGCGTGGCGGATCACGTGGATCGAGCGCTGCGTTTCGTCGGTCGGCAGCATTTCGCTGGTCGCGACCGGCGGACGTGCGGGGATCTTTTCGAAGCCATAGATACGCGCGACTTCTTCGATCAGGTCTTCTTCGATTTCAATGTCGAAGCGGTACGACGGCGGCATCACCGAGAACGTATCGCCGTCGCGTTCGAACGTGAGGCCGAGGCGCGTGAAGATCTGCGCGATTTCGTCCGCATCGATCTTGATGCCAATGATGCGGTTTGCACGCGAGACGCGCATCTTCACCGGCTCACGCTTCGGCACGTTGACGATCTGATCGTCGACCGGGCCGGCTTCGCCGCCGCAGATGTCGAGGATCAATTGCGTGATGCGTTCGATGTGTTCGACGGTGGTCGCGTAGTCCACGCCGCGTTCGAAACGATGGCCCGCATCGGTCGAGAAGTTGTACTTGCGCGAGCGGCCACGAATGCTATCCGGCCACCAGAAAGCGGCTTCCAGATAGATGTTGGTCGTGTCGAGCGTGACTGCCGTGCTGTCGCCGCCCATGATGCCGGCGAGGCTCTCGATGTGCTGTTCGTCCGCAATGACGCCGACGGTTTCATCGAGTTCGACAGTGTTGCCGTTCAACAGCTTGAGCGTTTCGCCCTTGCGGCCCCAACGCACGTCCATGCCGCCGTGGATCTTGTCCAGATCGAACACGTGCGACGGACGGCCAAGTTCGAGCATCACATAGTTCGAGATGTCGACGAGCGCGGAAATGCTGCGTTGGCCCGAACGCTCCAGACGCTGCACCATCCATTGCGGCGATTTCGCGCGCGCGTTCACGCCGCGAATCACGCGGCCCGAAAAACGGCCGCACAGATCGGGCGCCGAAATCTTGACGGGCAGTGTTTCGTTGAGCTTGACGTCGACCGGCTTGATCTCGAGCGGGCGCAACGGCGCGCCCGTGATCGCGGACGTCTCGCGCGCCACGCCGAACACCGAGAGGCAGTCCGCCTTGTTCGGCGTCAGCTTGATTTCGAAAACCGTGTCGTCGAGTTTGAGCGTTTCGCGGATATCCTGGCCGATCGGCGTATCTTCCGGCAGAATCATCAGGCCGCTATGATCTTCCGACAGCTTCAGTTCGCGTGCCGAGCACAGCATCCCCTGGCTTTCCACGCCGCGTAGTTTCGACAGCCTGATCGCGAACGGCGCGCCACCCTCTTCGGCCGGCGGTAACTGCGCGCCCACCAGGGCGACCGGCACCTTGATGCCCGGCGCGACATTCGGTGCGCCGCACACGATGTTCAGCGTCGCGCCCGTGCCGGCGTCGACCTGACACACGTTGAGCTTGTCCGCGTCAGGGTGCTTGACGACTTCCAGCACCTGGCCGACGACGATCTTCGAGGTCGGCGGCGCGGCCGGCCGCAGGTCTTCGACTTCGAGACCCGCCATCGTCAACGCGTGCGACAGCTCATCGGTCGTCAGTTGCGGATCGACAAAGGTTCTCAGCCAGGATTCCGGGAATTGCATGGTTCTGTGTACGTTCTGATCAGGTTAGGTCCAGGTCCGGCCGGTGCATCGCGCGTTTCAGTATTCGTGATTCGCCGGGCACTGCCGGGGACGCTGCTGGCGGCACTGCACGCAGTGCCGCGCTCTATGCTTGTCGCGTTCGTACGCGCCGGTTCACGCGAATTGACGCAGGAAACGCAGGTCGTTTTCGAAGAACAGACGCAGGTCTTGCACGCCGTAACGCAGCATGGTGAGCCGCTCGAGGCCGCTGCCGAAAGCAAAGCCGATATAGCGCTCGGGGTCGAGGCCCATGTTGCGGATCACCGTTGGGTGAACCTGGCCGGAGCCCGAAATTTCGAGCCACTTGCCGGCGTTCTTGCCCGTTTCGAACAGCATGTCGATTTCGGCCGACGGTTCGGTGAACGGAAAATACGACGGACGGAAGCGTACGAGAATATCGTCGCGCTCGAAGAATTTTTTGAGGAAGTCGGTATAGACGCCCTTCAGGTCGGCGAAGCTGATGTTCTCATCGATCCACAGGCCTTCGACCTGATTGAACATCGGCGAATGCGTCGCGTCGCTATCCACACGATACGTGCGGCCCGGCACGATCACTTTGATCGGCGGCGTGTTGGTGCGCGCGTAACGCACCTGCATCGGGCTGGTATGCGTGCGCAGCAGCAATGGGCGTCCGTCGGCATCTTTGCCGTCGACGTAGAAGGTGTCCTGCATGGAACGCGCCGGATGGTTTTCCGGACTGTTCAGCGAGGTGAAGTTGTACCAGTCGGTTTCGATTTCGGGGCCGTCGGCCACGTCGAATCCGATCGACCGGAAAATCTGTTCGACGCGCTCCCACGTGCGCATCACCGGGTGCAGGCTGCCTGCGCCGGTGCCGCGGCCGGGCAGCGTCACATCAATAGCTTCAGCGGCGAGGCGCTGGTTCAGCAACGCGTCGGCCAGCGCCTGGCGGCGGGCCGTCAACGCGGCTTCCACGTGTTGCTTGACGAGGTTGATCCGTGCGCCTTCGGTCTTGCGCGTTTCGGGATCGAGTTTGCCAAGGCCCTTCAATAGCTCGGTCAGCGCACCCGATTTGCCGAGAAAGCGCGCTTTCTCGTTCTCGAGGGTGGTGACGTCTGAGGCTTCTGCGAAGGCTTTTTGCGCGTCGGCGACAATCTGGTCCAGATCCATTGATCCCATCATTTCAGCGTCAGTGTTCAATCGAAGCAAAACTGGTTCTACCAACAAAAACGGGGCTCGGTGAGGAGCCCCGTTTTTGTTGCAGCGGCACCGAGACTACCGGATGCTCGCTGCAACGAACCACGCAGTTTAATTGCCCAAAGCGCAATCAGGCTGCAACGGCGGCTTTCACCTGCTGAACGATCGCAGCAAAAGCAGCCTTGTCGAACACAGCCATGTCGGCCAGCACCTTGCGGTCGAGTTCGATCGAAGCCTTCTTCAGGCCGTTGATGAACACGCTGTACGTCATGTCGTGCTGACGCACCGCCGCGTTGATACGCGTGATCCACAATGCACGGAACACACGCTTCTTGTTGCGGCGATCGCGGTAGGCGTACTGGCCTGCGCGCATGACCGCCTGCTTGGCGATGCGATAGACGTTATTGCGACGGCCGCGGTAACCCTTGGCCAGCTTGATGATCTTCTTGTGACGGGCCCGTGCGGTAACCCCACGTTTTACTCGAGGCATATCTTGCTCCTATGAGTGTCGGTTAAGGGTTAAGCGAACGGCAGCATTGCGCGCACGGAGTTCATATCGGCTTCATGAACTGACGTCGAACCGCGCAAATGGCGTTTGTTCTTGGTGGTCTTCTTGGTAAGAATGTGGCGCTTGAAGGCTTGACCGCGCTTGACGGTACCGCCCGGACGCACCACGAAGCGCTTTGCAGCACTCTTCTTGGTCTTCATCTTCGGCATGACAACTCCATTATTAGATGGATATGGGTGTGCGGTCGGCCAGATGGCCATTACCCGCCCTTCGAAACCCACTCCACTTGGTATGCAGACCGCCGATACTGCCGGCAGCCGCTTTTCAGGAAGCGACGCTCACTTGCATAAGCGCCGTTCCGAAACCTGCCGACACCGCGCCGGATACCCGGCATAGCATCGCTTCAATCTTTCACAACCGGAGCACGCGCCACATGGCGCGCCGCCACTCCAGCTGCTTACTTCTTTTTCTTCGGCGCGATCACCATAATCATCTGGCGCCCTTCCATTTTCGGCATCTGCTCGACCTGACCGACTTCGTCGAGGTCCGTGCGCAGGCGCTCGAGCACGCGCATACCGATTTCCTGGTGAGCCATTTCGCGGCCACGGAAACGCAACGTGATTTTCGTCTTGTCGCCGTCATCGAGGAAGCGAATGAGGTTGCGCAGTTTGACGTTGTAATCGCCGTCGTCGGTACCCGGGCGGAATTTGACTTCCTTAACCTGGACGACCTTCTGCTTGAGCTTGGCCTCGTGTTGCTTCTTCGCTTCCGAGTACTTGAACTTGCCGTAGTCCATCAAGCGGCAAACCGGCGGAACCGCTTGCGGAGCGATTTCGACCAGATCCACATCTTGCTGTTCCGACATGCGGAACGCATCAGCGAGTTTCACGATGCCGAGCGGTTCGTTCTCGACGCCGACCAGACGCACCTCGGGTGCCGTAATTTCACCGTTGATGCGGTGCGCAGACTTATCAGTAGCGATGTTACGTTTCCTCTAAAAATTAAAAAAACGAGCCGGGCTGCCAAGTGGCTCAGTTGAACGACTGCACATCCTGGCGCAGACGCTCAATGAAGGTATCGAGAGGCATTACACCCAGATCGACACCACCACGGGCACGCACGGCTACCGTTTGGGCTTCACGCTCTTTGTCGCCGACCACAAGCAGATACGGCACCTTTTCCAGCGTGTGCTCGCGTATTTTATAGCTAATCTTCTCGTTGCGCAAATCGGCCTCTACTCTAACCCCTTGTTTTTGCAACGATTGGGCTAGCGACCGTGCATATTCGGTCTGACTTTCCGCGATATTCATCACCACAACCTGCATGGGCGCGAGCCACGACGGCATTGCACCAGCATGGTGCTCGATCAGAATGCCGAGAAAACGCTCCATCGATCCGACGATTGCCCGGTGCAGCATGATCGGGCGGCGACGGCTGTTGTCTTCCGCGACATACTCAGCGCCCAGACGCTCCGGCAGAACCATATCAAGCTGCAACGTGCCGCATTGCCACGAGCGGCCGAGCGCGTCCTTGATGTGATATTCGACCTTCGGACCATAGAACGCGCCCTCGCCCGGCAATTCTTCCCACGTCACGCCGCAAGCCGTCAGCGCGTCGCGCAGACCCTGTTCGGCACGATCCCACGTCTCATCCGTACCGGCGCGCGCATCCGGACGCAGGGACAGCTTGATCTCGACGTCGTCGAAGCCAAAATCCTTGTAGACGCTCATCGCCAACGTATTGAACGCAATCGATTCGCTGATGAACTGGTCTTCGGTACAGAAAATATGGGCGTCGTCCTGCACGAAACCACGCACGCGCATCAGGCCATGCAGAGCACCCGACGATTCATTGCGGTGGCACGAGCCAAATTCGGCGTAACGCAGGGGCAGATCGCGATACGAGCGCAGACCGTGGTTGAACACCTGCACGTGACCCGGACAGTTCATCGGTTTGATCGCGTAGTCGCGCTTTTCCGATTCCGTTGTGAACATGTTTTCACGGTAGTTCTGCCAGTGGCCCGACGCTTCCCACAGCGAGCGGTCCATGATCATCGGCGTCTTGATTTCAAGGTAACCGGCATCGTTCACGCGGCGGCGCATGTATTGCTCGACCTGCTGCCAAAGCGTCCAGCCACGCGGATGCCAGAACACCATGCCCGGCGACTCGTCTTGCATGTGAAACAGATCGAGTTGCTTGCCGAGCTTGCGGTGATCGCGCTTCTCCGCTTCCTCGAGCATGTGGAGGTACGCTTCCTGGTCTTCTTTTTTGGCCCAGGCCGTGCCGTAGATACGCTGCAGTTGCTCGTTCTTCGAGTCGCCGCGCCAGTACGCGCCGGCCAGCTTCATCAGCTTGAAGACCTTCAGCTTGCCGGTAGACGGCACGTGCGGGCCGCGGCACAGATCGGTGAAGCCACCATGCGAGTACAGCTTGATTTCGTCGGTAGTCGGAATCGATTCGATGATCTCGGCCTTGTACTTCTCGCCGATGCTCTTGAAGTAGTCCACGGCTTCGCCGCGCGACACTACGCGGCGCGAGACCGGTTCGTCTTTCTTCGCGAGCTCCTGCATGCGCTTTTCGATCTTCTCGAGATCTTCCGGCGTGAAGGGACGGTTGTATGCGAAGTCGTAGTAGAAGCCGCTGTCGATCACCGGACCGATCGTGACCTGCGCTTCCGGATACAGATCCTTCACCGCGTAAGCGAGCAAGTGCGCCGCGGAGTGGCGAATGATGTCGAGACCATCGGCGTCTTTCTCGGTGACGATGGCAAGCGCCACGTCGTGATCGATCAGCGTGGACGTGTCGACCAGCTCACCGTCGATCTTGCCGCCGAGCGCGGCCTTCGCGAGGCCGGGACCGATCGAGGCGGCCACTTCGGCGACGGTCACCGGATGCTCGTACTGTCGAACAGAACCGTCAGGCAGACGTATCGAAACCATTGCGTTCTCCGTGGTGCCGACCGGCGGCGGCACATACAACCAGGTCAAAAAACCAAAAAAAATGCGGCCCCGCTTTCGAGGGGCCGCATTCACATTTCCTGCAAACTACATTGGCGAAAGTGGTCCTCGACTAGCGTCGCTCCGAAGTAGTTTCGGTCAACGTTCGCGGTGCCATAACCGTATTTGCCTTTTGCGCCGAGGCGCTTACTGCAGTTTGCGAAACCCCGGTAAAACCGGAATTTCTCTTTCGTTGGTAGGCTCGATTGGACTCGAACCAACGACCCCCACCATGTCAAGGTGGTGCTCTAACCAGCTGAGCTACGAGCCTGAAGAAACGAGATTATATGGAGCCCCACACCGCTTGGCAAGTACTTTTATGTACCGACTTTAAATTTCCATGCACACACTCGAGCGCATCAACGGATGCCCACTGGCACTTGCCGCCTCGCCCGCGCATCAGCTCTTGCGTGAAGCGCGCACCACGCCCGTTACTTCACCGAGCAACGCACACGCGCGCTGAATTTGCGCGGCGCTCGACACCTCGACAGTAAATTGCATGAATGCGGCGTTACGACGCGTCTGCGTTTTCACGCCGATCACATTCATCTTCTCGCGCGCGAACACTTCGGAAATATCGCGCAGCAAGCCTTGCCGATCCGTTGCGTCGATGGTGAGATCGACGGGATAGACGGACTGGCCGCGGCCGCTCATCACATCCGCCGACCACGCGGTTTGCAAGACACGCTCCGGCGCACGATCGGCCATGCGCAGGAAAGTCGGGCAATCGCTGCGGTGGATCGACATGCCCTTGCCCCGCGTGACAAACCCGCAGATGTCGTCAGGCGGTGCGGGCCGGCAGCAGCGCGCAAGTTGCGTGAGCAAGGCGTCGACGCCGACCACCAGCACACCCGTGGAAGCCCCGCGCGCAACGCTCGCGCCGCTGCTGCGCTTCTCGAACTGCTCAGGCGCTTCGACTACCGGCTCGGGCGGCGGCGCATCGTGGAGCGCCTGCTCGACGAGCCGAAGACTGAACTCTTCTTTGCCGACCACCGAGAACAGATCGTCGGTGGTCTTGAAGCCCAGTTTCGCCGCGAGCTGATCGAGATTGACGGATGTCTTGCCCTCGCGCTGCAAGGTCTTTTCGACCATCGCACGGCCGCTCGCGATGTGCTCCTGCACTTCGACCGCGTTAAACCACGCGCGCACTTTCTGCCGTGCCCGATGGCTCTGCAGATACCCAAGTTGCGGATTGAGCCAGTCACGCGACGGACCGCCCTCTTTCACTGCGACGATCTCGACCGTCTGTCCGTTTTGCAACGGCGTGTTGAGCGGCACCATCGCACCGTCGACTCGCGCGCCGCGGCAGCGATGCCCCAGTTCGCTATGCAGGTGATACGCGAAATCCACCGGCGTCGCGCCGTGCGGCAACGGAATCACGCGCGCTTGCGGCGTCAGCACGTAGATGTGGTCGTCGTCGAGCGTGGCCTGGCGCAGTTGCTCCCACGGCTGAGCGGCGCGTTTCTCGCCGTGATCGCCTTCGGACACTTCGTCTTTCCACGCGAGCAGCTGACGCAACCACGCAATCTTCTCGTCGTACTTCTCATTGGCGCTGAACTGACCGCCGTAGCCCCGCGTGCCCGCTTCCTTATAGCGCCAGTGCGCCGCCACGCCGTACTCGGCGAACTGATGCATCTCCTGCGTGCGAATCTGCACTTCGAACGCACGGCCGTCGTCGCCGATCACGACAGTGTGCAGCGATTTGTAGCCGTTCGGCTTCGGCCGCGAGATGTAGTCGTCGAACTCCTTCGGCACCGGCTGCCACAGGTTGTGCACGATGCCGAGCACGGTGTAGCAATCCTTGATGTCCGGCACGATCACGCGAAACGCTCTCACGTCGTACAGTTCGGCAAAATCCAGTTCCTTGCCGCGCATCTTGCGCCAGATGCTGTAGATATGTTTCGGCCGGCCGCTGACTTCGGCTTGCACATGCGCCGCAGCCAGTTCCTGCTGCAGGCGCTCGATCGCCTCCGCAACATAGCTCTCGCGCTCGACGCGCTTCTCGTCGAGCAGCCTGGCAATGCGCTTGTAAGTGACCGGCTCTTCGAAGCGGAACGCGAGATCCTCGAGCTCCCACTTCAGTTGCCAGATGCCCAGACGATTGGCGAGCGGCGCATAAATATCGAGCGTCTCCCGCGCGACATCAGGCGAGGGCGTGACTTTCGCCGCCGCGTAATAGCGCAGCGATTGCAATCGCGACGCGAGCCGGATCAGCACCACGCGAATGTCTTGCGCAAAAGCAAGCAACATCTTGCGCAACGCCTCGACCTGCGAGCGGCGCGCCGCCTGAGCATCACGCCCGGCTTCGGGCATCGCATTCTGGGCGGCGCGCAGACTCACCGTGCCAAGGCGCAGCAACTTGCGCACGTCGCCGACCAGTTGCGCGACTTCTTCGCCGAAGTTGTCGGCGATCACGCGCTCCGGGTCTTGCAGATGCGGTGTCAGCGCAAATAAGGCCGCCGCCAGCACAGCGGGCGGATCGACGTTGAGCGTGCGCATGATCGACGCCGTACCCGCCGCATGATCCGCCAGCAACTCGCCCGAGGAGAGCCGCACCTCGCCGGCATGTTCGCGCACGAACGCCATCGCTTCGTCGAAAGAAGGGATAGGTGTCGGGGTGCTCGTAACGATTTCGGTAGTCATGGTGCGACGGCCCACCAGGCCATACGGATCAACGGAATTCCAACAACAACTGCGAGAACTGCAAGGCCAGGCTTAGCTGCGCTGCGCCGCGACCACGACGACTTCGACGAGGCACTTCGGGTTCGCGAGCTTCGCTTCGACGGTAGCGCGCGGCGGCGTGGCGCCCGGTGCGACCCACTCGTCCCACACTGCGTTCATGCCGGCAAAATGCACCATGTCCGAAATGAATATCTGCACGGACAGCAAATGCGACTTGTCGCTGTTCGCTTCACCCAGCAGACGGTCGATGTGGCCGAGCACTTCGCGCGTCTGCCCCGTGATGTCCTGATCCGCGTCTTCGGCGATCTGGCCCGCGAGGTACACGGTGCCGTTGTGCACGGCGATTTCCGAGAGGCGCTTGCCGACGTGATGACGAATGACTGCCATAAAGAATCCTGAGGTTGGTTGAAAATTGATCGAAGATGCGTTCCGCATTGCGCCCGGTCAAGGACACCGCGCAGAACTGCATATTATGACGCGTCGGCCGCTGAGCCGATAAAGAACTGCCTCGCAATGTCGATCTGATCGGCCGACAGAAACGCCGGCGCATGCCCGACGCCCGCGATCTCCGCGCTCGATACGGCGCGCCCGGTCTCCACCATCTTCGCGACGGTTTCGCGCGAGAGCAGATCTGATTGCTCGCCGCGCACCACCAGTACCGGCCCCTGAAATGCAGCCAGCGAATGCCACAGCGCAGCCTCGCCGAGTTTTGCCGCCTCCTCGGTGGTCGCGGCAAACGGCTCTGCAATGCGCGGGTCGTAGCGAAGCAACCATGCGCCATCCTGCTCGCGCAGGAGCGGCGTGTTGATCTCTCGCCATTCCTCCGGCGTGAGCGGACCAAAAGTCTGTGCGAGCAACGCGGCGTAATCGATGCCCTGTTGCAGCGTTTCGAAACGCACTGGCCTGCCGAGATAATCGCCGATGCGCTGCACCGCTACCGGCTCAAGATGCGGACCTACATCGTTCAGCAGCATCTTGCGGATCGGCGTGTCCCGCAGGCCGGCCAGGGCGAGCCCGATCAGGCCGCCCATCGACGTGCCGAACCAGTCGACCGTCTCGACGTTCAGGCGCGCGATCAGCGTGACCATGTCGGCGACATATTGCGGCACGCTATAGAAGTTGGGGTTGGCGAGCCACGATGACAAGCCCCGCCCCGCCACATCCGGACACACCACGCGGTACGTGCCGGCGAATTCCGCAGCGAGCCGGTCGAAATCCCGCCCGGAGCGCGTCAAGCCGTGCACGCACAGGAGCACGCGCGGATTGGCCGGGTCGCCCCACTCGGTGTAGGCAATGCGGTGCAAGCCACCGGCGCTCGCGCACTGCACATAACGCTGGCGCGGCGCGGGCTGCCCGGCGGGGAAAGCGGACGTTGCGGTCATCTGGGTTCCTTGCAAAAGCACTGCGGATTCGGCCTGGGCATGGCAGGGATCAATAAGCGTCCAATCTTCAAACGATTGTAAACCGCTTTGCCGCGTGGCAAGGATCGGCCAAACGGCCTAGGACCGCTAGGACGAACCATCACAAACACTCGCCACAAACGCCCGCCGCACAAAACAAAGCGGGCGAGACTCACGCCTCGCCCGCCCTGCACCACGCCCTGTCGCCCGCCCACCGGTCACTTACATCCGGACCGCGGCCGGCTCACAAGCTCACAAGCTCATTCAGCTCACCGCGCTCACATCGAGCGGCGCGCCCGTCTTCGCCTTGATTTCCTCGACGCTGACGCCCGGCGCAAGCTCAGTCACCTTCAGACCGTCTTCCGTTACTTCGATCACGCCGAGGTCGGTGATGATCTGATCGACCACGCCCACGCCCGTGAGCGGCAACGTGCATTCTTCGAGGATCTTGTGCTGGTCGCCCTTGGCGACGTGCTCCATCAGCACGACCACGCGCTTGACGCCCGCGACCAGATCCATCGCGCCGCCCATACCCTTGATCATCTTGCCCGGGATCATCCAGTTGGCGAGATCGCCCTTCTTGCTGATCTGCATCGCGCCAAGGATCGCCAGATTGATGTGGCCGCCGCGAATCATCGCGAACGAATCCGCCGACGAGAAAATCGACGAACCCGGCAGCGTGGTCACCGTCTGCTTGCCGGCGTTGATCAGATCGGCATCCACTTCTTCTTCGGTCGGCGAGGGGCCGATGCCGAGCAGACCGTTTTCCGACTGCAACCACACTTCGACGCCCGCCGGTACGTGGTTGGCCACCAGCGTCGGCAAGCCGATACCGAGGTTCACATAGAAACCGTCCTGCAATTCCTTCGCCGCGCGCGCGGCCATTTCGTCACGAGTCCATGCCATGATCAGTTTCCTTTCGCGCGAACGACGCGTTGTTCGATGCGTTTTTCCGGATGCGCATTGAGCACAATGCGCTGCACGAAAATGCCCGGCGTGTGGATTGCGTCGGGATCGAGTTCGCCCACTTCGACAATTTCTTCCACTTCCACGACCGTGATCTTGCCGGCCATCGCGCACATCGGATTGAAGTTGCGCGCGGTGCGGCGGTAGATCAGGTTGCCCGATTTGTCGGCTTTCCATGCTTTGACGAGCGCGACGTCGGCCGTCAGCGAATGTTCGAGCACGTAGTGGTTCTCGCCGAACTGGCGGGTTTCCTTGCCTTCTGCGATCAGCGTGCCGTAGCCGGTGTTCGTGAAGAACGCCGGAATGCCCGAGCCGCCGGCGCGCAGCTTCTCGGCCAGCGTGCCTTGCGGCGTGAATTCCAGCTCGAGTTCGCCGGCCAGAAACTGGCGCTCGAACTCCTTGTTCTCGCCCACATACGACGAAATCATCTTCTTGACCTGGCGCGTTTCGAGCAGCAGACCGAGGCCGAAACCGTCGACGCCCGCGTTGTTGCTGATGCAGGTGAGGCCCTGCACCTTCGAATCGCGCAGCGCCGCGATCAGCGCCTCCGGAATGCCGCACAGCCCGAAGCCGCCGACGGCAAACGTCTGCCCGTCCTTGACGATGTCTTTCAGCGCCTCGGCGGCGCCTGGATAGACCTTGTTCATCAGTATGTCCCTTCCTTTATGGAAACCCGAAACCGGATCGTTGCAGCTGGTATGACGTTAAGCGGGCGAGGCCCGACACGTCATTCTAGTCATCCGCGGCGGGCCGTGCGCTCAGGTTGCCCTGCTTTGCGTCAATGCCCGCTGCGAACGCTTCGCCGCGTTGTGATGTGCCTGAAAGAGTACGCTGGGCGAGCCATACGGCACAATACGCAAAAATACATAAGTACTTGCCGCCAGCCATGCCCGCACTGGATTACCAAACCGCTTTTCACCTCGCCCCGATCGGACTCGTGCTGTCGCGCGAACGAATCATCGAAGACTGCAACGACCAGCTGGCGTCGATCTTCGGCTGCCCGCGCGAGGCGCTGCTCGGTCAATCGTTTCAGGTGCTGTATCCGTCGACGGACGAATTCGAGCGGATCGGCGCGCGGATTCCGCCAATCATGACCGCGCAGGGCAGTTACGCGGACGACCGCATCATGAAACGGGCGAACGGAGAATTGTTCTGGTGCCACGTCACCGGCCGCGCGCAGCAACGCGCCGACGCGCATGCGGCCGGCGTGTGGACCTTCGAGGATTTGAGCGCGACACGGCGCGTCGCGGTCGAGTTGACGCCGCGCGAGCGGGAAATCGCCGCGCAGCTGGTGACGGGAAAAACCAGTAAGCAGATCGGCCGAGCGCTGGAGATCAGCCCGCGCACGGTCGATGTCTACCGCGCGCGGTTGATGCGCAAATACGATACGGGGAATGCGACCGAGCTGTTGCAGCGTTTGCTCGGGCATTGAGACGCGGCCCTGAAGCGGTCCGCAATGGGTCTGCCACGCCAAGGCGGCGGCTCGCGCCGCGGGTTTGGCGCTTACGCCGCCTTGACCAGCGCGGCGCGCTCGATCGTCGCGCGAAGCAGATCGGGAACCGGCACCGACTTGCCGGCTGCGTAGTCAATCCACACGCAGCGGGCAGCGCCACGGGCATAGACGGTATTCGGATCGTCGGCACGCACGAGTTCGAACCCCGTGTCAAAGCTGCTGCGGCCGGGCGTGGCCACGGTCATCCGGCCGATTACATCGCCGGGATAGTGCAACTGCTTGAGAAACTCCATCGACGCATTGACGATCACGGGCCCGTGCCCCTCGCCGTTGCCGCCCGCAACAATGCCGAGCTGTTCGAACCAGGAAATCCGCACCTGCTCCATGTAACGGAAATAGACCGTGTTGTTCACATGGCCAAATGCGTCCATGTCGCCCCAGCGGATCGGCATCGACATCTCAAAAACGGCGTGGAAATCGCTCATGTACTTCTTTTACGGGTTTGAAGGGTTAAACGAGGTTGAAGCCGGTGCGCGGGTCAGCGCAGAAATGACAGCCAAGATAACGCGGGCCTTCCCTCGGCAGAAGCCCGCTGCGCGTAAAACAGTTTCTTCGATCTAGAGGCAATTCGACGCCGTACTCATCCAATGCGCCGCAAAATCGCACAAAGCAGTCCAACGACAGCGCCAGGCCGCGTTCAGGCGAGCCCGAACCCATCGTCGGCGGCGATCACCGAACCGTTGATAAACTGCGATTCGTCCGCCGCCAGCAGGAGCAGCAGTCCGTCCAGGTCCTCCGGTTTGCCGACGCGATGACGCGGCAACATCGATACCAGTTTCTGTCCCTGCTCGGTCGACCAGTGATGATGGTTGATCTCGGTATCGATATAGCCCGGGCAGATCGCGTTCACGTTGATGCCGTGCCTGCCCCACTCCAGCGCCATGGCTTTCGTCATATGGACGACGGCCGCCTTGCTCATCGAATACAGGCCGATCTGCGGCAGGACGCGCAAGCCCGCCACCGACGCGATATTGATGATCCGGTACGACGGCTTCTGCGCGCCATTGCCGCGCATGATCATGCGTTTGGCGACCTCCTGGGCGACGAAGAACGCGCCGCGCGTGTTCGTATCGAACACATATTCGAAGTCGGCCGGCGTGACCTCCGAAAGCTTCTGCGTGGTCGACACGCCCGAATTGTTCACCAGTATGTCGATCGTGCCCGCCTCGGTTTCCGCGTGGGCGACGGCTGACTTGATGCTCTGATAATCCGTAACGTCGAGCGAAACGACGTGCGCCGCGCCGCCGGAGGCTTCGATTTCGGCGCGCAATTCCTTCAGACGCTCGGTGCGACGGCTTGCCAGCACGACCTTGGCGCCCGCCTGCGACAACACTTGAGCAAAGCGCTTCCCCAACCCGCTCGAGGCGCCAGTGATCAGCGCGACCTTGCCTTCCAGATTGATCGAACGGCCCATTGTCGTTCCTTGTTCGGTTGGTGTTACAGATGCGGTTGACGGGTACGGTAAGACCGTCGCTGCGGGTCATACCGTATCACATAAATAGAACGATCGTGCTAATCTCTGTTCATTTGGTTGCAGTGCGGGAATCGATCGCCCACAATACGATCCCGAAAAAGCATTCTAACGGTAAGAGGAGCATCAATGACCCCCGCAAGTCTCATTGAGCAGTACGGCCCGCGCGAGTCGATGGAATACGACGTGGTGATCGTCGGCGGCGGCCCGGCTGGCCTGTCCGCGGCGATCCGCCTGAAGCAGCTGGCGGCGGAAAAAGGCGTCGAGCTTGGCGTGTGCGTACTGGAAAAAGGCTCGGAGATCGGGGCGCATATCCTGTCGGGCGCGGTGATGGATCCACGCGCCATCACCGAGCTGATCCCCGACTGGAAGGAAAAAGGCGCGCCGCTGACGGTCGACGTGACCGAAGACCGCTTCCTGTTCCTGACCGAAACCGGTTCGAAGAGCGTGCCGACCTGGGCGCTGCCGGACAACTTCAAGAACCACGGCAACTACGTGATCAGCCTCGCGAACGTGACGCGCTGGCTCGGTCAGCAGGCGGAAGCCGCGGGTGTCGAGATTTTCCCGGGCTTTCCGGCCGCTGAAATCCTCTACAACGACGACGGCTCGGTCAAAGGTGTTGCCACCGGCAACCTGGGCATCGGCAAGGATGGCGAGCCGACCGAAAACTTCCAGCTCGGCATGGAGTTGCACGCCAAGTACACGTTGTTCTGCGAAGGCGCGCGTGGGCATCTGGGCCGTCAACTGAACGACAGGTTCAAACTACGCGAAGGCGTCGATCCGCAGGTCTACGGCATCGGCATCAAGGAACTGTGGGAAATCGATCCGGGCAAGCACAAGCCGGGTCTGGTGATGCATACGGCCGGCTGGCCTCTGCAGAGCGACACGTACGGCGGCTCGTTCCTCTATCACATGGATAACAACCAGGTGGTGGTGGGCTTCGTGGTCGGCCTTGGCTACACCAACCCGTACCTGTCGCCGTTCGAGGAGTTCCAGCGCTACAAGACGCACCCCGCGATCCGCGCGTTTCTGGACGGCGGCAAGCGCGTGTCGTATGGCGCGCGGGCGATTACCGCGGGCGGCCTGATGTCGTTGCCGAAGCTTGTGTTCCCGGGTGGCGCGCTGGTGGGCGACGACGCGGGCTTCCTGAACGCGTCGCGGATCAAAGGTTCGCACGCGGCGATCAAGACCGGCATGCTGGCTGCCGATGCGGCATTCGATGCCGTGCAGGCGGGCCGTCAGGCGGATGAGCTGACGGCGTATCCGGAGTCGTTCAAGACTTCGTGGCTGCACACCGAGTTGCATCGTGCGCGCAATTTCAAGCAGTGGATGAGCAAGGGCCTGTACCTCGGGACGTTGATGGTCGGCGTCGAGCAGAAGCTGCTGGGTGGCAACGTGCCCTGGACGCTGCATCATCAGCACTCCGATCATGAAATGCTCAAGCCCGCATCGCAGTGCCAGCCGATTGTTTATCCGAAGCCGGATGGGAAGCTGACATTTGATCGCCTGTCGTCGGTGTTCATTTCCAACACCAATCATGAAGAGAACCAGCCGGCTCACCTGACGCTGAAAGATCCTTCGGTGCCGGTGAATGTGAACTGGCAGACGTATGCCGGTCCGGAAGCGCGTTATTGCCCGGCCGCGGTTTATGAGTTCGTCAAGAACGCTGATGGCAGCGAGAGGCTGGTGATCAACGCGCAGAATTGCGTCCACTGCAAGACGTGCGATATCAAGGACCCGACCCAGAACATCGTTTGGGTGACGCCAGAGGGTGGTGGCGGTCCCAACTATCCGAATATGTGACTGGTTTTTTGTTTGCCGTGCGCGGCGCTTCTTTGTCTATCCGCGTGCGGCACGCAGACAAAAATGCGCCGGGCAGGCAAAAGATGAAGGAAGAGGCAATGGACGAAGGCGTACCCCCAATGCCAATGCCAACGCGCTAAAAAACCTCAAACACTCCGCATCGTTTCGATCCGCTCTCGCACTTTAGCCAGCACCGGCGCCCACGCGCCGACGCCAGGCTGTCGAAACAGCTCGATAGAATCGTACCAAGCCGTAGTTTGCGCTTCATCACCCCAAAACCATGCCGACACATGATCGATCATCAGACACGTCGGCACGCCGAGCGCCCCCGCCAAATGCGCGGGCCCGCTATCAATCGTGACGATCAGATCGAGATTCGACAGCAACGCAGCGACATCGTCGAATCCGGACCGAAAATGGTGGGTTAAATCGACAACGTCGAGACCGTTAGCCCGCCACAGCGCTACCGTTTCGCTCCGCCCCGGCGACAACGCAAAATAGGTCACGCCGGGCACGCTCAACAGCGGCTCGAGTAGTTCGACGGGCACCGACCGCCGCAGGTCGCGGATGTGGTCAGGATTTCCGTTCCACACCAAACCAACTTTGCGATTGCCCGGTTTGCCGGCTGTGTGCGCTTCTACTCGCTCGCGCCACGCCTGCACACGCGCGGGCTCGGCGCTCAGATACGGCGCCCCCCACCCCGTTGCATCGAAGACGCCAAGCCGCAGCGGCAAGCTCATCAATCCGCAATGGAAATCAGGCTGCGTCTCGAGGCTTGTTTCGAGCGGCAAGTCGGCAGGCAGCATCCGTTCGAACAAATGCCGCAACGGTCCATCGTGACCGAAAATCACCCGGCCACCCTCGCGCCTCGCCTGCTCGGCCAGCAGTGGCAGGAAGCGCACCGCCCACAGGCAGTCGCCGTTGCCTTGTTCGCCATACACGATCAGCGTTTTGCCTGCCAGCGATTCACCCTGCCAATGCGCGCTGATTGCGGCGAGCGCATGCTGGGCGCTATTCAGATCGTCGCCGAACGCGACGCGTGATTCGTAGTGCGCCCAACCTTCGGCGAAACGTCCGGTGCGAATTTCAAGTTCCGAAAGATCGAAGAGCGCGTGCGCGTTATTCGGCGACAACACCAGCACCTGCCTGAGCAACGCTTCCGCTTCGGCAAAACGCGCCTGCTCCTTGATGCACAACGCGAGCTTGTGGAGCGCCACCGGATTGCCGGGCACGACGCGCACCGCTTCGCGCAGCAGCCGCTCTGCCGTGTCGAAGTCGTCGCGCTGTTGCACGGCGGCCGCACGCCAGACCAAGGCGTTCGCGTCGTCGGCATTCTGTTCGAGAAGCAGCGTAGTGGCGGAGTCGACTAGCACCCAATCGCGCACGATGAACGCCGTCTGCGCCATCGTGTTAAGCAGTGTAGGTTCGCAGGCGGGATCGAGCTGGTAGGCGCGCACCAACGCGGCAAGCGCTTCGCGTTGGCGGGCTTTGTCGCGACCGGCGTGTTGCAGGAGCGTTTGTCCGAATGCGAGGCAGTCGGCCGCGCCGGCTTGCGGCGCGGCGGCACGCGCACGCAGGCCGGCGAGTTGGCTATCTGCTGGCTCGATGTTCGGATCGATCATTGAGACGATGCTGCGCGCGTAGTGCGGATAAGAAGGCGCTCAAAGAGCGCCCTTTACGGTGCGCTCGACGCGATCTTCGGCGTGCTCACGGCGACGTCGCCGCATTGCGCACGGTGGCGCAGCGCGTGGTCGATCAACACCAGCGCGAGCATCGATTCGGCGATCGGCGTGGCACGGATACCGACGCACGGGTCATGACGCCCGAACGTTTCGACGATTGCCGGCTGCCCTGCCTTGTCGATCGAGCGGCGCGGCGTGCGGATGCTCGAGGTCGGCTTGATCGCGATCGATACCGTGATGTCTTGCCCGGTAGAAATACCGCCAAGCACGCCGCCCGCGTGATTGCCGACGAAGCCCTCCGGGGTCAGCTCATCCCCGTGCACCGAGCCGCGTTGCGCGATGCTGGCGAAGCCCGCGCCGATCTCGACGCCCTTCACCGCGTTGATGCCCATCATGGCGTGCGCGATGTCCGCATCGAGACGGTCGAACAGCGGCTCGCCGAGCCCCACCGGCACACCGGAAGCCACGACGTTGATGCGCGCGCCGATCGAATCGCCGTCCTTGCGCAATGCGTCCATGTAGCTTTCGAGTTGCGGCACGATGTCCGCATTGGGCACGAAGAACGGGTTCTCACGCACGTGCGCCCAGTCGACGAACGGCACGTCGATCTCGCCTAGCGCCGCCATATAACCGCGGATCTCGGTACCGAACTTTTCACGCAGCCATTTCTTCGCGACCGCGCCGGCCGCCACCGTCGGCGCCGTCAGACGGGCCGACGAGCGGCCGCCGCCGCGATGGTCGCGAATGCCGTATTTCTGCCAGTAGGTGTAGTCGGCGTGACCCGGACGGAAGGTGTCGGCGATGTTGCCGTAGTCCTTGCTGCGCTGGTCCGTGTTGCGGATCAGCAGCGCGATCGGCGCGCCGGTGGTCCGGCCTTCGAACACGCCCGACAGAATCTCGACCTTGTCTTCTTCCTGACGCTGCGTGACGTGGCGCGACGTGCCGGGTTTGCGGCGGTCGAGTTCGAGCTGGATGTCCGCTTCGCCAAGCGCCATGCCCGGCGGGCAGCCGTCGATCACGCAGCCGATAGCGGGGCCGTGCGATTCGCCGAAGGTCGTGACAGTGAAAAGCGTACCGAGCGTGTTGCCGGACATGGGCGTCGTCCAAAGAAATGCGGGGAAGGCGTCATTATGCCAGCCCCAAGGGAGCCAGGGCCGGGTTGCGCGCCGGCCTATGCCTTCTGGACAAGTCGTGGGCGTGCACGGGGCCGTGCGTTGGGCGAGCAGAAACGCCGCTCTACTTCCGCGCCCCGCGCAGTTCCGTGACGATCTGCTGCAGCATCTCCGGCGTCGCCTCAGCCGGCTCGATCGGCTCACCCACTGCGAGCGTCAGCCGGCTCATCACGCCCTTCTGGATCGGCCGCGGCCAGCGGGCGTCGTTGGCGCGCGAAAACACGCTGCCCCACAGTCCGCGCAGCGCGATCGGTATCACCGGCGCCGGCGTGCGGCGGATGATCTCGATCACGCCGTGGCGGAACGGATTCATCTCGCCGGTCGTCGTGAGCTTGCCCTCCGGGAAGATGCAGACCAGTTCGCCCTCGGCAAGCGCCTGCGCGCAGCGCTCATAGGCGCGCGTCAGCAGCTCCGGATCCTGATGGGCGGGCGCAATCGGAATCGCTTTCGCCTGCCGGAACACCCAGCCGGCGAACGGCGTCTTGAAGATCTGGTGGTCCATCACGAAGCGGATCGGCCGCGGGCTCTCAGCCATGATGACGATCGCGTCGACAAAGCTCACGTGGTTGCACACCAGCACGGCCGCGCCTTCTTCCGGAAGGCGTTCGGCATGCACCAGACGAATCCGGTAGAACGTATGCACCAGCACCCAGGCTATGAACCGCAGCAAAAACTCGGGCACCAGCGAATAGATATAGGTCGCGACAACGATATTCAGCAGTGCGGTGACGAGGAAAATTGCCGGAATGCTGAAGCCCGCCGCGGTCAACCCCATCGCCATCAACGCCGAGACAATCATGAACAGCGAATTGAGAATGTTGTTCGCGGCGATGATGCGCGCCCGGTGGCTCGGCTGACTGCGGCTCTGGATCAGCGCATAGAGCGGCACGCTATAGAAGCCGCCGAACATGGCCAGCAGGAACAGATCGGCCAGCACGCGCCAATGGGCGGCCCGCGCGAGGAATTCGCCGACGCTCAGGAGATGCCCGACGGCCGGCAGCGCGTGGCTCGCGAAAAACAGATCGATTGCGAACACGCTCATGCCGATCGAGCCAAGCGGCACGAGGCCGATTTCGATGCGCCGCTTCGAGAGCTTTTCGCAGAGCAGCGAGCCGAAGCCGATGCCGATCGAGAACGTACCGAGCAGCACCGTCACGACGTCCGGGTCGGCGGACAGCACATTTTTTGCGAAGCTGAAAAACGACGACAGAAAGGTCGCGCCGACGAACCACAGCCAGGAAATCCCCAGCAGACTCAGAAACACCGTCCGGTTCTCACGCGCCAGCTTCAGGTTGCGCCACGTTTCGCTGAACGGATTCCAGTTGATGCGCAAATCGGGCTGGGGCGCAGCCGTGACAGGCACGAAGCTCGACATGAGCCGTCCTGCCAGCGCGATCGCGACGCATGCGCAGGCCAGCACCGCCGCGCCGTGCTCGACGAAACCCGCGCCCGCGCCGCCCACGATCGTGCCGATCAGGATCGCGACGAAGGTGCCCATCTCGACCATCCCGTTGCCGCCGACCAGTTCCGATTTCGACAGATGCTGCGGCAGGTACGAATACTTGACCGGTCCGAACACAGTGGAATGGACGCCCATCAGAAACGTGCACAGATACAGCAGCGGTGCGCTATGCAGCCAGAAGCCCGCGCCGCCGATCAGCATGACGGCGATTTCGAAGCTCTTGACGAAGCGCGTGAGCATCGCCTTGTCGTACTTGTCGGCGATCTGGCCGGAGGTGGCCGACAGCAGTACGAAAGGCAGAATGAAGATCGCCGAGATCAGGAACGCCGCCGTTTTCGGATCGACACCGGAAAAGCGCGCCGCCTGATACGTCACCAGCGAGGTGAAGCCGATCTTGAAGACGTTGTCGTTCATCGCGCCGAGGAACTGGGTCCAGAAAAACGGCGCGAAGCGGCGCTGCCCGAGCAGGCGGAACTGGGATTCGCGCGCCTCGATAGTACGGGCGGCACGACGGGCGGCGGGTAACGGACGATCGCTCATGAAGTTCGTAGAACGGGCCAGGAGAGCAACAAAGTAGAAAGGGCGGGGCACAAAAAAAGCGCACGCTTTCGCGCGCGCCTTGACCGCATATTCAGACTCACAGCAACGGTTCGAGCGCCGCGGTGAGCCACCGCGCGTTAGCGCGCCGGATGCTGTTCCTGCTGTTCTTCCGGCCAGTCGCGGATATACGCCTTGAGCATGCGGTTTTCGAAGCCCTGCTCTTCCACCACCGCTTTCGCGACGTCGTAGAACGAGATCACGCCCATCAGCGTGCGGCTTTCCATCACCGGCAAATAGCGCACGTGGTGTTCGAGCATCATGCGGCGGACTTCGTTGACGTCCGTTTCGGGCGTGCAGGTAAGGGGATGGTCGTCCATCAACTTGCGGATCGTGGAGGTGCCGAGGCTGCCGCCGTGCTTGCTCAAAGTCAGAATAATTTCGCGAAACGTCAGCATGCCGACGAGGTCGCCGTATTCCATCACGACCAGCGAGCCGATATCGTGCTCGGCCATTGTATTGACGGCGTCGTGCAGCATGGTATCCGGCGTGACCGTGAAAAGGGTGTTGCCTTTGACTTTAAGAATGTCGCTGACTCGCATGATCTGTCTCCCGTGATACCGCTAAGCTGATAACGCCTGAATGACTTTCGATCCTAGCGGAAAGGCCCATAAAAGGAAAGCGGGCCGCCCACCAAGGCGCAACGGGCGTTCGCACGCCGCGCCCGGGCGCAATTCCGGCTGCGCGCATCGGGAAAACCGCGCTTGAAGCGATTTACGCCAGTGATAGGATGGCTGCCACTTTCACCTTTCGCGAGGCCGTTCGTGGCCTTGCCGCCCAGGATGTCCGCCAACCGATTCGATACGCTTGCGCTGCACGCCGGCGCCGCGCCCGACCCCACCACCGGCGCGCGCGCCACCCCTATTTACCAGACTACCTCGTTTTCGTTCCGCGACTCTGACCACGCTGCGGCGCTCTTTAATATGGAGCGCGCCGGCCACGTCTATTCGCGTATCTCGAATCCGACCGTGGCCGTGTTCGAGGAACGCGTTGCCGCGCTGGAAAATGGCGCGGGCGCGATCGGCACGGCCAGCGGCCAGGCTGCCTTGCATCTGGCGATCGCCACCCTGATGGGCGCAGGCGCCCATATCGTCGCCTCCAGCGCACTGTATGGCGGCTCGCACAGCCTGCTGCACTACACGCTGCGGCGCTTCGGCATCGAGACGACCTTCGTCAAGCCGGGCGACCTCGACGCGTGGCGCGCCGCGCTGCGCCCAAACACGCGTCTGCTGTTCGGCGAGACGCTCGGCAATCCCGGCCTCGACGTGCTCGATATCGCCGCGGTGGCGCAGATCGCGCATGAGCACCGCGTGCCGCTGCTGGTCGACTCGACTTTCACCACGCCCTACCTGCTCAAGCCGTTCGAGCACGGCGCCGACTTCGTCTATCACTCGGCGACCAAATTCCTCGGCGGCCACGGCACTACGATCGGCGGCGTACTTGTGGACGGCGGCACGTTCGATTTCGACGCATCGGGCCGCTTCCCCGAATTCACGGAGCCTTACGAGGGCTTTCACGGCATGGTGTTCACCGAGGAAAGCACCGTCGCGCCGTTCCTGTTGCGCGCGCGGCGTGAGGGCCTACGCGACTTCGGCGCGTGTTTGCATCCACAGGCCGCCTGGCAACTCCTGCAGGGTATCGAGACGCTGCCGCTGCGCATGGAACGGCATGTCGCGAATACTCGCCGCGTGGTCGAATTCCTGGCCGGCCATGCTGCCGTCGAAGCCGTCGCCTACCCTGAGCTGCCGACGCATCCGGACCATGCGCTCGCGAAGCGTCTGTTGCCGCGCGGCGCGGGCGCAGTGTTCAGCTTCAACCTGCGTGGCGACCGCGCCGCCGGACGCAGCTTCATCGAAGCGCTGTCGCTGTTCTCACATCTCGCGAACGTCGGCGACGCCCGCTCGCTGGTGATCCATCCTGCATCGACGACGCACTTTCGCATGGACGCCGCCGCGCTCGCCGCAGCCGGCATCGCCGAAGGCACGATCCGCCTGTCGATCGGCCTTGAAGATCCCGACGATCTGATCGACGACCTCAAGCGCGCGCTGAAAGCCGCGCAGAAAACGCGCGGGTCAACCGCACCCAGAAGCGGGCCGTCCGGTTCATCTAGCGCGGCCCAAAGCGGCCCCTCCAGTTCACCCGCTACGCCTGCCCACAGCAGCCCGTCGGGCCCGTCTGCCGATGCCGCCAAACCCCGCCCGGAGTCCGCATGATCCTCACCGTTCAAGGCAAATCCGCCTACGCCTACACCGGCGGCAAACCATTCGACGCCAGCCTGCCGACCGCCGTGTTCATCCACGGCGCCGAGCACGACCATAGCGTGTGGGCATTGCAAACGCGTTACTTCGCGCATCACGGCTTTGGCGTACTGGCGGTCGATCTGCCCGGACATTGCCGCAGCGACGGCCCGGCGCTCACCACCGTGGCGGCGATGGCGGACTGGCTGGCCGCCCTGCTCGACGCCGCCGGCGTACAGCGCGTGTTCGTGGCCGGCCACAGCATGGGCTCGCTGATCGCGCTCGACTTCGCCGGCCGCTACCCGGAACGCGTGACGCACCTCGCCCTGCTCGCCACCGCCGTGCCCATGACCGTTTCCGACGCCTTGCTGGACGCCGCCCTGCATCGCGAGCCCGACGCGATCGGCATGGTCAATCAATGGTCGCATTCGACACTTGCCGCCAAGCCATCGTGCCCGGGCCCCGGCTTCTGGCTGCACGGCATGAACCAGCGACTGATGGAGCGTGTCTCGGCGAGCGGCGAGCCGCACCTGTTTCACACCGACTTCACTGCCTGCAATACCTACGCGGACGGTCTCTCGCGCGCCGCTCAGGTGCGTTGCCCGACGCGGCTGGTGGTCGGCCGGCGCGATGCGATGACGCCGCCGCGCGCGGCTAGGGCGCTCGCCGACGCACTCGCGCAAGCCGGCGTACCGGTTGAGACGGTCACGCTCGAAGCCGGCCACGCACTGATGACCGAGCAGCCCGATGCCACCCTCGACGCGCTGTTCAGCTTCGCCTCGACGTCCACAAACGCCGTTCAGTAGTCACTGCGAGTCGCCACGATAGCCGCTCAAACCCATGCGCGCCATCGGCCGAATGGCCAGGTTGCGCGCATGGCCCGATAGCCGCACAATGGGTCAAGCCTGTCCTGTTTCGAGCACGCGTCAAGCATGTCGGCGCGCGGCGAAGCAACCTGGGAGCGACAGGCACGGAATCGAGTAGCGTCGAAATTCGGAGGTCGTGATGGCTCAAACCGCGCACACCGATCACTTCGCAAGCTTCGCGGAGTTCTATCCGTACTATCTGAGCGAGCATCGCAACACGGTATCGCGGCGGCTGCATTTCGTGGGTTCGCTCGGCGTGATCGGCTGTCTCGCCATGGCGCTCGCCACCGGCGACTGGCTATGGCTGCCGGCCGCCGTGATCTGCGGATATGGCTTTGCCTGGGTCGGGCATTTCTTCTTCGAGAAGAACCGGCCGGCAACCTTCCGGCATCCGCTCTACAGCCTGATGGGCGACTGGGTGATGTTCAAGGACATCTGCGTCGGCAAGATTTCGCTGTAGGTTTGTCGGCGCGTTGGCGTTGGTTCGCCCCCGCTTTGCGCCGTCATTTCCGTCTTCGCGTTGAGGCAGTTTTCCTGGCGCATCAGGCGGCCTGAAACGGCATTCGTATCGCACCAGTCTCACTGCGCTTTCAGGCTGCCTGATGCGGCATTGAAGCAGTACCCCGCTCGCTTTCCTGCGCGCGCGCTGCCCGCGCGGCAGCACGCGCCGCCAGCAGCGCGGCGAGCGTCACTTTCAGCTTGTCGTTTTCGAGCGCCGTCAGAAGCGCGCCGCCATCCACACGCGTAGAGTCCAGTTCGAGTTGATATTCGAGCTCCGCGTGGTCGATCACGAAAAGGTCGAAGAGGCGCTCAACCGTGATCTGCGCCGGATTCGCCAGCAGCAGGAAGTGCGGACGCATGCCGTCTTCATGCAAGCGCGCGATCCACTCGATCTCCTCGAGCTTTTGCAGCAGGTTGATCGTGGTGTCCATGTCACGGCGAAGCATCCGCGAGAGCTCGGGCACCGTGTAGCCACGCTTGCCGGCGTCGCGCGCTTCCGAGAGCCGCGCGAGCAGTTCGAGCGAGTCGAACAGATTGCTGCCCTCGAAAGTCGGCCGATGAAACTGGCCAATGCGGATCGCCGGCAACGCCGACGCGATCATCGCGCCGGCCAGCGCGATGAACCAGCATAAGTACATCCACAGCAGGAACAGCGGGACCGCGGCAAATGCCCCGTACACCGCGGTGTAGGTGGGAATGCGGCGCACGTAATAGCCGAAGCCGCGTTTGGAGAGCTCGAAGGCGATCGCAGCCGTAATCCCGCCGATCACCGCGTCACGCCATTCCACGCGGCAGTTCGGCAAAAACACGTAAAGCATCGTGAAGGCGAGCGCTGTCAAGGGCAGCGAGGCGCCGGTAAGCGCCCAGTCGATCACCGGCGGAATATGTTGAGCGCCCGCGAACGCCATGGACCGCGTGAACAGGTAGGATGAAATCGACAGGCTCACGCCGATCAGAATCGGACCGAGGGTGATGATCGCCCAGTAGACCAGAATGCGCTGCGCGATCGGCCGCGCCTTGCGCACCCGCCAGATCACGTTGAAGGCGGACTCCACGGTCATCATCGTCATCACGGCGGTGACGAACAGAAAGATCATGCCGATGGTCGTGAGGCCCTTGGCCTTCGAAGCAAACTGATTCAGATAATTGAAAATCTGACTGTTGAGCTGCGCAGGCATCAGATGATCGGCAAGAAAGATCTGCAACGACATCTGAAACGAACTGAAAATCGGAAACGCGGTGAACAGCGCAAACGCCACCGTGGCGAGCGGCACGAGCGCGAGCATGGTCGTGAACGTGAGACTGCCGGCCACCTGCGGAATACGGTCTTCGCTACTTCGGTTCGCGGCGAACTGCGCGAGCCGTTTGAGCGTGTCGAGATCGAAACGCACCCTGGACAACAAACCCCACCTCCTTGCTTCGTGAACCGGTGTTGCAGGACCGTGCGCGGGGCCTGGCCGAATGGCTATGGATGGCCTGTGCAGCGGACCCAGCCCCTATAATACCCGTTCACCGATGAGGCCTATGAAAGACATTCTCGTGCTCTATTACAGCCGTCACGGCGCCACGCGCGAGCTTGCGCTGGCGATCGCGCACGGCGTCGACAGCGTCCCCGGCACGCAGGCGCGCGTGCGCACCGTGCCGGCGGTTTCCACTGTCTGCGAAGCAACCCAGCCGGATATTCCCGCTGAAGGCCCGCCTTACGTCGAACTGCGCGACCTCGAAGAATGCGCCGGTCTCGCGCTCGGTTCGCCCACCCGTTTCGGCAACATGGCCGCGTCGCTCAAATACTTTCTCGACGGCACTACGCCGCAGTGGCTCTCGGGTGCGCTGTCCGGCAAGCCGGCCTGCGTGTTTACATCCACCGGCAGTCTGCACGGCGGCCAGGAGTCCACTTTGCTGTCCATGATGCTGCCGCTTCTGCATCACGGCATGCTGATCGTCGGCATTCCGTACACCGAGAGCGCGCTCTCCACCACGCAAACCGGCGGCACGCCATACGGCGCGTCGCACTTCGCGCGCGCGGGCTCGGCCGAGCAAGGCATCTCCGCCGACGAGCGAACGCTCGCCATCGCGCTGGGTGCACGCGTCGCGCGCACGGCGGCGTCCATGAGCGAGCGGCCGTGAGCGAGCCGCATGCCCCAAAGACCGTGAGCGGCCACAACGCGCCACCAACCGGCACGTCGGCGGCAAACGTCGCGGCAAATGCGTCCATGGCCACAACCGCCATGCCTGTTCGGCACAAAACTGCGTTTGCCCTCGGCGCCACAGCCGCGTTGCTCGCGCTGATCGTCTTGTCCGTCGCGTGGGAATGGTGGCTCGCCCCGTTGCGATCCGGCGGCTCGGCGTTAGTGCTAAAAGCCGTGCCGTTGCTGCTCGCGCTGCCCGGCGTCTGGCGGCACCGGCTTTACACGCTGCAGTGGGCGTCGATGTTGATCCTGCTGTATTTTGCCGAGGGCATCGTCCGCGGGTGGAGCGACCACGGTTTGAGCGCCCGTCTCGGCTGGCTGGAAACCGCGCTCGCCGTGGTTTTTTTCGTCTGCGCGCTGGCGTACGTCGCGCCTTTCAAGCGCGCGGCAAAACGAGCCGCAAAGCAGGCCAAGGCGAACGCCTCGTGAGAACAACGCGCCCGGCCTAACATTTCCGCCCGAACACGCTGACCGACCAACATGACCCACGCCGCTTTCCTCACCGCCTGCCGCGATGCCATCGGCGCCGCCCAGGTGCTGACCGACCCGCACGACACCACGTCCTATCTCAGCGACTGGCGCCGCCGCTACACCGGCGCGGCCTGCGCGGTGCTCTGCCCGGCCACGCCTGACGAAGTCGCGGCACTCGTCAAACTTGCCGTCGAGCATCGCATCGCGCTGGTGCCGCAAGGCGGCAACACCGGCCTCGCCGGCGGCGCCACACCGGATGCCAGCGGCGAGCAAGCAGTCATCAGCCTGCGCCGTCTGAATCGCGTGCGCGACATCGATCCGCACAACAACACGATCACCGTCGAAGCCGGCGTCATTCTCGCCGAAGTGCAAAAGCATGCCGAACAAGCCGGTCGTCTATTCCCCTTGAGCCTCGCCGCCGAAGGCAGCTGCACGATCGGCGGCAATCTCGCCACCAACGCGGGGGGCACCGGCGTGCTGCGCTACGGCAACACGCGCGAGCTATGCCTGGGGCTCGAAGTGGTCACGCCGCAAGGCGAACTGTGGGACGGCCTGCGCGGACTGCGCAAGGACAACACCGGCTACGACCTGCGCGATCTGTTCATCGGCGCGGAAGGCACGCTCGGCATCATCACCGCAGCCGTGCTCAAGCTGCATCCGCAGCCGGCCGCGCGCGTCACGGCGCTCGCCGCGCTGGCTTCGCCGCATGCCGCACTCGATTTCCTGTCGCTTACGCAACGCATCGCCGGGCCGCTTCTGACCGGCTTCGAATTGATGTCGGATTTCTGCCTGCGGCTGGTCGGCCGGCATTTCGAGCAGATGCGCTACCCGTTCGCCCAGCCGCACGCGCAAGTGGTGCTGCTCGAATTGTCGGACAGCGAGAGCGAGGAACATGCGCGCGGACTGTTCGAGCGCCTGATGGAAACCTCGCTCGAAGAAGGCCTGGTCGAAGACGCGGTGGTCGCGGAAAACCTCACGCAGTCGCGGGCATTCTGGAATCTGCGTGAGCACATTCCGCTCGCCCAGGCTGAAGAAGGCCTGAACATCAAGCACGATATCGCAGTGCCGATTTCGCGCATCGGCCACTTCATCGAGGAAACCGATGCGGCGATCGCCCACGCGGTGCCGGGCGCGCGCATGGTCACGTTCGGCCATCTCGGCGACGGCAATCTGCATTACAACGTGCAGGCGCCCGAGGGCGTCGACGCCAAGGCATTCCTCAAGACCTTCCAGAGCCCGATCAACCAGCTCGTGTACGACAGCGTGCATCGGCATCGCGGCAGCATCAGCGCGGAACACGGGCTCGGCCAGTTGAAGATCGACGAAGCGATGCATTACAAGCAGAACGTCGAGGTGCAGTTGATGCGCGCCGTCAAACGCGCGCTTGATCCGCTGAACCTGATGAATCCGGGCAAGGTGCTACGCTAACGTCTGAAGCCTCGACCTTTCGGTACGAGGCCTATTGCAGGAGTCGTGGTCGTGAAGATTCGAGTGCTGTCCGATTTGCATCTGGAGAACGACGAACCCGAGCTGATTCCGCATGCGCAGGCGGATCTGATCGTGCTGGCCGGCGACATTCACAATCACGCGGCCGGACCGCGTTGGGCCGCGCAGACTTTCGACGGCGCCGTGCCGGTGGTCTACGTGCCCGGCAATCACGAGTACTACGACGGCGAATTCGGCGCGCTCGAAGCGGCCCTGTACGACGCGGCCGCCCAGGTCGACAACGTGTATGTGCTGAACAACGCCGCGCTGGTCGATCCGCAAGGCCGTTGGCGTGTACTCGGCACCACCTTGTGGACCGACTTCGCGTTATACGGCACGGACCCCGAAACGCTCGCCGAGTCCATCAATGCATCGCGCCGCGCGATGCTCGACTTCCGCGGCCTGATCCAGATGAACTGGCCGCACGATACTCAAGACTCGCCGCGCGACTTCACCCCTGACGATTCCCTCGCGCTGCACCGGCAGGCACGCGCGTGGCTCGAAGGCGAGCTCGCCAAACCGTTCGAGGGCAAGACGATCGTCGTCACGCACCACGCGCCGCATCGGCTGAGTCTGGCCGAGCGCTATGCGGAAGACCGCGTGTCGGCCGGTTTCGTCAATCATTTGCCGGAACTGGTGCGCGCGCCCGTCGCGCTGTGGATTCACGGCCATACGCATACGCACTTCGATTACATCGTGAACGGCACGCGCGTGGTCTGCAATCCGCGTGGCTATCTCGACCGGCGCACCCGTCAGCCGGAGAATCCGCAGTTCGCGTGGGATAAGGTCGTCGAGATCTAGCGTCCGCGGGGCGATCCCGGTAGCGAGGCGGGGCGGCATGCACTACGCTGTTGTCGTCGGCTGGCAGGCGAGCGACGCGTGACCCGGGCGCTCCGTAGCGGAAGCCGTCGCGCCGGTTCCCTCGGTTATCTCCGGAGGTCGCTCATGTGTGGTCGAATCAGCCAGTACCGCGATCCGCATCTCTATGCCCAGCACCTCGGCCTCGCCGATCCGCTGATGCTGTTCGACGCCGCCGACCGCCGCCCCGGCTACAACCTCGCACCCGGCACTCACCCGCTCGCGATTTACCCCGACCAATCGGTCCATGGCATCCACTGGGGCTATTGCCCGGATTGGGCACGCGAGCAGCATCTGCCGCAGACGATCAACGCGCGCGCGGAAACCGCGCCGCATACGCGCTACTTCAAAGACCTGTGGAAAATGGGACGGGTATTGGTGCCAGCAGACGGCTGGTTCGAATGGCGCAGGGAAGTGGCGCCCGCAACATCAAGCGGAGATAACACAACGGATGCCGACACAACGGTCCGCCAGCCCTACTTCGTGCACCTGAAAAGCGACGCACCGATGTACCTCGCGGCCTTATCGAGCGTGCGCGGCACCGAGCCACAAACGGAAGGCATGGGATTGGTGATCGTGACGGCCACGGCGGATGCGGGCCTGATCGACGTACACGACCGCCGCCCGCTGGTATTAGCGCCCGATGCGGCGCGCCGCTGGCTGGACCAGGCGCTACAGCCCGAGGAACTCGAGCAGCTCGCGCGCCGCGCCTGCGTGCCGACCGGCCGATTTCGCTGGCACCGGGTGAGTCTTGAGGTAGACCGCACGCTCAATGACGAGCCGGGTCTGATTGAAGCGCTGCATTGATCACACGGAAGACCCGCGGATCGCACTAAAGCTGACAACAGAGACCTGACAGCCCCGCGCTCAATAACGGAGCGCCATGACCAGGTTCAACGATCTCGCCGTTGTCCCTGCAAATCAGGGCGCTCCACCCTGATCGGCACCAGTTGCGGCTGCTGTTCGCGCAGGCGGCGCAACAAATCGCGCGATCCGGCGATTCCGATCAATCCAAACATGACGGCCACGCCGATCATCAGATGCGTATCCATGAATCCCTCGTCCTTCCAGTTATTGCGATTTGCCGAACGGCGGCGAATTTCACGCGTCCGGCTCAATGCCGCAGCGCATGTACGACACGTTAGCAAATCGACCGCGATGCAGAAGTAAGGAAATGTTGCGACGCGGCACTTGTGTAACAGGCTGCCATGTCGTACCTGCTTCGCATCGTCACCAAGGGTCAACCGCCCGCATGACGCTGCTTCAGCTGCGCGCGAACTGGCGCAATTCTTCCTGATCGACGGCCAGCGTGGCGGGCAGTTCGTCGCGCAAAAATTCGACCCAGGTGCGGATTTTTGCGTCCAGATACTGCCGGGACGGATACAACGCGTACAGATTCATCTCCTGCGACGTGTATTCCGGCAACAGCCACACGAGTTTGCCGCTACGCAACCCGCTGATTGCCGAGTAGATCGGAATCAGCCCGACGCCCATGCCGCTGCACGCTGCGACGGCCATCGCTTCGGCGACATTCACCTGGAAGGTGGCCGGACCCAGGGTGATCGTTTCCTCGCCATTCGGCCCGTCGAAAATCCATTTGTCGCTCGGAAACACCGGTGTGACCATTTGCAGGCAGGTGTGGCGCACGAGGTCCGAGGGTGTTTGCGGCACGCCGTGGCGCTCCAGATAAGCCGGCGACGCGCACGCAATGCTGAAGGCGCTGCCCAGCCGTTGCGACACCAGCCCCGAATCCGGCAAACCGGTTGCCAGCGTCAGCGACACGTCAAAGCCTTCGTCGAGCAGATCGGGCATGCGCTGCGCGAGCGTCAGTTCGATGTGCACGTCTGGATAGCGGTTCTGATAGCGGCCGACCGCAGGCACCACGTAGTGCTGGCCGAAGCTCGTCATCGCGTGAACCTTGAGCTTGCCGGACGGGCGCGCGTGGGCGTCGCTCGCCTCCGCTTCCGCCTGATCCACGTACGCAAGAATCTGTTCGCAGCGTTGCAGATAGCGCTCGCCGGCCTCGGTCAGCGCGATGCGGCGCGTGGTGCGGTTCAGCAGCCGCGTGCGTAGATGCGCTTCCAGATCCGAAACCGCACGCGACGCGTACGCCGTGGTCGTGTTCAGGTGCTGCGCGGCACCCGTAAAGCTGCCCGCTTCGACGACGCGGACAAATACGCGCATGTTTTGAAGCGTATCCATACTTTTCCATACAACATAGTTGCAATTGATCCGAACCGATTGTTGCACGATTCGCAAAGGCGATTGTCTCATATCGCGTAAAAATGCCTTGCATCCTTACCGGTTATTCCCCAATCAATCAAAAAATATAATGACCACCAAGCTTCTATAGTCATTCTTGGAGGAAATCGTGCAGTCTCCGGTACCGAAAGGGATCGCCGCAGCCGCGGTTTTTACGATCCTATTAACAATCGCCGGCTGTGCCAGTACCGGAGGCATCGCGCCGCAAGACCGCGGAATCGAGCCCTCGTCGCTCGACGCAGGCAACGCCATCCGGGCTGCCAACGCGGACGCCCAATGGCCGGCCGCCGACTGGTGGCGCGCCTATAACGATCCGCAGCTGAATGAGTGGATTGAAGCCGCGCAGGCGGGCAATCCGACGCTGGCCATGGCGCAGGCGCGCGTACGCGAAGCGGTGTCGATGGCGGGCGTCGCCCGTTCGGCGTTGTCGCCGCAAGTAAACGGCAGCCTGTCGATCCAGCGTCAGAAATGGGCCGACAACGTCTATTACGGCCCCGGCCCGCTGGCCGGCGAGCAGTCGTGGAACAACACCGGCACGCTGGGTCTGTCGTATCACCTCGATATCTGGGGCAAGGACAAGAACGCCGCCGAACGCGCGCTCGACGCCGCTCACGCAAGTGCGGCCGACTTCCGCGCCGCCCAGCTCGAACTGGAAGGCAATGTGGTGCGCACGTACATCGAAATGTCGATGAACTACGCGCTGCTCGACATCGCCAGGTCCACGCTGCGGCAACAGCAGCAGATCGTCGACCTGGCGAACCGGCGTCTGAAGGGTGGCATCGGCACGCAGCTCGAAGTGAGCCAGGCCGAAACACCGATGCCGGAATACGAACGCCAGATCGATGCGATCGAGGAAAAGATCGCGCTCGGCCGCAATCAATTGGCCGCGCTGGCCGGCAAGGGTCCGGGCGCGGGTGACGCGATCCAGCGTCCGACGCTCTCGCTCGACAACGCGCCCGCCGGTCTGCCGAGCGCCGTGCCCGCGGACCTGATCGGCCATCGGCCGGACGTGGTCGCCGCGCGCTGGACGGTGGCCGCGCAAGCGCGCGGCATCGACGTCGCCAAGGCCAACTTCTATCCGGACATCAACCTGCTGGCGTCGATCGGCGGGTATGCGGCAATGGGCCCGCTGTTCCAGTTCCTGAAGAACCCGTCGCATAGCTGGAGCGCGGGTCCGGCGCTGTCGCTGCCGATCTTCGAGGGCGGGCGCTTGCGCTCGCAGCTCGGCGCGGCGTCGGCAGGTTACGACGAGGCGGTCGACCGCTATAACCAGTCGATCGTCGGCGCACTGAAGGACATCGCCGATCAGGTGATCCGGATCCGTTCGCTCACGACCCAGGCGCAAGACGCCGACCGGTCGGTTGCGGCGGCTCGCAAGAACTACGACCTGTCGCGCGAAGGGTATCGACGCGGTCTGACCGACTATCTGAACGTGCTGGTCGCGCAAAGCCAGTTGTTGCGCGCGCAGGAAGGTGTCGCGAAGATTCAGGCCGAGCGCCTCGGCGCGCATGCGTCGCTGGTCACGGCTTTGGGCGGCGGTCTGGACGAACCGGCCAATGGCCCGCAGGCAAATGAGACGTTGCCGGCGCATGGGAAAGGCAAGGCGGTAGCGGCAGGGTCGACCGCCGCCGCGACCTCCCGCGCAGCCGCGGCTGAGTAAGGAAGCCGACCATGTCAGCCGCCTCCTCTCCCGCTTCACGCCCGGCGTCGTTCGCTGCGTTGTATGCAGCCGCCGCCGACTGGGCGCGTACCGACGGTCTCACGTGGGTCTATCTGTTCAAGGCGCTTGCCGCCTGCTTTCTGGCGCTCGGCATCGCGATGAAACTCGACCTGCCGCAACCGCGCACCGCCATGACCACCGTGTTCATCGTGATGCAGCCGCAAAGCGGGATGGTGTTCGCCAAGAGCTTCTACCGGATTTGCGGCACGCTGGTCGGCCTCGTCGTGATGCTCGCGTTGATCGGCCTGTTCGCGCAGCAGCCGGAATTATTCATCATCTCGACCGCGATCTGGGTCGGCATCTGCACCGCGGGTGCCGCGCGCAACCGTAATTTCAAGTCGTACGGTTTCGTGCTGGCCGGCTATACCGCCGCGCTGATCGGCATTCCGGCTTCGCAGCATCCGGACGGCGCGTTTCTGAGCGCGCTCACGCGGGTGGCCGAAGTGGTGGTCGGCATCGTCTGCGCGGGCGCCGTCAGTGGGCTGGTGTTTCCGCAGTTCGCCGGCTTGCAGATGCGCGGCACCGTGCGCGCACGGTTCTCGGCGTTCGTCGAGTATGTCTCGGCCTCTTTGGCCGGCCGCAACGACCGCGCGCAGATCGAAGCGACCAACGCGCGCTTTGTCGCCGACATCGTCGGTTTCGAAGCCGCGCGTAGTGTCGCCGTGTTCGAAGGTCCTGATTCGCGGATGCGCGGTGGACGTCTTGCGCGCCTGAACAGCGAGTTCATGACCGCGTCGACGCGCTTTCACGCGCTGCATCAGTTGATGAACCGGCTGCGCGATACGAACACGAGCGGCGCGACCGTCGCGATCGAAGCGCTGGAACCGTACTTCAAGGAAATCGCCCCGCTGCTCGCGAAGTCCGGCGAACCCGTGCTGAGCGCCGCGGATGCCGCCCACGCCGCCGCGCAACTCGACGCCTACAAAGCCGAACTGCCCAAACGGGTGCGCGCGACACGCGCCGCACTGGAAACGCTGCCGGACGCACCGCTGCTCGACTTCGACACAGCCGCCGAACTGCTGTACCGCTTCATCGACGATCTGCACGCGTACGCGGCCACGTATGCGTCGCTTGCCGTCGACACGCACGAACGCGAGCGCTGGATCGAGCGTTACGAACCGAAGACGAACGGAATGGCAGCGGGCGTCGCCGGCGTGCGCGCGGCCCTCGTCATGATGGTGCTCGGCGCGTTCTGGATCGCGACCGCGTGGCCGAGCGGCTCGACCTTGACGTTGAACGCCGCGGCAGTGTGCGCGCTGGCGTCGTCTTCGCCGAATCCGAAACGCACCGCGTTTCAGATGGCCGGCGGCACGCTGGCCGCCGCGGTGATGGGGATGATCGCCGTGTACGGCGTGTTTCCGCACATCGACGGTTTTCCGCTGCTGTGCGCCGCGCTCACGCCGTTCCTGCTGCTCGGTGTATTCATGACGACGCGCCCGGCGCTAGCGGGCTACGGCGTCGGCTACTGCATTTTCTTCTGCTTCCTCGCCGGCCCGGACAACGTGATGCATTACGATCCGAGCGGCACCCTTAACGATGCGATAGCGCTGGTGCTGTCGATGCTGGTGTCGTCGATTGCCTTTGCCGTATTGCTGCCGCCGTCGACGCCCTGGCTGCGCAACCGCCTGCTGATCGACCTGCGCCGCCAGGTGGCGCTGGCGAGCCGTGCCGGCATGAGACGGGTGCGTTCGCGCTTCGAGAGCGGCGCGCGCGATCTGATGTTCCAGATCAACGCGCTCGCGCAGAACGAGCCCGAGCTCAAACGCGACACCTTGCGCTGGCTCTTCTCGGTACTCGAAGTGGGCAACGCAGTGATCGACCTGCGCCGCGAAGTGGCCGCCCTGCCCGCCGACGCACGCTACGCGAAGTCGATGCCGTGGCGCGTCTCGCTGCGCGCGATGCGCGATGCGCTGACCACGCTATTCGAGCGGCCGCGTGCGGACCACTTCGACCGGGCGTTGTCCGCGACCGCCGACGCGATCGCCGCGGTTCAACAGATGCTGGCCACCTTCACGCCACCGCGTGAAGAGCGGCAGCAACTGCAACGTATTTTGAGTCAACTGCATTTCATTCGTACCGCGCTGCTCGATCCGCAATCACCGCTTGAACCGCTGATGAGCGGACGAACCGGCGCGTCAGAAGGAGTTCGTCATGCCACGTGACATCGCCGTTTTCGACGCCTACGTGCCGGCCATCGTGCTGCTGTTCATCGCGGGCGCCGCGCTTACCTGGGTGTTGGACCGCGTGATTGCCTATACGGGCTTGTATCGCGTGGTGTGGCATCCGTCCTTGTTCCGGGCCAGCTTGCTCGTGTGTGTGTGCGGCGTGCTGGGTCTCGCCGTTTATCGTTGATCAGAGCCGAAACATGACCATCCGAAATATTGTGGGCTTCGTCGCGACAGCCATTATTTTTATCGTCGCGATTTTGATTGGGCGCGTGTTGTGGGTTCATTACATGGATGCGCCCTGGACACGCGATGGGCGCGTGCGCGCTGAGATTGTGAATGTGGCGCCGGATGTATCGGGCGCGGTCGTCGATTTGCCTGTGAAGGACAATCAATTGGTGAAGAAAGGCGATCTGTTGATGCAGATCGATCCCTCGCACTATGCGATTGCTGTCGAACAGGCGCAGGCGGCGGTTGCGGCTCGCAAGGCCGAGTTGCAGATGAAGCGGGACGATGCGCAACGGCGTGCGGATATGGATGCGTTGGTCGTGTCCAAGGAGAGTCGTGAGAATGCCACGCACACGGCTTCTGCTGCCGAGGCTTCGTATCAGCAAGCGCTGGCTGCGCTCGATGCGGCCAAATTGAATCTCGAACGGACTCGGGTGGTTTCGCCGGTTGATGGCTATGTCACCAACCTGAATGTATTTCGCGGGGACTATGCGACTGCTGGGTCGGCCAAGCTGGCGATTGTCGATAGCCACTCATTCTGGGTTTATGGGTATTTTGAGGAGACTAAGCTTCCTCATGTTCGCATCGGCGATAAGGCTGAAGTTCGGCTGATGAGTGGTGGCACCCTGCAGGGGCACGTCGAGAGCATCTCTCGAGGGATTTATGATCGGGATAATCCGGAAAGCCGCGAGTTGCTGGCGGATGTGAATCCGACTTTTAACTGGGTCAGGTTGGCACAGCGGGTGCCTGTAAGGGTGAAGATTGATTCTGTGCCGGAGGGGGTTGTGCTTGCTGCTGGGATTACTTGTACGGTTGTTGTTAAGTCGAGCTGAGTTTTTTTTTTGCCTTCGCGGCGCTTGTTGTCTGTTTGTCTTTGGTGTTGGCCTTTCCTTGATTTGTTAGTGGTCTATTAGCGTTCCCCCTGTGCGGGGGGGCACCTACTTTTCTTTGCCGCCGCAAAGAAAAGTAGGCAAAAGAAAGCGGCTCAAACCGCTAATGCTAAGCGGCTCCCCCGGCTTGGAGGGGCCAGTGGCCC